>JBIKWQ010000009.1:0-59938 GCA_044356215.1 Bdellovibrionota bacterium | reverse complement strand
ATTTTTTCCTCCCCAAATTCACCTATCCACCTGTCAGATAGCCCCAAATAAACCGTCTAAGACCCCAAAAATACTCCAAATGGCCGACTTCCTGAGGGGGATAAAAAAAGAACTGCGACGCCCTAAACCGGGAGCCAAGTTTTCGACTAGTGCTTAGAACTCGTGTATTGTTGTGAGATGAACGAGATCGTTTCAGTCAACTCTAGCCTCAATGCCGCGTCTATAGCTGATTTGGATTTAAGCGGTATCACTGAGTTCAACAATCTGCCCTCTATCGTTTCGGCGCCGTTTGCGCTTCCCGCCAAAGTAATCAACCAAAACTGCTTAAATAAAATACTTCAGGATCGGCAAAGCGCTGTAGTTTTTGGGAAACCTTGTGACAACGCTCTCATCGCAGGAGTGACCGATGCGATTCGGCGGCTCGACAAGAGCTTTTACTACATGTTTGATGTTACGGCGGGCGATGTAAGCCGGCAACTCTCGAAATGGTTCAAGCTCAATCCGTTTGGCGAGATCTCTAATCAGCTCGCGACAGAGCTGAAAGCGGATATCGAACGAGACGCCATCAATTTTATCAGCACGATTAACGCATCATCTGTAACTTTGCGGCTAGTTCTGGATACCTCAAGTGGATTTGAGGAACTGCTTACCATACCTTCTAAAACCCCACACTCCAATTGCGACGCGAGGATTGAGGAAGTTGTTAGCGAGCTTGAGTACGACAGGTCGTATCTTTTTCACGCTGACGAAGATGTGGTCAATCAAATTAAAACCTATAGTGGCGCCACTACTCTGGCGATCGACTCTCGTGATGTCGTGGAAAGCCCCAGCTTTCAGAGCTGGTTCGATATATTCGACGGGCCAGGCTCGCTACGAGATGGCGTGACGGAGGCTATCTCAAAGGGAAACCTAGCTCAACTTCCTTCGGTGATTGCAGATGCAATTAGCCGGGCATGGCGTTATCAAATGGAGCTGCCTGGCCTCGCGCGAAGGGGAGCCACCCCCTATAGCTTTCTTCTCGGAGCGCCACATCTCTACTTTGGAGCGCCAGAAAAGCTTGATTATCTTGAGCATCAGTTTTCAAAGTCCACGCTTCACGCAAAACCCCTTATTTGGGCTGTTGAGCCAGGTGCGAAACGTTTCTCAGTACTTATGGATTCTCCGACTAATTACACCTTAAGTAGGGATCATTTATGAAGCCGAGATCAATTCACCCCACGAGTGACACCAGTTTAGTTTATTGCGCGGGACCTCTATTCAATCAGGCGGAGCGCGAAACCATGGCTCAGATCGCCGGAGCTTTAGAGGCGCGCGGATTTCAGACATTTCTTCCGCATCGTGATGGGCTTGAATTCGTCAAAGTCGAGCCATACCTCGAGAAGCTAGGATTTTCTCACGCACAGGCTGGAACTCATCTCCTCAGCGCTATTGACGCGTTAGATTGTTATCAAGTCGTTTGCCGTTGTGGCTCGCTTGTATTTAACGCATCGGGAAGAGTTCCCGATGAAGGCGCGGTGGCGGAAGCGGCGATGGCGTGGCTAGCCGGAAAGCCGGTGATCTATTTTAAAAATGGAGATCCGCGAACCAAGATCTCAGGCTGCGATAATCCGCTCGTCAGAAGTAGGGGAGGTCCAGAAACCGTTAATAGTATCTCTGATATTCCGGACGCATTAGAGCGTTGGATAGCCGCGCTATCTCCACAGCCGGAGTATTTGTTTGAGTGCGCCGAGCATGTATGGAGTAAGTTAGAAACCGGACGCAGGCTCTGGCAGATACTTGAAGAGCTTAATTGTGTACAGATAAGCGTTGATGAGCGTGCCAGGCGGATAGCGAGCGAAGTGAGTCGCCTAGTCGCGAATGATTCGCAACGGCTATAGGGCTGTGGCAGAAATGGGTTAGAGCGCTTATTTGTTAAACGCTTTATTAGCCGCGCAAATAGACGTCACGAGAATCAGTCATAGGCTTATTGGCTCTGCCAAATCAGCGCTTTATGTTTATCGATTGCAAGAGTATTAAAGTTGCTCCTACCGTGTCCGCGTCGGCGATTATCGCGTTATTTATGAGATTTATGAGCGTGAGATAGTGGTAACTGTGCTTAAACCTAAAAACGGCAGTTGCGGGTCCCAAAACGGCGCATCTGGCTAAAATCACCGCGGCTTTTGAATTTTCTGTGCTCACCCTGACGGTGCCAGGGTTGCGCGCCGAAAAATTCAAAATCTCTTGTGTTTTTAACCAGCCGCACCGTTTTGGTCCTCCTTAACTGCCGTTTTTAGGTTAAAATTAGCCACAGACGAGATGTTTACAGATAGCTATTAAGCTAATTCATTCACTGCATCTCATGATTTCATGAGATATAAAATGAGTCTAAAACAGAGGTAATCTACAGGGCGTCGCAGTGTTTTTGGTAAGTTGCTGAGACAATTAGTAAAGTATTTTTTACCACAGAGGACGCAGAGGACACAGAGAAAACCCCATAATTGCCTATAAAAGGGCCGTTCTCTGTGTCCTCGGCGTCCTCTGTGGTGATAAAGAACTGCGACGCCCTAGGTAATCGATAGCATCACTGTCCAAAGCGGGTTAAGTGCCAACAGCGCGTAAATAGATACCCATCCGCGATCTCTACTTCCTCATAAAGAGTTGAGCGAGCGTGAAGTGAGAAAGCAGTAGGAGGCGGCCTTCCCTAGGAGTTGGTAAGCTTTTGCCGCTCTTCCTTAAGAAGCCTGAGAATCGCCCTTAAACTTCTCCGCAATCCACATCTTCACAAGCGATTGTCTTGTTATACCAAGACGCCGAGCCTCTTTATCTAAACTTGTAATCACCCAAACAGGAAAGTCGATATTGACTCTCTTAAGTTCAGCATTAACTCGCCGAGCTTTTGATTTATCAAGATGCTTGGTAATATCTTCGCCACGGTCAAAAGCGGCATCAAAATCCTTGGCTTTAATTTTCTTCATATAGTTCCACCTCTTCTTCTCGGGAGCGTCTTACTGAAATAATTCTGACCTTGCCGTTACGATAGGTAACGACTGCGCTCCAGTGTTTACCCTTAATCATTCCAATTAGCAGAAAGCGTGATTCGTCAGTGGAGCGAGCCTCAATCTCCAAGAGATGAGGATCGTTCCAAAGTTCCCGCGCTTCTTCAAAATCGATCCCGTGCTTACTTTTGTTAGACTGACTCTTATGGGGATCGAATTCAAATTCCATACTTTATATATACCATTATTATACCAAAACTGCCAATGTTTTAGGGCATCGCAGTTCTTTATCACCACAGAGGACGCAGAGGACACAAAGAACGGCCATTTTATGGGCAATTATTGAGCTTTCTCTGTGTCCTCTGCGTCCTCTGTGGTAAAAAATATTTTACTAATTATCCCAGCAGCTTACCAAAAACACTGCGACGCCCTGCAATGTTTTAGGATCGCTTAACCTATTGATTTTGCCTAGTCTCTCCTTAGGGCGCATTCATCATCTGATGCAGCTCGCGCATAGCTTTTTGGCTTATGAATATCGTGCCCTCTCGCGGGCGATCGAGATCCGCTATGAGCGAGAGCACGGCGGCGAAAGATAATACAAGACCCAGAAATGCCGGTGATCTGGCGGATCCGCTGATACCGGTTTGGTAGCCCATCTCTGTAAGCCCTAGGCAAGCAACGCTGTAGAGCACTATCCAGATAATAGTTGGAATGCGTAGCTGAGTCGCGGCGAGTATTCGGCGTGTGTGAAGATCCATCATCTCGCTGATCGAATTGATGTAGATCCCTAAAAGGATCTGATTGGAGGTCTGGTCCCTTGCTGTGTTCACATAGCTCCATAGTTGGTCATGGAGTTGTTGCGACTTGGTGTCGGCCAATTGAATATCTCCCGTGTCGATTACCTGTAGACGTGTCGCTACGTAGTGCTTAAGCGCCTCTTTACTCTGCATGCTTAGCTCTGCAGGAAGAAAATCCGCGTGACGGTATGCAGTGCTTATGGAGTCTACTTCATCAAAGAACGCCTTACGTCGTATATCAAATTGTCCCATAGCGATGCCAAAGGTCACCGCGAGCATGAAAGCCAGCAAACCAAGCGTTGCTCCTACTGATGAGCCTATTGGAGCATCCTTTTCAAAATCAGTTCGGCGTCTTCTCCGTGCGCCAAGTCGATATCCAGCCTCTAAAGCCAGGATGCTGACAGCGATCGTTGCGATAAAGAGTTGAACGAGCGTGAAGTGAGAGAGTAGTAGGGGGGAGTCCACACAGCGCCGCTATTTAGGGTGAATTCGAGTTATCTTAGTCCCCTGCAGCCCAAGACCCCCCATTAAGCCTTTTTGGTCAAAGAAAAAGGCATACATACCTTCGCGCAAGGTTGTTGTAGAGAGCGACCTGGCTAGTCCGACATCAACGATCGTTATGCTCGGCCCAACTCCGATCTCCCATCCACTCGATCGCTCAAGATAGGCTAAGTCATCTTGAGTCATAAAAAATAGCGCGTACCCAAAGCTTTGCACCCCAGCCTGAAAGCCAAACGAACCAGAGGTTGTGTTGTAGTAACCAACAGCTTTTCCCCCTTTAAACAGCACTCCGTTTCCGTATTGGGCCGCGACGATGAATCCGCCCTTAAGAATCTCCGGAAATACCAGAATTCCTGCTGCCTTCTCACCGAGGACCCTAGCTGCAGGTGTTGACGAGTAGAGGTTCGCGAGTGCCTGACTTGCAGAGCTTCGCATCTCACGAGCGGACTCGGCCACACAAGAGAGCGGAGCGGCAAGAACAAGAAACACCACGGTCAAGAATATGAAGAGTCGTCTAGATTGCATAAGGCTCTAGCTATACCAGCTATTCGCCGCAAGCCGTCTGATTAGAGACAGGGGACGAAATACAAAACAGCTTAAGCCAAAGTGCTCAGAAGGCCCTCACCAATTTAACGGACCGCGGCGCTCCAGCGCCGCCTAGCCGAGATACCCAATTTAGCTCCAGCACAGCGCGCCAGAGGCGCGTTCTCCGAGAGTAGCGGATCTCCTACCTTTAAGCCCACCAACAAGCCCCAGCTACTCGACTAGGGCGTCGCAGTTCTTTTTCACCACAGAGGAGGCAGAGACTAGGGCATTTTATTGGCAACTATGGAGATCTCTGTGTCCTCTGCGTCCTCTGTGGTGAAAATATTTTGCTGATTATCCCGTTAGCTGAACAAAAACACTGCGACGCTCAGCCTCTCGACCACTTTCTCTCCACCCCGCCACGAAGTACAATTAAAATATGCCCTCCCTGATAACAACGAGACCAAAGTCTCTGAAGAGTATTTCCTTTATCCTTCTCTTTCTATTTAACACCTGCCTAACTGCAGCATTCCCAGCCCACGCCGATTCCTTTCAAGGCAAAGTAATCAGCGTCTCTGACGGCGATACCATTACAGTGATGCACAAAGGCTCAGGTGAGCGAATTCGCCTTCACGGAATTGATGCTCCTGAAAGATCTCAAGACTTCGGCAACCGAGCAAAGCAGTATGTAGGGAGCCTAATATTTGGCAAACAAGTCACCGTTATTAGCAACGGCACCGACAAGTATGGGCGCACACTAGGCACCGTCACACTTTCTAAAGGAGAGATTTTAAATCACGAGATCTTACGGAACGGATACGCCTGGTGGTATAAAAAGTACGCACCAAGCGATACGGAGCTTGCGCGATTAGAAGCCCAGGCGCGCCGAGAGCGAAGAGGCCTTTGGATACAACCTAAGCCGATCCCTCCGTGGGAATTCCGCCACGCCATAAGCGCCCCTGGGGCCACACCGATTAACCCACTACCATCAGGAAAACTCCCAATTCTAGGGAACCGCAAGAGCCGCATTTATCATCTCTCCAACTGCGACACCTACTCAAAGATCTCCCCCCGCAATCGCGTTCGTTTTACTGATGAAAAAGCAGCGCAGCGAGCCGGGTACCGGCTGGCGAGAAATTGTTCGTAGAGCCAAGAAAGCTACCTAGCTCATCAGTTGATACACTACCTGGCTTTCTGTTTCCCCGCGGGTTAATCATCCCACACGCTAATTACTGGCAGCAAAAACCACAAAGGAACCCCATGAGAACTATTAAGCAAACAATCCTCACTCTCGGAATTACTGCGTTGATTGGATGTGGTGGGGGAGGGGGTGGAGAGTCGAGCGCCGGCTCATGTGGTGCTTTTAAAGTCTTTAATGGAGATGAGTGTACAAGCGACTCATTACCCTCGGTCCGACTAATTATTGATGATAAGGGCGGTTGTACCGGGACAATTATCAGTGAAGATGTCGTGTTAACCGCGGCGCACTGTGTGGTTGGCGTCAAGAAAATAGCGGCTAACCATGATCGTGGAAGTCAGACAGCCACGCAGGCTGTTGCGAATCCTTTATTCGGCCGCGGATCAGGCTCGGCATTTGATATCGGACTGGTTCGATTCCCTGGGATCGCGCAAAACTTCGGGGTGCAACCAGCGCGATTTGGCCTCTCTCGACCTACGCAGGAGGGTGATGTACTCAAAGTCGTTGGCTATGGCTTTGATGGAACTCCCGCTCTAGAAAATGGCAACCCTCGTGGCGTCAGTGTAACCGTTCAAGGATTCCTAAAGGGGCTGATCTTCACGCTTTTCAACGTCGATGGGCAGGGAACCTGTTTCGGTGATTCGGGAGGTGCGGCCACTTATCAGGGAAAGGTGGTAGCTACGGTTCAGGGTGGCGGGAATAATTGCGCGGAGGGCAATGGCAACACCTTTGTCGATCTCACCCTGCAGGGCAACTACTCGTTCTTACGTGAGGCTATTCCAGATGTGCCTCTAAGCTAATTACAATGGCAAGAAAAGTATAACCAAGGGCGGGAAAAATTTTTTATTAGGTATCGCAGAGGCTCATGCCTCCTGTTTTAAGAAGATGTGTAAGGAACTCTATGATTAAAGTAAAACAAATAATGCTTTCTGTAGGATTGGTAGCTTTGATGGGATGCGGTGGTGGTGGATCGAGTTGTCCCGGTGACTCACCACTAGAGTGCCCAAGTGGAAAATGTTGTCCACGCGGATACCCGTATAGCTGCGGAGATGGCTTTTGCTATCAGAATGGATGCCCGGCGGGTAGCCCACAGATCGGTATCTGCGAATTAAAGATGGCTTACGATCCAACTAAGGTTATGTCAGAAGTTCCAGTAGTATCAGAGAGTGAAGCGGGCCAATCAGTGCAGCAATCCGATCCAACTGACGTCACCGACCAAGATATCGCTGCAAATAACTAAACACAGAGAACCTCCCATGACAAAAATACGCCATCTTACTCTAAGCCTTCTCGTCTCAGTTCTGACAGGATGTGCCTTTGGGCAAAAGATAAGTTACACCGGAGCGAGTGATTTTCGGATCCCAGAAAACACAGCGAAAACGGTCTCTCTTGCCGTATCGGACAAGCGCCCGGACGTAGTCGCGGGCGATCACTCTCTCCACTGGGTTGGATACAGCAGACCACCACTAGGAATTCCGTATGGGGTTCACACCGAGAGTGGCCGCCCATTAAGTGACGATTTAGCGTCGTTGCTTCAGAGCACACTATCCAAGCACAACGTAGTAGCGCAGATAGTGAGTACCCAACCATTTGAGGATAGGCAAGTAGTAGTCGCTCGCTTAGTCAGCTACCGTAATTCGAAAAATATCATTGTAACACTCAACGACTGGAAGACCGATTCATACGTTGGACTCTCAGTCTCTCTTTATCATTCAGTGACATTAGAAGTAACCGATTCCAAGGGCCGCTATCTAGGCCGGTCGAGCAGCGTAGGAGTAAAGAGCCTAAGCAGCGGATACCCACTCTCAGTCGCTGTAACAGATATATTCCAGGAGCTGTTTAATGCGCCGGAGGTTCGGGAGGCGTTGGAGGGGAGTGGAAGTGGGAAGTAGGGGCGTCCTTATAAGAAGAATTGGCGGGGGGATTGAAATATCCTAGAGACTAGTAGCGTGAACCGAGAGATAAAGCTAACCATATCTTGGTGCACTAATTCCGCAGACCCACCTAGGCTACATGACTTAAACCTAACTCATCAGTTGATACACTCCCTGGCTTTCCTTTCACCCACGGGTTAATCATTCCAAACGCTAATTACTGGCAGCAAAAACCACAAAGGAACCCCATGAGAACTATTAAACAAACAATCATCACTCTCGGAATTACTGCGTTGATTGGATGTGGTGGGGGAGGGGGTGGATCAAACGCATGCAGCGATCTTAACGTAAAGGTTTTTGGTGGCGATCAATGCGACTACAGCCGAAGCCCGGTAGTCGCCATCGTCGGGTTTTCGGCAACGGGAGTTCCGATCTCGAATTGCTCAGCCACGATGGTAACCACTAATGACGCGCTAACAGCCGCTCATTGTGCACAAGTTACAGCTTCGCCGGGTGGTGCCGGTGTGTTCGCAGATGGACAGTTTTTTAGAATTATTGGTGGGCGCAATCACCCGAAGTACAACGGCAGCGTCACCTCTCCATACGATGTTGCTATGATAACGATCGAGGGAGTGCTGGACATAGGCCCAGTTCCTCTGCTGTTATCGGACCCAATAGCAGTTGGAGAAAAAATAACTATCTTCGGATACGGAAAAAACGAGGACTCTGCCGCGATACCGCAAGCTAGCGATTTTAGAGCGGGTTACATGGAGCTATCAGTAGTAGATTCGCGTCAGTTCGCGGCATTCTTTGACACAACAGGAAGTGCCATCTGTCAGGGTGATTCCGGAGGTCCGGCGACTCAAACCGTTGATGGAGTCACTTCAATCGTTGGAGTTACCAGCTTTACTTTCAGAGGGTGCCAGGACGGATCTGCATCTGGTTTCGTAAACGTTCAGAATCCTGAGATCTCCAGCTTCATTCGCGGTTATTCGCCGGATGTGGCGGTGCGGTAATTACATACTGAATCAACAGTTGATCGCCGGACTGCGGCCACGGCATGAGTGTTGTGGATGGAGATGGGGCGGCATAGTTAGTTTTGATTTCCACTTATATTGTATTCAATAAAATTAAATTCTAAAGTCTAGAACTCGGGTAGCATTTGTAAGATAATAATTTAATCCTCTTAATTTGAGGGCGCTAGCGCCAGTTGACGTAGATGCAAATGGAGTGAAAGAAGAGATATATGTTTATGAGCGAAAAACCTATCTTTGCCGAAAGGGGGCGAAGGGCATTAGGTAGTTCTAGCTATGTGTATTTTGAAGTGCTGTCACCACTCCCTAATGTGACAAGCTTGGAAATCTTCCCTGTAGACGACCGAGGTGTTGTTCTTGCCAAGGGCCATGTCTATCAATCAGAGGGCTTCCGCCAAGGATTTCTATTCGAAGTGTTCATGTCGGCGCCAGCAGATCTAATAACGCGGTGGCAATTCCAAGAGAGCTCATGGGGCGCTTGTGCGCCACAACTGTTCTCCGTTGGTATGCTTACCCGCGAGCAATGGGAAAGAGACGGTCGGCGAGTTGATTATGTTCGCGCTCCCGCATCTTTAGTGGCTATAACAAACCGGTTGCCAAAGCTAAAAAATGGGTGGACCGGACTAGTAGTTGGAAGCTCAAGAAGTGAATTTTTTCATCATCCCGAGTGTAAAAAAGCAAAGGCTATGCGAGAAACCTATCGTCGGGAATATCCCAACCCTCAACTGGCATGGGATGAGGGGCTCAATATATGCTCTGACTGTTTGTTCTGTTTGCCTTGACCTTCTGCTAATACCATTTGAGACGGTTCCCGCTCTTCTCAATACTCCTCTGAGAACTCTCAAAATGAGAGTGAATCCATGGGAGACTATGGACAGATTTCGGCACATCTTTTTGCAACTATATCGCGAGAAGTGGCGCGGCGAGCTTCCGTTTTTGCGATGTCTGCAAGATTAGGACGGTACTGAACTAACAACTTCGTTAGTTCCCGCTCTTCTGATAGTTTTACTCCGATCCGAGCTGCCAACACTTTTGTCTCTGCATCAAATCTGCCGTTCGTCCACGCTATTCTTGTCGGAAGATAGCGTGACATAGCGACGGAGAAGACTTCCCTGCGGTAGAAGGATCCGCCCTCCTCTAGGTCCTCAAGGGCTTCGTTATTTATCGGGCCATCATTCGAAGTGTGCTTACACTGGATGAGCAATACTTGCTTTTTGTTGGCTGCGATTATGTCGATGCCTCTGTCGCGAGTTCTAGGTCCAAGAATTACCTGGTAGCCCTGTTTGCTGTAAAGAAGGGCGATAAGGGCCTCGAACTGATGTCCGTCCAGCCTTCTCGCCCTATGCAGAGAGTCGATTACGATCCCATCGGATAATACTTTTATTTGATTAGCTGATGATGGTGAGGAAAAGCTTTCAATTAGTTCATTGTCCGTAAGGTTCATGGCTGCCGATGGAGTGAGAAAGTCCTTTGCCAGGCGCTTTTTCTCCGCTAGAAGAACAGCAAGCTTTTCGTCAAAAGAAGTAAACTGTTTAAGAGGATCCTTGGAAATTGGATAGTAGACGTTTACTGGACGTGTCTGCCCGATGCGATACACACGATCTGTCGCCTGCGCCTCTTTCGCTGGATTCCACCAGCGCTCGTAATGGATAACGTTATTAGCAGAGGTAATCGTTAGACCAACCCCTGCGACCCTGGGAGAAAGGATCAGTATGTTGAAACCATCCTTATTTGAAAAGCGGTCTATTATGCCCTGTCGATAAGAGGTATTACCTGTTCTTCTTGATTGCTGATTCCCGTTTATTATGTCAATTTGCAAATTGAAGACGTCGCCTAAAACCTTTTGAAGGACATCCTGCATCTTTTGAGTAAGCGCGAATATGAGAACCTTCTCATCTCTTCGCCTGATCTCCTTGATGACTTCAACAACTGATTTCAATTTAGGAGAGCTATCTAACCATGGCGCACTATCATCACAAATTGTCTCGCCCTGGGCTAATAACGGATGCAAATAAAGATTTCTGAGGTAATGCAAAAGTTCAAAATGGTGCGGTTTATCGGATGTATCCTTAATGGCAGTAACGAAGCTCACATGAGCCGCTCGTTGTTCTGGCGAAAGTTCGCTTGTAATCGTATGTTCATTTTTAGGAGGTAAATCAGCAAGACATTCCGCCTTCTCGCGCCTAAGGACAAAGGCATCGGGCCGGCCGTACCTGAGGCGACGTCGAAGTTGTAATGATAATTGTTCCCTTTCAGCGTCTGTTTTTTGATCCAGCCCCTTCTCGTATGTATCGGAAAAATCCTTGCTAGATCCGACGATAGTTCCGGGTTGCATATAGTCAAGGAGGTTCCACAGGTCTAGAAGTCTGTTCTCGACAGGGGTTCCCGTAGCTACAATCTTAAATTGTGCTCGGAGGCACTTTAGCGCGTCTGACCTCGCGTTTTGCTCCTTAAAATCTTGTGCCTCATCGGTGACTATTACTGACCAGGGAATACGTCCGAATGAGTGTTGATAATTTTTCACAGTATCGTATGTGGTAAGTATGAGACGATGAGAACGGATCTCAGCAAGGTCCAGCTTGGGAGCACCCAAAGCGACCTCTTTTTGCTTCTGATCATTGCGTATTAAGCGTTTTACGGTTGAATCCCACAGGACTATTCGAGGATCGAATATGTCGTTTCCAAAGTAACGATTAATCTCGTTATTCCATGTGTCCAGTAGCATTAGAGGTGTTACGACTAAAATGGGTTCGTAGGGAGGCGACTCATTACCTAAGCCTTCTACGTAGCCATCCTCGATGCACCAAGCTAAAAAAGATAGAATCTGAAGAGTTTTGCCCAAGCCCATGTCGTCGGCTAGCAGACAGCCACGCTGCTTTTGGCGATTGCGGAACAGGTTTTGAAGCCACAGCAGTCCTTTCTTCTGATGGGCCTTAAGCACAATAGGTTGCTCAAGGCGGTCATCATTTATGAGAATCGTTTTTAGCGACTGCGGCAGAACCGGTTCCGAAAGCGTTATACCTATTTGCTGGTCATCCGATCCCTCCTGGTATTCCTGCATTTCTTCATTCGAGTAAATAAGTATATACCTGCAGTTCCTCAGTTTTTCGCGAGTAGCCTTAGGATCTACGTTAGGCGAATTCAGACCATAAACTAGTCCAGCAGCCTCCTTGAGGCTTTCAACAAGAGTATCGTCGATAAAGAGCTTGTTTCCTTTAAAATTTACCGCAGCTTGGCCGATTTCCACCGCGCTGGTCACTAAGCTACTAAGTTCGTTTAACTCAGTTGCTGAGTTAAACTCAATTCTTTTGGTGCCATTATTTGTCGCGATTTCTAAGCATAGCTCTTGCGCCAAGTTGGAGATGGCTTGCGAATCTGCCCAATCTCGTGAGGGACGCTTATGTATAATTTTTGCCCTGTGAGGAGGGTGGCCAATTCCCTTGACACGAGGGGCGAAGCCATCCATATCAACGAGATCAAAATCTATTCCTTCATCGAGTACCTGTCGAACATCAACTAATATTCTGTCTCTGATGTCCCCGCCAACGTGGCGCACTGCTTGAATGGATTTAAGCACTCCTTGGAGCTGGGGGTTCACGACCACTCTAACTCTTTCACCCTCCGTGTTCCGAACATCATATACATCTCGTATCGAGTTGTAGGCCATGAAGGTATCACGCATTGCTCTCGTATCAACGCCATCGAAACGCGGAATTAGTGAAAGGTAGCCCGAACTATCAGCATCTATGTCGAGCTTTACTTTTTGAGGAAGAAGGATTTTCTCACCCTTTAGGTAGCTGTCGATTACAGCGATTTTAGTGAATTGCTGAATCTCATAAGCTGCTTCCAAGGCTCTTGGTTTTGTTCTTTCATCTGGATGAAGTGAATTAAAAGTATCAATACACTCTAAAAGTCGATAAGTTGATGGTGAGAGTCGATAAACTTGCTTGCCCCTTTTGTAGAATGGGCCGGTTCGTTCCCCGTAAATTTTTTGGTTACCGGTTAAAAGGTCAACTCTGAAGGCAAAATCAGGTCGGCCAATGGCTCCTACGGCACCAACAGAAACTGTAAACGGAGACCATTCAGTGCAGTCGGATAGAAAATCAAATCCTATGTCGTCCAGGGTAGTTATAAATCTATGGGAAATGGATACTTCCATGCCATCTTGCTGGGCGATTTCCTGCTCCAGTAGCGAGGGCAGTTTAGAGATTATTTTCGTGGCCAGAGGCGCCGGATTCGTGAGGGTGCTCCAGGGCAAGGCGGGCGAAGTCATACATTCACCGCCAGAATGAAACCTAAAATGCAGCGATTTGCTCGTAGCAGTAAGCATCAATTCATCAGACAATCTAGCGATGTTTAGCTCCGTGGCTGTCATGCTGCTACCTCCTCACGCCGTAGCGAGACATAATATTTCTGACTTTATCCTGCCATAACTCGGGATTATGTCGATGGTGCGTTATGGATTCAATTGCAAGCTCAGGGTTCTTTAGAGCCGTCGATGTGCACTCTCGACTCCAGAAGTTAGGCATAATTCGGTTAAACACGCTCGGGGTGTAAAGGTAAACTCGGCCCACTGTGCTGAACTCGACTACTACCAACTTGCCGAAGTCAAGAATAAAGGCACTCGATGGCGCCGACTTGAGGTTTCCGTAAGATGTCCCCCTGGTTTCTAGTTCTCGCAGTTGCCGCTGATATGTGTCTCTGTCGCGCGTACAGAGAAGGGCGCGCGAGCGATAGACTTTAGAAACGTATCCCATCCAAAAGGATCTTCTACGGTGTGGGTCTTCGCGGCCGATTAGTAATCCGAAAAAGAAGTCGATGTCTTGAGAAGACAGCCACTGAATGACTCTCTGTCTTGCCTGCTCATCTATACCGATCCATCCCTCAATTTGTATACGAGGGTCTCTCAATCCGCTATTTGTAATGATGTAGGCGAGCAGTCGTGTTCTTAGATCCTCGTTCTGCTCATGTATGGGATTAAGGATGAGACGGGATATGACTGCTTTGAATGTATCTCTTCCGATAATCGGTGCCGTGATAATCTCTTTGTAGAAATGCTCTATACTATCAACATTCATGGATGAGAAAAGATTGACATATCGATAGATCGATCGATTGGCCGCGTGTGAAGCAAACGATGTATTTGGATATATTCTAAAAGTCTCGAACGACTGAGTAAAAGAAACACCTGGACGGGTAATTCGCTCCGACATGTTTTCAGACGCCGCACCACCCACTAAGGCGTCTATTTGAGTCCTCCATACCGCCAAGCTGGGAACGTATTGGCCACGTTCTTCAATTAGTAGCCTTAAAAATTCCTCAAGCCTAGAGTTGCTTGAAGTTCCTGTATACTCCGAATGATAACTGAAGATTAGGCCTTGAATTGCTGAGCTTGATAGAGCTTTCTGGTTAACTTCAATTAGGTCCAGAAACTCGGGCTGAGTTGCTATTTTGGGCTCCCAGCAAAGATTCCTGATCTCTTTCCATGATAGAGCGGAGGTATTGCGTTCTGCTAGGAGCACAGTCCATTTCTCAATCAGATCATCACTAACCCCTAGAGGACCACCCAAGGCCTGGACGTCATCGAGTAGCGCGATTGTTTTTCTCAGTTTAACGCAACGGAAGGGCTCTCCCCTAAAAGGCGCCATGTCAACTGGATGTCGGCACAGTGGAATACGCTCCAGTAAGTGGAGAGCTTGAATCGCTTCGTTAAGGAGAGAAGTAGTCATGAGCCAGTCTCTAAGTCTGAGTTGCTCTTTGCTGTTGCTTGCTTGGCTTCCTCGTTTGATTTCAGACGAATCTTAAATTTTACTGTTCGACACATCTTTCTTAGATCCTCTGACGCGTCTATCTCATATGGGCACTCAATTGGCCCTCTTCCGCCGAATAGGGCGATGCTTTGGAATTGAGATACTTCCTTCTCCCTGTCTGGAAAAGTAAACATGAATTTCATAACCGCGCTGGCACGACTTTGACTTAAGTCCCAATTAAAGAAGAGATTCTTCGCATCTTTTCGCAGTTTCTTGTCCGTATGCCCTTCAACATTTATGAGGCTTACGTCGGCGGCAAACAGGGCATACGTGTCGAGGAGAAGGGGAGTAAAGCGATTTAAAAATTCAATTGCTTTCTCGTTAAGATCCTGGTTGCCCTCCGCGAATTGCAGCTTATCTTCCGGGACGATCACGACTAAGTTATAATTATCAAGTTTGCGAACCTCTACATCCTGAATCTCTGAGCCAACTAGCCGCCTCATTAGCTCTTCACGCATCTCATCAGTTTTACTCCGGGCAACATCGGCAGCGCCTTGCTCCTGTCGGAGGTAATTGACTAGCAGGAGGACAAAAATGACCATAAGCGAGGTCATCATGTCTGTCAGTGAAGCTGATAAATTGGAACCCTCCCCTTCCATCAGTTATCCTCTCTTTCCGCGCCGCGTGCTCGTTGCCCTAAATTTTCTGAAACCTTAGTGAATGAGCTTAAGGCGCTGTCAACTATCTCCATCAGAGTGTCTAGGCTATCACTTAGACTGCGGACAGTATTGGTCAGTTTCCCAGTGGCATTTCCGAGCGCTTCATCGAATTGCTCAAGGTGCGTTTCCAGACCATCCTTAACAATTCGAGAGTAGTTTCCGAGTTGTTCGCCTACGCGCTCCAAAATAGCGGCTGTGTTTCTGTCTAAAATGGCAAATGTTCGTTCGTACTGATCCAGAACCCCCCTTTGTCCATCCACTATTCTCGTAAGCTCTTTTAGGTGACCCTCCGCCAGGCTGGATACGTTCGCTGTTGTCTCCTGAATAAAACTAGCTTTATCGATCGAAGTTCTCACTGAGTCAAGACCACGCTGCATTCCATCGGCGCCGCTTCCGATGAGTTGCATCGATCTCGCCGATTGACTCACTGCCTCCTTGAATTGGGATATCGACTCCTCAAGAGCACGACGGGCCTCGCTTATAGTAGCTGAATTTTCGACCTGCTGGCGCATCATCTCAAGCATTTTCTCGGAGGTTGAGGCGCGTAACGTCTTTGCTTCCTCCAAGACGGTATGAATCGAACTCTGCATGGTTGAGGCGGAGGAGTTTGAGGTCTCTCTTAATTGTAAAAGTACCTCGGATAAAGCGTTTGAGATATCCGTGTTGTGCCGAGAGCTCTGCGCCATCTGCTCCGAGGTAACCTGGGCAATTTTTTCAAGAACCGTGTCTATGGATGAGCCGATCGCTGAAGATGACTTGGCTGTCTGCGCCGAAACCCCTTCTAGAATCTGGTCCATCGCCTGGGTTATCTGCGAGAGCTGTCGCTGAGAGGCATCGTTTTGCTTGGCCAAGAGCGAATCAAAGCTTTTGATCATCTCGTCGGTACGGCTACGAGTCTGTTCCTGTGAGTCGTTCATTTGGCTGATTAAATTTGCGGTGCTTTCGATTGACGCGGCTAGAACTTTGAATTCACTCCCCGTAGAGCTAACGAGCGATGACTTGAATTCCCTCATCATGTCACCAACTGATTCCGAGATGGATTCCTTTTTCTGCTTGTTAAGCTCCTCAATCGCGGAAGCGATGCGCTCAACAAGAGGTCCCATACCCTCCTGTACTCCTTTGGTAATCGGATCGGCAAGGTCAGTGGCAATTCCGCGAATAGCATTTGCCTGCTGTTCATTATTATCTTGGATAACCTGAAGCAGCCGTTCGGCTGGCATTCTGGCTAGCCGTTTATTGAGTGAGGAAACAAATCGCTGATATGCCGTGTGGAGGCCCTTTGATGTGGATTTGTCGAACCATGTAAAAAGGGCAGCACATGCCAAAGCCACGATAGACGACAGAAATTTGCCAGATAGACTGTAAACTAAGTCCTCAACCCCGGATAGACGGCCTTGGGAGTCTTTGTGAATGTAGCTGAGCCCCATTAAGATCGCTGTAAAGGTAAGGAGTAGTCCGATGCTGGTAAGCAGACCGGGATAGGCCGAGTAGAATCGCGAGTTGATTTTTGTTTCAATTAGGTTGTCTTCCTTAAAAAACTCCTCTGCTTGTCTAGTGTTAAATACTCGATTGTCCTGGAAATGTAGGATAGTCTCCTGGAATTCCCACCAGGAGTCGCGAAGGCTTGGGTCGTTCTCCATTATCTCTCTCAATTCATCCAAGCCGAATCCATCAATATGACGTTTTTCGCTCTGAATACTTAAAATTTGAGAGCTTCGATTTTTGAAAGCTTTTGATAGTTTACTTGATTTATTCCAGTAACGACTCAAAACATAAATCAGAGAGATGAGTAGTGTGCCCGAGCCAACCCAGAGAAACAGAGGGGCCTCAACCGGTATTCCAAAGGGCCCTTTTGTGGATTTTGCGAACATGTGGAGGAGAGTACTGAGGTCAAAAGTCATGGGGGATCCTGGGAACTAGATTAATCGAGAGGGCGATTCACAGCAATTTTGAGGCTGCAGGTAGCTAAAGTCTCGGACTCTATCCAATGCGGAGCAATCGCCTCAACTCTGCCCGCATCTCTCGCTGAGTATAGGTCAACTGACATACTAGGCAAGATCTTCGGGTTTTGTAGATCGGTGCTTCAGGCCAGTTAAACCTTATTCTAGCGATAAACTTAAAAAGTTGCGGCGACTTCGTTTGGAAATGAAATGGTGTAGCTCGATTTGCACCGCGACTATTTACCTCAGCACGACGAGTAGCGATATAAATCTTCGATTTCAGATTGAACCGCCCAGAGTATCTTACGTTTGCGAATTGGTCGGTCCTTTGAAGGTCATTTAGAGAACGACCTGAGACGCCGTAGCGGAAAGGAGCCGGTTACAGAAGAGCCGCCCCACGCATGTTGACTGCCCTCTCACAGTCCGGCTATCCAATATTCTCTGGGGGTAGCGATGCGCGGGGAAGGGAGGAGTAGGCTAAGCAGTTGGAACTAAGAAAGAAAAGGCGAAAACAAACAGAAGGAAGAAGTAATGCCAAAAAAAGAAAAGTAAAGACTTTACTTCGCGTATTATATCGTGTACTTTGTGTTTATGGAGGGCGGTATGAGAAAAACCAAGCACATGAAGGCACGAATGTCACAGCGCGGCATAAATGAAGAGATGGTTAACTTTGTAATGCAGTATGCGGAGGAGGTAGAGGGAGATAAGTGGATTGTAACCCGCAAAGCCTCGGCAGCCATAGTCGAATTGGCAGAGCGGCTTAAAAGGTTGGCTTTAAGAGCAGCTCAGAGCGGCGGCTTAGTTGTCGTAGTGAGAGGTGATACACAGATAACAACGTACAGGCTCGTTGATTAGAGGAGAGCGCGAATATGAATGAGATCAAACAAAAAGAAATGCCGAAATCTTTGCAGTGGAGGATATCGAAGCTAATCGACGAATTGCGGAGTAAGATAGCACTACATGATTCGCATCTGTTCCTTCTAGTTGTATGTGCAGCAGTTCGTAAAGCAGGGTCTTCGCAGTTCACCAGGGGTAGTAGATCGGCTTTTGAATTTTTGAACAGCCTCGCCGATAACTTACCAGACGTGCTTAGCAAAGAGCTTCAAGTTAGTCGATTTGTCAGTGATGATGCTATTGGTAGGACTCTAGAGTTAGCACAGGAGCTTGCAGAGGATCGTTCTTATCTCATGTCCTTATGGAATGAGGCTCGTGAATACAACCGCTCTGATAAATTGAGTCGTTTCATATCGGAAAATGCTAGCCGTCTATGCGTGGCGATGGGAGATATACAGCAAGGGGAGGAAGTTAGCTGCGTTTTCACTCCGGCCTTTGATGTGGTTGAAAGCATCAACCACGCCGATGCATCTGTATCGGTGGATGAAACGGATAATAATCTCATCGCAACCCTCTACGGCGCGCTATTTGGCTTGAAGATAGAAACATCAAGCTTGCATGCAGAGGAGATCCTAGAAAAGCAGGGCGCAGAAATTCATGATGTTGTTTTTTCTATTCCCCCATTCGGTTTCAAGGTAAGACCAGAGAAGGCAGATGAGCTTGCGGCAAAGTACATTTATCGGGGCAAATTTTTCGAGAATTTGGCCATTTTGCACGCTAAGAGGAGCGCCAGGAGGCGGGCAGTGGTGATGTTACCAGCAGCTAGCTTATCTCGTACCACATCTCACGAGCGCGAGTTTAAGCGTGAGCTGGTAGGTAAGCGGGCAATAGAGGCGATAATAAAGCTCCCGATAGGAGCTTTTACTAGTTCACGCCTGCCCGCAATTATACTTGTCTTAGCAGGTGATCATTGTGAGCCGCGAGATGGAATATTCATGGCGGATGTAGCTGAGATGTCAAAACTTTATGGACACGATAAAGCTATGCAAGTTCTTGTAGAGGCCTTTAAAAATGGCATCGATGGGGATCTTTTTAGAACAGTCGATTTGTCCGAGATCGAGAAAAATCTCTTCAATATGGATCCATCACGGTATCTATCTACTGAGTTGAACAAACAGGTCGAGGATTTTTTCGCCAAGAGGAGTTCGGCAGAACTCGGAAGTCTGGTTGAAGTAATTCGTCCTCCAGTCTTGAGTGAAGACCCAAATGGGAGCGAGGAAGTTCGTGAGATCGCCATCTCGGATATCACGGAAATTGGCGATATTCGCGCACCCGCGAAGAGATTCACGATTAATCGAGAGCAAATCTACAAAGCTGGAAAAGTCAAGCTCATGCCTGGAGACATACTCTTGTCTGTAAAGGGGACAGTTGGTCATGTGGCACTTGTTCCTCCGCATGACGGAGTTTGGTTTCCGGGGCAGGTTTTTGTCGTTTTGCGTTTAGTTGGCGAGGGAGTCAGATTATCAGAAAGATATCTATTTCACTTTTTAAAGTCAGAAGTCGGTCAGAAGTTGATGAAGAGCAAACAAAAGCACGGTGGAATGCAGACCCTCTCAGCGCAGGATTTGTGGGAGTTGCCGATTCCGCTTGCCAGTTTCGAGGAGGTAAGAAAAGTTGATGAGGAACATCTGAAAATTCATGACATCCAGGTCAAAATAGATCGGATGCGAACGGAGATTGAGGAAAGACAGAGAAAGTTTTGGGAGTAGAGGATTTGGTAGCTGAATAGCTGATGGAGATTATTTATGAATAAACAAACACAAAAAATAGCGTACTTCTCGTATGGTTCAAACACTAATGAAAGTGATTTTTATGAGGTGACTCAGATGGAAATGCCGAAGCCGATTTGTCACGCAATTCTGCCTGATCGCGAACTGGCGTTTACTTACCAATCACAGTCCAGAGGCGGGGGCGTTTTAGATGTAAGGCCTCGCATAGGCGCCACGGTTATAGGGGCGGTTAGCATGATTGACAGAGAGCTGTTTGAGGTCATAAGGAGAAAAGAGGGATCGCCTTACATCCCCCGTGAGGAATGGGCTTATACTGATAGCGGTAATAGGATTCTAGTGGCTTTTTTTGAAGTACGCGAGGAGTACAGGAAGACTTTCGTACCGCCCTCTGAGCGTTACCTTGCGATTGTTAGAGAAGGATACAAGAAAGTTGGCTTATCTGACTGGTCACTTGACGCTGCCGCGGCGGCCAAACCTACTTGGTTTGAAAGACCGCTCATGACATTCGAGCCCCTGGCGATAGGTTGCAAGTTAGCTGCACATCTTCCTGGTTGGCGGGAGGATCGGTCGGCGATGCTGGAGCTTTTCGGACACAGGTATCAGTGGCGAGGTCAGACAATTATTCGATTGGCGAGTCGAGGGGGAAACCTAATTGCTGCAGAGTCCGGATTTTTGATGGATCCTACAAATACCCTCGCGGAAATAGACCGAGCGATCTGCGCCCTTCCTAATGATTCTCAGAGGAGCGGTATATTCCGAACTCCAGTGTGGGCTGGTACAGTTGATAGAGGGAAGATTCGTACCGCCTGGTGCTATGTTTGGTGGGGAAGGCTACCTGCAGGAGCGGTGAGGCTTAAGTCGGAGGAAGGTCTGGAGGATAACGTAGCTAATTTAGCCTCGGACCTGGTTATGCGCTCTTCCTTATGGGGCTAGCTTAATTTGGCTATACTAGGGCAACAGGTCGAGATCATTATTAATGGCATGGGACGTTCGTCTCTCCTCAAAATAATTGAATCAACGACCTGAGGTAAGACCTTAAAAAGCCTAAAGGAGGGGTATCTCGCTAAGACGAGTGGCGAGGAGTGTTTCACCCAGTGGAACACCTCCTACCTTATCTTGCGGAGCCTCAGATACTAAAGTTATAACGGTAAACTATGGCGGGAAAAAAGAAAGACAAAGCAGAAGAAAAGAAGAATGGGGGAATTAAAGACCTGTTAAACGAGCTTTGGGAAGCAGCCGTTTCACTTCGAGGATCAATCGAACCAGCAGACTATAAGCGATATGTGTTACCGATTATATTTCTCAGGTTCTTGTCGCTCCGATACGATCATAGACGGCTTGAACTTGAGCGGCTGCTTGATGATCCAACGAGCGATTATCACACTAAGGACGCTAAAATTAGAGCTGATGTCTTGGCAGATCCGGATGAGTATCGCGCTGGTGGCGCTTTTATAGTTCCAGAAGCTGCGAGATGGGCGAGTATAATTAAAGTGGCTCCTGCAGATGATATCAAGACTAAGCTCGATGATATCTTGCAGGTTCTTGAGGATACCTATCCTGACAAGTTAAAGGGGCTTCTTCCTCGAATCTATGCAGGGTCGAACCTTGATGCCGAAGGTCTACGTGGTCTCATTAACCTATTCTCGAAGGATGTTTTCCGTTTAAGTGACAACGGAGAGGATCTTATTGGCCGTGTGTATGAATACTTCATCGGCGAATTTGCAAACTCCGAAGGAAAGCGTGGTGGGGAGTTCTTTACTCCTGTCTCAATCGTAAAGACTCTCGTAGCGATGCTTGAACCGACGCACGGAAGTGTTTATGACCCGTGCTGCGGGTCGGGCGGTATGTTCGTGCAATCGGATCTATTTACCAAGCACAATAAACAGCTCTCGTTCTTCGGTCAGGAGACCAAGGATTTTACCTATCGTCTTTGCCGAATGAACCTCTTCATTCATGGGCTTGATGGCAAGATTGAGATCGGAAGTTCGTACGACAACGACAAGCACGCGACACTCAAAGCCGATTACATCATCGCCAATCCACCCTTTAATGATGGCTCAAAATCAGAAGGTGGCTGGGGCGCTCACCGCATTACAAACGACGACCCTCGATTGGATGTCGATGGAGTAAAGCTTCCGCTGGCGGCAAAGAACGCAAACAGCATGTGGATGCTTCACTTCCTCAATCACCTGAGCCCACGGGGAACGGCTGGATTTGTTATGGCAACAGGGGAGTTGTCGAACGGCGAGATTAACCGTCTTGAGGTCCGAAAGACCCTTATTGAGCGGGACTATGTGGATTGTGTTGTACAGCTAACGGGACAGCTTTTTGCGAACACCCAGATCCCGTGCTGCCTTTGGTTTATATCGAGAAATCGCGGTGGTGCTGGCGGATTCCGAAACCGGAAGGGGAAGATACTCTTTATTGATGGGCGTAAGCTTGGGGCGCTGATTCCAGGAAGTCGGAAGCAGAAGCAGCTATCTGACGAAGAGGTTGAGCAGATCGCTGCGGTATATCGGGAGTTTAAGAAGATAGGAGATCCGGCTGAGGTGCCGGGGTTCTGTAAAGTGGCGACACTCGATGAGGTAAAGGAGCATCGCTATGCGCTTACTCCTGGAAGGTATGTCGGTGCTGCTGAAGGTGATGATGAGGATGAGCCGTTTGAGGAGAGGTGGCCGAGGTTGCGACTTCTTCTGGAGAAACAGTTGGGCGACGGAGACCAGCTAACACAGCAACTCAGAAAATCGTTAAATTGCTTGGGAGGTGACTTGTGAAAAGAGTGAACCTCCGAGATCTCTGCAGAAATATCCAGTATGGGTTTACCGCCAGCGCGACTGCCGTTGGCTCCGGACCAAGATTCCTCCGTATTACGGATATCCGAGAGTCCATTCTTGATTGGGAGACCACTCCCTATGTAGATATTTCAGAGAATGACGAGAGCAAATATGCTCTTCAAGATGGTGATTTGGTAATTGCGAGAACCGGTGCTTTCACCGGATGGAACACCATAATTACATCGCCACCAAGAGCTGTCTTTGCATCGTACCTAATAAGAATACAAGTCAAGAAAGACGTTAATCCGTTCTTCATACACTACTTTCTTCAAAGCCCTGCATACTCGGAGCATATCGAATCGATATTGGGAGGCTCAGCTCAGCCGAATGCCAGCGCAGTCGCACTCACAGACGTGGAACTAGATCTCCCATCTTTGAATGTGCAAAATCAGATGGCTGATATTTTGCGCTCCTTCGACAATAAAATTGAAGCGAATGCTGCCTGTTGTCGCACCCTCGAAGAGATGTCCCAAACCCTCTTCAAATCCTGGTTCGTTGACTTCGACCCTGTTGTCGCTAAATCAGAGGGCAGGAAGCCTTTTGGCATGAGCGATGAGATTGCGGCGCTTTTTCCGGATTCGTTTGAGGAGTCGGATTTGGGGGCGGTGCCGAAGGGGTGGAGGGTAGCTGCTCTTTCAGAGTTTTGCTCGACCCAATACGGGTATACGACCTCCGCCGCAGATTCTGATATTTTCCCCACAAAGTTATTGCGAATCACGGACATGAATAAAAACCCGTGGATTGAATGGGATGACGTTCCTCGCTGTCAGATTAAGCCTGAGGATAAAGCTCGTTATGCTCTTAAAAAGGGGGATATTCTAGTATCGAGGATGGCCGATCCTGGCAAGGCTGGCATTGTTGAGAGCGACGAAGATGCTATTTTTGCCTCATATCTTGTTCGCTTGATCGCAGATTCGGAGTATCAATATTTTACGTTTTATTTCTTGCGTTCAGCGGCCTATCGTGAGTATGCGGAAGGAGCTATGAGCGGCACGGTGCAGAGGAATATGAACGCACAAGTCATAACAGCCGCAAAAACCCCGCTGCCGCCCAAAGAGCTTGTAGGTAGATTTAATCAAATAGTCGGTGGATTTCGTAGTTTGCTCACACATAAGCTGCATGAGTCGTCGCTTCTCAGAAATATGCGGGACGCGCTCCTACCTCGGCTTTTCTCTGGAGAAAATCAATATAGCACCTCTAAAGCTGTGACTATCGAGGAGCCCACCGCCGCATGACCACCAAACTCCCCATCAATCCCAAACTACTCCTCTGGGCCTGTCGTCGCTCTGGCATAGAAAGAACTAACCTCGCCAAACGCTTTAAGCAGATCGAAACCTGGCTGAGTGGTGAGGCATCCCCAACTTTTAAGCAGCTTGAGGATTTTGCTAAGGCAACTCATACGCCTTTCGGTTACTTTTTCTTGCCAGCACCGCCGGAAGAGCCACTACCACTACCTGATTTTCGTACGACGACAAAGACAAAGGAGCGCACAGCCAGCCCTGAATTGCTCAACACCATTTACGCAATGCAACAGCGTCAGGCCTGGCTCAAAGATTTTCTCATTGAAGAGGGTTCTGAGCCGCTTGGTTTTGTCGGAAGTGCTCGCCTCTCTGATGATGCTGAAGGGGTAGCTCATGAGATGCGTAGACTTGTAGGGCTTGAGAATAACCTCATGGCGCAGGTTCAAACGTGGCAGGGGGCGGTCAGTGCTTTGCGTCGTGCGATTGAAAATATGGGGGTCATGGCGGTCATTAACGGGGTTGTTGGGAACGATACCCACAGGCAATTGAGCGTCGATGAATTTCGAGGATTTGCGCTAAGTGACCCGTATGCACCTCTCATCTTTGTGAATGGTAGGGATGCTAAGTCCGCCCAGATGTTCACCTTGGCGCACGAATTGGCCCATATTTGGCTTGGAAAAGAGGGAATCTCCGGCTTTGAAAGCCTTTTCCCTGGTGGTGAAGATGTGGAGGAGTGGTGCAATAAAGCTGCCGCTGAATTTTTGATTCCAGCAAAAGAGCTTAGATTACGATGGAACGACCTGAAGCGAACTAAAGATCGATTCGAGGTTCTTGCACGACATTTTAAAGTGAGTCCGATTGTAGCAGGTCGTCGCGCAGTAGATTTGAAGCTTATTAGCCGAGATGAATTTTTTGATTTCTACAATGAGTACACGGAGAGAGATTTCTTGCGTAAACCGGAAAAGGGCGGCGGTGATTTCTACAATACGCAGAACACTCGCGTAGGAGAGTTTTTCGTGATGCGAGTGTACAACGCCGCGATGGAGGGACGCATCGGCTTTCAAACAGCGTACGACCTAACCGGTCTGAAGGACGGTACATTTCAACGTTACGTCAAACAAGTCACAGGAGAGCAGTCATGAGCAGCTCTCCGATCTACATTGTCGATTCTGATGTTTTTATTACGGCTAAGAATCTGTATTACGCCTTCGATATCTGTCCGGGATTTTGGAGTAGCATTATTGAAAATCATGCGCGGAGATCCGTCTTTAGCGTCAGCAGAGTAAAGAACGAGCTGTTAGCTGGGAGAAAGACTGAGGATCTCTACCAGTGGGTGAGTGCTACGCTTCCTGGATCTTTTTTTCTGGAAGTTGATGACGCTGAAATAGCGAATCAATACGGCGAGATAATGCTATGGGTTCAAAGAAATTCGCAATTCGCTGATTTCGCTAAGGCTAAATTTGCTCAGGGTGCTGACGGATGGCTGGTGGCCTACGCCCGGTGCCGCAAAGCCATCGTTGTTACTAACGAACAAGCAGCCCCCGCCTCGAAAACCTCCATAAAATTACCGGACGTATGCAATCAGTTCGGTGTGCAGACTCAAGATCTTTACACGATGTTGAGGAATCTTAACGTCAAGTTTCATTTGCAGGGGTCGTGAGGATATGAAGTGCCGATCAAAAATAAGGCGGAGAAACGCATAGCATGAACCGCACCGGCTCCGAATCCGAATTCGAGGAAACAACCATCGAGCGGCTTGAACGACTCAAATACCGCCATATCCGAGGCGACTACCTCGAACGGGATCACCAAGAGGTCGTCTTTATCGACACTCTGAAGAGCCACCTACTCTCGTGCTATCCCGATCTCCCGGAAGCCTCTCTCAAGGAAGCTATCGGCACCATAAGCCGGCCCTCCGGCGTCGATACCCTGCGCCGCAACATGGAGTTCCACCGTCTCCTTACTCGCGGCTTTGAGATCTCTGTGGAAAAGCCGGGGAAACCAACCGAGAAGCGCCACATTTACGTTATCAACTGGGACGAACCTCAACAGAACACCTTTGAGGTAGTAAACCAGCTCCCGATCCAGGAAGGGGCGAACGACAGGCGGCCTGATATCCTGATCTACGTAAATGGCCTTCCGTTAGTGCTCTTTGAACTTAAAAACCCGTGGCGACCAGAGACGACCGTTCAGGATGCCTTCAATCAGGTGCAGCACTACACAAGTCTTATCCCCAAGATATTCGACTACAACTGCCTTACCGTCATTTCTGATGGCAATCACTTTGAGCCAGAAGCCGAAGACTTAGAGGACGAAGAGCGCAAAGGAACGCTACATGGAACATGGACAGCAACGCTCGAATGGTTTGCCCCGTGGAAGTCCATCGATGGCGAAAAGATCGTCGGCTCATACATCGGCAGCATGAAGACCTTGATAGAGGGCTTGTTTCCAAAGGAGCGGCTCCTTGCCTACATCCGTGATTTCGTGGTCTTTGAAAACGCTAACGAAAAGATCACTAAGAAAGCCGCTAAGTATCATCAGTTCTTCGCGGTCAAAAAGGCGGTGGATAAAGCCAAGACGAGTTTTACTGCCCCCTCTGATAAGCGGCTTGGGGTTATCTGGCACACGACCGGCTCAGGGAAGAGCCTTAGTATGGCGTTCCTGGTGGGGATATTGCGGCGGCTTCCGGAGCTTGAGAACCCGACTATCGTGATTGAGGTTGATGCAACCGACCTTGATAAGCAGCTCTACGATCAATTCGTTGCAGCTCGTGGGCTCGTCGGCACCGCCAATCATGCTGGCAGTATCGATGAGCTGAGATCGCTTCTTAGGGGCGAGGGTGGTGAGCTTATCTTCACCACGATGCAGAAGTTTCAGCTTAAAGATGAAAAAGGCGAGGTTTCGCATCCCGTTCTTTCAACCCGAAAGAACATCATCATTATCGCGGATGAAGCCCATAGATCACAGTACGGGTTCTTAAAGGGTTACGCTCGCTACCTCTCAGAGGCACTACCTAACGCCAAACGGCTCGGCTTTACCGGCACCCCTGTATCGCTGCACGGTGCTGATACTGAGGAGGTATTCGGTAACGTTATCCACACCTACGATATCGCCCAGGCGCAGAGCGATGGGGCGACCGTTAAGATATTCTATCTCCCTCGACAGATTAAGCTTGGACTCGCGAAGGCTGATGTAGATGAGGCGCTGGAGGAGATAACCTCGACGGCAGATATCGACGACTTAGAGCGTCGTAAGAGTCGCTGGGCGGCTATGGCCCAAGCGGCGGGAGCTAAAGACCGGATCGATGAGTTAGCCAAGGACCTACTTACTCACTATTGCGACAGAAGCGCCACCCTTTCAGGTAAGGCGATGGTGGTGTGTATGAGCCGCGAAAACTGCGTGAAGCTCTACGATGCACTCATGGCTCTACCAAATTGCCCGGAGGTTAAGATCGTCATGACGGGCGATCTCTCGAAGGACCCTCCTGCCTGGAGCGAAGCGGGGCATATCACCTCTAAGCAACAGCGCGAGTCCATTAAAGAGCGGATGAAAGACCCGAACGATCCGCTCAAAATTGTGATCGTTCGTGATATGTGGCTTACGGGAACAGATATCCCGTGCCTTCACACCCTCTACATCGACAAGCCGATGAAGGGCCACAACATTATCCAGGCTATCTCGCGGGTGAATCGGGTGTTTAGCGATAAGCCTCACGGCCTTATCGTTGATTACATAGGGGTTGGCGATGAACTTCGGGACGCTACCTCAAAGTACACCAAGAATGGGGGCAAGGGCGATCCTGCACCGGAGATAAATGGCCAGGCTCGGATGGTATTCTTTGAGGCGCTTGATGCTGTTCGGGGCTTAATGCCTCAAGGAAAGGATTATACCGGATGGAAGAAGCTCCCCAAGGTCGATTTAGAGGACCTAAGCAGCGAGGTGCTGGCACACTTGACCTTAACTGATGCACAACGGGACGCTTTTTTTCATGAGGAAAAGCGGCTGAGCACCGCCCTGCTCCTTGTAAAGCATATCCCTGAGTGTATGGCTCACGCTGATGAGATTCTGTACTTCCAGAGGATACGAAAGGAGCTTCAAAAGACCCTGCCACGCGGTGCTACACCGCAACGGATAGAGAAAGCGATAAAGGACTTGATCGATGAGTCGGTTGAGACCCACGGGGTTATCGATATCTTCAAACTTGCCGGTATCGAGAAGGCCGATATATCGATCCTTGATGATGACTTCCTGCAAACGTTCAAAAATCGCCCCCATCAGAATTTACGATTGAAACTCCTAGAGCGGCTTTTAAACGATGAGATTCAGGCGCGAAGGCGCAAAAATCTCTCTGAAGCCAAGAGCTTCAGACAACTTTTAGAACAAACTCTCGATAAGTATCATGCACGTCTGATCGATGCAGCGGCAGTGATACAGGCGATGCTCCAAATAAGGAAGGATATGGAAGCATCAGATAAGAGAGCAAATGATTTAGGATTAGAGCCGGACGAGGTAGCATTTTACGATGCTGTAGCAGCGGCTTCGGGTAAGGTGTACTCGAATGAGTTCCTGCGTGACCTTGTGCATGATGTTGTGCAATCGGTCAAAAGGAACGCTAAGCCGGATTGGACACAGCCCCATAGGGATGATGTCAAGGCACAGGTGAGAGCTGCGGTGAAGCGTGTGCTGCGTACACGAGGAGTTAAAGCCGAGCATCTGGACGATTTTGTAGCTAAGATTATTGAACAGGCTGAAAGCTCGTTTAGAGATTGGCCGATGGCGGCATGATAACGTGAGCTCACATCCATCGAAGCGATGCAATCTCGCGCTGCTCTTTCCCAGATTTTCAGACACTGAGCAGGGAATGAAGAGGCACTCGCAGAAATAAGATAACCAAGTTAGAACTGGAAAGGTCTGCCATTACAGCGAGGATCAAATTTTAGTTAACCGGCGGAATGTTCGATAATATTGCTATGATCGGAAGGTATTCCGTCAAGACCGACGAACTCAAAATGATGATAGCCGACCATATTGCTACTGAAGGTTACCTTTTCACTTGTTGGTCCAAGCCGCCCCAATCCATTGAAGGTTTTCTGGATGAAGGTCACGGTTAGATACTGCAGCTAGGCGTCTCTGTGCGGCTCCGTCAGATTGGACAAAAAACGATTTTACTTCGCTCACATCAATATTATTAGTGTCGCCAGTAGCAGGGTGCAGCAGCCATTCCTTGATAGATTCAGGGTTAATTTCAACTTGGCTTGCCGCCTTGCATTTAAAAACTGTAAATTCCTGGCGCATTCTTCGCCCCTGATCGTTCTGCCATCTTAGAACACCAGCCATGATGAAAGAATCATCGGCAGTCCTCAGGTTCGCAGTAATTCCGCCGAAATCATGACTTTTTGCAAGTAGAAGCATATAACGAACCAAAATCGATTCCATATCGAGCAAGTGAATGCCGGAACGATTAGAGGCCCATAACCGATCAAAAGATACTGCCATACGGTGACGAAGGCCGGGAAGCTCGTCCAGTATATTCGGTGGCAGTATGATCTCCAGCGCTAGACCCCCGTGAGTTTTATTATCGATAATAATCCCTAATCTCTTAAACATTCCTAGAACAAAGATCCTAAGGTGCTCTGGAGTAAGAGAGAAGTCGGTAGAGGGGACAGACTGATCATAGGAATTAACTTTACTGAACAGCTCTCTTTGCTTTACTACAGCTGCTCGTGCTCGCTGCAGCGCCTCTTCAATTCGTGCCTCTGTCCGTTCGATTCCCGAGTTCAAAGCTTGCTTTAGTAAATCTTCCACATCTACTATTTCGGCCATCTGTCCGAGTATCTCATCCTCGAGCCCTGGCTTGAATTCCTCGCTGACTGGGGCAAGGTCCCTGACTACTTCCTGTAGTCGCTGATACATGAGGTCAACTACTTTAGCGTCTATACTCCCGGAAGCCTGTAGATTAAAGACAGCAACTTTCTTCTTTTGACCATATCTGTAAAGACGCCCAATTCTCTGGACTAATCTCATAGGATTCCAGGGAAGATCATAATTAAACATAATGTTGCATGACTTTTGAAGATTTATGCCCTCTCCGCCCGCTTCCGTTGAAACAAGGAATTGAGCACAGTCCTCGAATTGATTGATCGCAGATAGTCGTTCATCACGAGACTGGCTGCCATTTATGGCGACTACTGCATTCTGCCCAAAGCTCTTTTGTAAGGTGGTGATTAAGTAGTCCTGAGTTGCCCTGTATTCGGTAAAAATGAGTATCTTTTCGGTAGGATTGGTCCGCAATATTGAATTGCGCAGAACTCCGAGAAAACATTCGAGTTTAGGGTCATTTCCGCTCAAAGCTTCAGCTTCCTCGCATAGCTCAGTCAGAAGAGATATCTCACCACCAAAAAATTCGGGCCTGCTGCCGCCTAACGATTCCTCCCATTCACCAGAAAAACGTTCATCGGGAGCCTCGAGATTTACATCTGACACGCTCGCCAATTCACCAGAAATTCTGCCCAAGCGTCTACGCAAGGCTCGTGCTATTGCCATGGTACTTGAAGCAGCCAACTTCCGATAAACGGTCATTACAAATCCTACTGCTCTGCCGCTAAAATCATCCATTTCGCTCGAGGCCTCATATCCGCGGCGCAGATAGTCAGCCAAGTTACGCTCAAACTGCACGGTTTCAGGGCTTGGTTCAGCTGATATTACGTTTGTCGTTTTCCCTGCGAATATAAAGTTCCCCTCCGCATCAGTAACATCAGATTTATTGTTTCTGATTACCATATGCTGAAGAATTCCTGGCTGGTGGTTGTGGGAGCGTATAGCAGACTTAAGCTCAGGTCTTAGCAGCTCTAAAAGAGCGGAGAACTTGTCACTCATACCCTGGTGAGGTGTAGCGCTCAGTAGTATTAGAGATTCAGTCTTCCGTCGCAGGGCCGCGGCCAAACGGTAGCGATCTGATGCATCCAGCTTACTGCCGTATTCACGGCGACTTAGTCGGTGGGCTTCGTCGAAGATTATTAAGTCCCAAGTAGCCGCTTGGGCGATAAGATCAAGATGATTCTCGCCCTTTAGTTTATCCACTGAGGCGATGACATGATCATGAAGTTTCCATTGAATTGGGGAGTCAACGCGGAAATCGTCGCCGTAAATCTGAAAATCATCCAGGCCGAATCTAATCGCTAACTCATCCCTCCATTGCCTGGTCAAACCAGATGGAGTGACAATAAGAATTCTGCGGAAGTCGCCACGATGCTTGAGAGCAGATATAAGCATGCCCACCTCGATGGTCTTACCAAGTCCCACGTCATCAGCGATAAGCCAATTAAGGTTTCCAGAGGCAAGAATATGATGAACAAGATGAATCTGATGGGGCAAGGGATCAATGTCCATCTTTGATAGAGCTCCAGTGTTCTCATTCCACATCTCAAGAGCAACAGCGAGGCACCTTAAGCGAAATAGTTCAGCATTGTCTGAACTGGAACAGGAAGGGAGGTTTAACTGCGTTCTAACTCCCCTTATAAATCTGAGATTCTGCCATGGTAACCAAAACCGGTGACCGGTTTCGGGAAAGTCAACAAGTACTTGCTCTCGATGACCGAGAAGACGTGTATCGACTACTACTCCTTCTCCCAAAGAGCTGCGAATTCGAGAGTAGGGAATATCTTGGACCTCCATTCCTATCATAAACCCGCTGCGGAGACGGGCTACTGGAATCATTTCGCGAAGCTGGCTTTTCATCCAGATGACATAGACTGAGCCGCTGTCTGATTCAGTGCCATGAGATTCTACTCGACCGAGCAGCTCTTTATCACCGTCTTTCCGAACACAACATCCAATAACCGGAATAATCTCATTCATCGTCATCACCCTTATCACCTTTTGGCCAATAGTCTTTAAGCAACGGAAACTCGGGGTCTATCGACACTCTGTCATCAAAGGGATCGGCCCAGATGTCCGGTATCAATCCTAGCTCATACAGCCTGCGAGCTCTTATGCGTTCCTCGGAGGGATTCGAATCCCCTTCGTCAGTCCTGTGATCAGGAAAACAATAGTCCCAGGGAATTGTCTCTGTTATATCGGTCGCCAATTCACGAAGAGAGCGGTCAAAATGAATGGTGAAAGAAGGCTGATCGCGCCAAAATTTGGAGTTTTCGAGCCACGCCTGGTAGCGCAAGTCTAAAATGGATTCTAATTCGGATATCGGGAGGACCCCGAGAGTAGTTGCCCATCTGGCAGCCATCTTCCACGTCGGAATCTGTCCACTGCTGCTGAACTTTACCTCTGCAGTGCGGCGACTAAAGTCGGACGGATGTTCAAATGACGCGAAGTAACTCGAACTCGTTATCAATCCGTTGGTGATAGCAGAGCGGCAGTAGCGTGGGATCTCACATCGAAGGAACTCATGGGTTCGCCATAATTTTCTGATATTGCTCGCTGTCATAAGCTCATCGACTGAGTATCCTTTGGCTAGTAGGATCTCGAATTCGGAAATAACTCTGTAGTTTAGGCGATGTCGCTTAACCAATTTAGTAAGTGTATGTAGATCCGTGTCGGATAAGTCGAACCGAGCCGCAAGATTGTGAGTGATACGGCTCGCGCGGTTTCGTAGGCTTAAACGGCCAGACGCTTGAGCTAGGTGTTTTTCTAGTTGGGAAGTGGCAGGGGCGCCTGGATTGCTCGCAAAGGGCGCAAAAAAAGAAAGATCTAATTCAGGTTGATAGGTCTTAGCCGATGTAGCTTGAAGAGCGGAGATCGTAGCGAAAAAGATCGCATCCTCATCGGGGGACGTCCAGTCCGCTATGGGTATTACTGAGCTATCGGCCGCGCTGGTTGATGTCGAGCCAAGCTCTGGTTCCCTCTGTCGCTTACATTCCGGCAATATCGCATTAACATCGAAAAGCTCCCGCGTACCGCGGACATTTGCATCGACGCTGATAGCAAACTCTAAGTCCTGTGCGAGGTTGGCGATGTGTGATGTTTCCGCCTCAGAATATGTGGTCTCCGATACCGAGACGGATTTTGACCTAGGAAGTACTTGCTTGACGCGAGACCATATGCGACTTGCAAACGAGCTAGGCACCGACAATACCAAAGAAAGAGAGTTTCGTTAAATTCTAAATTGAGATTTTCGATGCTATGAAAAGTCACCGCAGCTGCTCAGGCATATCGCTTGGTAAAGCCGCGGATCTGTTAAAACCCAGGGGTATTAAAGCAGAAATTTGAGGTTATCTCAAAGAGTGCCTGTGAGAAAACTAATTTCGAGGTGCTAGGACTACTCGGGGGATTCGCCTCTTTGGAACTCTAGTGATTTCAGTGCGTAGGAGCTGAGCATAGCCTAGTGCTATATCATTCTTCCCGCTGATATCTAGAGAATCGGTATCATCTAATACCTAGATAATCTTAATTATTTAACGGTAGCTCTATTTTAGCGACGGATGATGAGGTGCCATTTCGTCGAAGCACATAGTCTTAGCCGTTCGGAGGTGTATCATCTAATGATACAGGTCTTGCGTGGCTCCAGTTGTTAATGGCTTTATGACAATGGTCAAAGCCCATTTATATTAACAAGTTATCTAATGTCTACGTGAGTGCTCATTGGGTTGTGCTTGAAGTATGAGAAGCAACTGCGGTCTCGGAGAAATGCCACTTTAATTAGTCGAAGAATATTCTGCCGAATTGTCACGGAGTTGTTGTATCGGCTGCTGACGGAGCGAGTATCAGGGTAGGAGTAACAGCGAGGCTCGGAAGAGCGGAAACTCTGACGGCGCAAGTAGTCTTTACTGACGCAAAGTGCCTACCTGACTCGCCTCGGACCGGTACCATCTGCCAGCTATATACTTTCTTGGTCATTTCTGAGCTTTTGGTAGCCGCTCCGCTAAAGTCAGTGAGATTGGCAAACCACCGATCTCGCCGAAGCTTGAGAAGCTTTGTCCCAAGTGGGTTATCGGTAGTAGTGAACTCGAATCTATAGGTAAGATTGGCACCATCTAAATTCTGGCTCACTGTTAAGCTGGTGTCTGAGATATTTGCAAGAGTAATTCCTCCATCGCTAGTACTTGATGACTCAACTTTTATGAAGGAATATTTTTGAGACTTATCGGCACTTGCCAAGGGGCTGTCCCAGCATTGGTTGAAGGTTACTGACTGTAAGGAACACTCTCCGTCGTAGCAGCTCAAAGTGAGTTCGTGATAAGATTCAGAGAGCTTTCCATCGCTGAGTTGTTGATAGGTAATTGAGAGCGATCCGTTCGGCGGTTCAGCAGATCCAGGTGCGCTAGCAATCAAGATAAGTAGAAAGGCAGAAAGGAGCTTCAGGAACATAAAACTAATGGGATGGTTTGCAAAAAGTTCATTAGTGCCGCCGAATTGAGTTATCATATTCTCTGAATGAGTATCGCGGCAACAGCTAAAGCCCTTATTACCTGGAATCAACGACCTAAATCTAATGCATAGCAAACAGCACTCCATGATTTGAGCCATTCCTCCCCATGCGCTAGAGTGGGCTCGGAGTCGGGATAGATCCGATGATTTACCGGGAATTTAGTTATGCAGGCCAATACTTGGATGGTGCGAGCGGGGCGCGGTGGGGAGTTTATAGAGGACTTTAGAGATCAGCAGCTCGTTGCGATGGGGTGGGCTGAGGTCGGTGATGTTTCTAAATTAAGTCGTGAAGTGATCAATGAGAAGATAGTCACGACTTATCCACACTACAAGAAACTTAAGGCAGCGATCACTAGTAGCCAACTTTACCGTTTCTGCTTTGAGATAAAAGAGGGTGATTACGTTCTTAGCTATGACTCAAGTCGCCGGGTATATTTAATCGGTAAGGTCGCGGGGCCTTATCAGTTTGGCGCGCTCGGTATTTCAGATTTAAATCATTATAGGCGTGTGTTGTGGCTAAAGGAGCTGGATCGTGATCAGATCTCGGTTCCTACAAAGAATACTCTTGGGGCTATTTCAACTCTGTTTCTCATCTCAGACACGCCAGCACAAGAGCTCCATGCTCTTCTTCAAGGCGCGCAACCTCCGGTCTCTCCGGGGGTTGATGATGTTAGTGATACTGAAGAGGAGGATCTACTTAAGGATATCCAGTCGCGCTCTCGGGAGTTTATAAAGGATCGGCTCGATAAGCTTGAGTGGGATCAGATGCAGGAGGTTGTAGCGGGGATGTTGCGTGCAATCGGTTATAAGACTCAGATATCTCCCGCCGGATCAGACCGTGGAAAGGATATCGTGGCGTCGCCTGATGGTTTTGGTTTTGAATCTCCGCGGATAATTGTTGAGGTTAAGCACCGAGCGGCGCAGATGGGGGCAGATGCGGTCAGAAGTTTCTTAGGTGGCCGGCACAAAGACGATAAGGGTCTTTATGTAAGCACGGGTGGTTTCTCGAAAGAGGCCCGCTACGAAGCGGAGAGAGCATCGATCCCTCTAATGTTGATGGATTTAAATGGGCTCGTCGACGGGATAATAGAGCACTACGAGAGAATCGACGCGGAGGTACGTGCGCTCATTCCTTTGACCAAGATTTATTGGCCTACTTATTAAGGTAAAGGTCGCGCTACGAAAAGAAGATCGGAGACTTTGCTTTAGCTGCCCATAGATCAAATCTGTCGCGGCGCTGCTCTCAATAGCGCATCAGGAGTTCACGCAGCGTTATCGGCCACACTGGGAGGGGTTGTTCTTTGGGAGTAGGAGTGTTGAGCGTGTGCTGTGACAACCATGGCTCAAGTGAGTGATCGACTCCATCAAGTAGATAGATCTCCTCAAAGCTCTGCTCTTGTGCCCAGCGTTCGATACGCCAAAACGAGCCGCCTCCTTCATCATTATCGAGTGAACCGTGAACAATAGTAGTTGGCCGGGTAACTGGGGGTCTTGCTGGATATGTCTGGAGCGCCTCAACGAAGGTGGGTGGCATAGTCCATGAGTCTCTGGGCTTGTCAGCGTAATTACGCTCAAAGTTATCAATCGCTGGAGCGAACAGGAGGACCTTGTTAACTAATTCTGGATAGCGAGCAGCAAAGAGTGCCGCCAGTAAGCCGCCAAAAGAAAAACCGATCACGTTTAGTTTTTTTGTCGGGGAGTTATTGATTATCGTGCGGCAGGTCTCAAGGGCGTGATCGATTCGTGTTAAAGCAAGCGACTGATTCGGATGGTATGAGGGAGCATGAATTTTCGCCTCAGGTAGGATAGTTCTGATTGCCCGAAGAAGGGAGCAGGTCTCAGGGTCAATCTGAGAGAAACCATGTATAAACCTAAAAACGGCAGTTGCGGGCCCCAAAACGGCGCATCTGGCTAAAATCACTGCGGCTTTTGAATTTCCGGTGACTTCGGCGTGAGCTCAGTCGAACGCTCACCCTGACGGACTTCGGCGAGCTCAGTCGAGTCGTGCCAGGGTTGCGCGCCGAAAACTTCAAAATCTCTTGTGCTTTTACCCAGCTGCACCATTTTGGTCCTCCTTAACTGCCGTTTTTAGGATAAATAACAGCTCACGCATAAGAACGGCTGTGAATCTATCGCCGTTGACCTGGGTCGTCAAGAATCGCGAGCACTAAGGGTCAGCAACCTTTTTAGTCAAGGCTCGATACTATATCCGGTTCCATTGAGCGCAAGCGCGAAGCTCACAGGAAGATCAAGGAGCTTTACGATTAGGTGGAGGTTGGTGTGAAGGCGAGGAGATCGGAGATTGTCACAGACGGCTACAAAGATCTGCTGAAGGATGTAAGCACATTACTAGAGGCCGGGAGAAGAGGCGCTGCCCGGTCTGTTAATACTATAATGGTAGTAACGTACTGGCATGTTGGTAGGAGAATCGTTGAGTATGAGCAGGGTGGAAAGCGAAGAGCACAATACGGCAAAGAGCTATTGGCTAAATTGTCCGTTGATCTTTCGTCACGATTCGGACGTGGTTTTTCGAAGGCAAATCTTGAGTCTATGCGCCGCTTCTATAGTACTTGGTCAATTCCCCAGCCAGTGGCTGGGGAATCGGCGACACCGTTTCCTCTACCTTGGTCACACTATTTAGGGCCTTTTATCAGCAATGGCCAATTCCGCAGACACTGTCTGCGGAATCTGAGTTGCGCGCGGATAAGCATCTGATATCACCGCGTAATTTAATTTACCAGCTGCGTGCCTTAGAAAAGAGTCGTCAGAGATTTGAGAGCGATAGAAAACGGTGGTCAGTTAGAGCAAAATAGCGCTACGGTTACTTATTCTTACCTGCCATAACCTTGGGCATCTGCTTGGCAACACACTGCTGCATCTTGACCTTACTCATTTTGCGCCCGGCCTTTGTTTTTGAGCACATCTTGGTCATGCGATTTTTAAGTGAGCGAATAAACTTCTGCTCACGCTATCTCTAGGCGTTTGCTCACGCCGCCCAATACCCGACTGCCGCCAGGAGCTGTTCGCCTATCTAGGTATATCTCTACACCGTTGCCAGAGGGGTCATATGTGTATGCTGCCCAGCTAATTTGGTGATCGACCGGAGCGTACCTGAGGGATTTGGCTTTAAGCTTCTCAATAATAGAAAAAAACTCCTCCGATGAGGTAACTTCAAAAGCGGTATGGTAAAGGCCCGGGGTATCCCCTCGTGTTACCCGTGATTGTGAGGCACTTCCATCGATCTCTTGTAGAGCAAGATCGTGGTGCGCATCTCCAAACGTAAGGAAAGAGAATACTCCACCGACACGTTCCTCTCGCTAAGCTCGTTCGGCAGATGTGGCCTCGGATATCTGAAGCTCATTGTCAGCGCACCATTGCCGCAGTGCCGCATATAGCGCTTCTTGCTGAAAGTTGTACCACGTTTCTAGGAGGCCTGCTCTCTCAAGTAACTCACGGAGGCGCACGTAGGCCTTTGGTTTGCGGGATATAGCGAGGGCTTCATCGTAGAAACCAGATGCATGTTTTCGGAAGAAGTCGAGTCTTAGAGGGATTCCCAGGTTTAGATCTCGTTCGCTAGGAATCATAACGTACTTCTTATCGTCTGTAACATCATCCGGAAAATCTTCGTCTCGATCGTCGTAGGAAGAGTCATAGAAGATCTCTCCCGTCTCGCGATTAAGGTACGCCTCGTTCTCCATTCCGCTATTAAAGCTCACATGCATAACGGCTAATTCAAGTTCGTTCAGGTCGATCATAAGTTGTAACGTAACTACTCACCGGATTTAAAGATTGCTGCAATAGTTACCTTATCACAAGCAACTTTTTCCCCCAGCGCTCGATACTATATCTGTCTCAATAATTCAGGTGATTACACCTGCCACAAATAACGCTTAATTAGGGAGAGAATCATGAGGGCACTTGAGTGGAGTTTTAACGAAACGGCTAGCGTGGAACATCGTCAGGAGCTACAGGAGCGGATTGAGCAAGCTAGCTCTCTTGATCAGGTGTTCGACTTCTGGTTTGTGGAGCGGCGAAATAGGCTGGGTTTGAGCTTCTCTGTAGATGATAGTGGTAAGGTAAACGATGAGAGGATAGTTCTCTTTTTTGATACAGAGAAGGGGAACGAGGTTGGGTCGGTTGATCTATCTCGAAGCGAGGTGCTGGCTATGTATCCAGATGCGCTCTCATTTAATTCGTTTGTAAAGGGGTGGACTAAAAGGAGTCCAAGCCTGGAGCTTCATGAGGAGAAATACGAGTCTTGGTTGGGTGAATTGGGATTCATCGACAGTTATGCATTGATGAGCCGGATCGGGCCACGAGGAGCGGCGATTCCGCTGATGTTGTCATTTGCGCTAAGTAAGGGAGGTGTAGTCGAGGCGCGTCATATAGATGAACACCAATTAAATGATGAGGACTACAAGGCCGATCTCGAGGAAGAGGGGATAGATCTAAATCAGTACTTTCACCTGTACGCGTCGTACATTAAGGATCCTGAGTCTCGCGGGTCGATGAGGACTATGTTTGACCCGGTGTATTGCCGAATGAGTTGAGTGAGTTGATTTTTCGGTTGGGGTGACTAGTCAGCAGAAAGAGGAACGCCCGACAAGGGGGAGCCCATAACCAGGGTGTCGCAGTGTTTTTGGTAAGTTGGTGAGACAATTAGTAAAATATTTTTTACCACAGAGGACGCAGAGGACACAGAGAAAACCCCATAATTGCCCATAAAATGGCCGTTCTCTGTGTCCTCTGCGTCCTCTGTGGTGATAAAGAACTGCGATGCCCTAGCCCATAACTTCGCTAATTGACACAGTGGTATAGGAACTGTTACTATAGGAATAACTCATACGGCATGTTAATAGAGAAAAAGCTCGACACTGAAGAAAAATACAAGCTCAAAGATTTTGCAAGGTGGGCTAATAAGGAAGGGATCTCTAATGAGCTACTTAAAGCTGTTGTCTCTGAGATGAATCGCGGACTTCTGGGTGATAGGTTGGGAGCTCATATATGCGATCTATGAAAAGAAAAACCCTATCCCAGACCCTGATAAGCGCCGCGAAAGAATTGGGGTTCTCAAAAGCAACAGTCGCGGAGCTTGAGCAGTTGGATATTCCTGAAGCTAAAGCGTTTAGTCCAAAGCAGATAAGGCAGATTCGTGACCGAGAAAAGGTGAGTCAGGGCGTATTCGCCGCTATTCTTAACGTCAGCCCGTCAACTGTTCAAAAGTGGGAGCAGGGTAAAGTTAAGCCTCAGAATGCGGCTCTCCGGCTCCTAAATATCATCGATGTTAAAGGGATCGATGTTTTGAGATAAGTGAGAGTAAAATAGTCGAGCAGGGGACGCTGTGTGTCGTTTCGCATTCCCAGTTACATTTGCGGCCTTTATAGTCCTTTTCAGAAGTTTGTAGCGTAATTCGCTAGAAACTTTTAGAAAAGACTATACCAACCGTAGCTTTAGCGTAGGTTGGTTACCCTGCAATCGCTACGGACTTTTGGAAAACGCTATATAACACCAACCAGCGCGCAAACCTGCGGGTTTCCGCGAGAAACGCTACAATCCAAGGGATATGTCGAGCAATACTCCTCAAGTAGTCTGGTTTAAGCGCGATCTGCGGGTAGCTGATCATGCGCCACTCGCGCTCGCGGCGGAGGCGGGGCCAGTTGTGCCGCTCTTTGTATTGAACCTAAAAAGAGCAGTTGCGGGTCTGAAAATGACGCATCTGCGCAAAATCACTTCAGCTTTTGAATTTTCGGGGCTCACCCTGACGGTGCCAGGGTTGCGCCCCTGAAAAGTTCAAAATCCTTTGTGCTTTTGCGCAGCTGCACCATTTTCATCCTCCTTAACTGCTCTTTTTAGGTTGAAGATATAGTTTGGAATGCTCCTGATACGGGTGGTTTGCATCGTTGGTGGGTGACGCAGTCAGTAATCGAGCTGCGTGAAAAACTAGCCACCCTGGGTCAACCACTGATAGTGCGCGCAGGGGATATGATTGCAGTGCTAGAGGACCTTCGCGAGCGATTCGGGCACTTTGCTCTCTGGTCACACGAGGAAACAGGAAACGCGCTGACATTTAAAAGGGATCGAGAGGTTCTTAGCTGGTGTCGACAACACAATATCACTTGGAACGAGTGCCAACAGTTTGGGGTTATTCGCCGATTAAAAGATCGTAATCTATGGAGCGCTCGTTGGGAGGCATTCATGGCGCAATCCGCCGCCAAAGATGTCCTAGGCCTTAAACCCGTCGATCTGCCACTTGGCGAGATCCCACGCCAGTATGGCTCGTTTACTGCTAGCTCATTGCACCAACTCCCTGGTGAGCGAGCCGCGCAGATCTGCCTAAGATCATTTCTCTATGAACGAGGAGAGCAGTATTCACAAGCTATATCAAGTCCAAGTGCAGCCTCGGTGCACGGGTCACGACTTAGCCCCTATCTGGCTTGGGGTAACATCTCGCTACGTCACGTTGTTTTGGAGACTCGGAGGCGGCAGGAGGCGCTTAGAGCGCTTCCGGTATTTGAGCGTGGAGGTTGGCTTAGATCGTTAAGGGCCTTTGATTCCCGGTTGCACTGGCACTGCCATTTTATTCAAAAGCTAGAGAGTGAGCCTGAGATCGAATTTGAATGTTTTATCCGCGCGCTGAATGACATGCGCGATCGGGCGGGGAACCCAGAGTATCTGGCGGCGTGGAGCAAGGGGATGACGGGCTATCCGTTCGTTGATGCGTGCATGCGAAGTCTGCGTGCTACCGGATGGATTAACTTTAGGATGCGAGCGATGTTAGTGAGCTTTGCCGCGTACGATCTATTCCTTGATTGGCGCTTGTTTGCGCACTTTCTTGCCAGGCGATTCATAGATTACGAGCCGGGGATTCACTATTCACAGATTCAGATGCAGTCTGGTACGACTGGAATAAATGCTATCAGGATCTATGATCCGGTTAAGCAGGGGTACGATCACGATCCAACTGGAGACTTTATCAGGCGCTGGGTGCCTGAGTTGGCGGCGCTCCCAAAAGCTCTAATCCATGAACCGTGGAAGCTCTCACCGTTAGAATCAAATGATTGCAAAGTAAAGATTGGGATTGATTATCCAAACCGAATCGTCGAACACAAGGAAGCTGTGCGCAGGGCGCGCGAGGTACTTACGGTATTTCGCAGAGCTGCCAGAAAAGATGGGGTCGTTAACGCCACACTAAAGAAACACGGAAGTCGAAATAGAGCTTCCAGGGCCAGAAGATATAGTGTTCAGGCGAAGCTTAAAAGTGAAGTGAATCAATTGGAGCTTTTTAGTTCTCAGATTGAGGAGTGATAAGCAAATAATCGTGGCTACATTGAGCTAATCCCGTCTCACCTAACGTACTTCAGTCCCTTAAATGCTCTTAAGAAAGCCTTGGATGATGGTGATTGCAGGTCTACGTAGATTGATGCTCCGTCAGCTCTTAATTCGCACCGATTGTCATTGGTGACTGTATTCACCCCAGCAGAGACAATGCCAGCTAAAGCGAGGCCAGAGCGACCATAGGCTACGCTTGCTGGGCCCCCTGAATCTCCGGCGCATGTTGATGCTCCGTTGGAGCTAAATGCTGAAAATATAACGCGGCCGTCAGTCCCTACGACTCGAGCTGCGCCAACTTTGAGGTTGTCGATCGCAGGTCTGTTTGGGTCGTTTGAAATCTCATTAGCTCCGTAGCCGGATATCGTTATTTGCGAGCCTCTTTTCAATCGCCTGCCACTAAGGATAGAAAGGGGTCTGGTTGAGGTCACGGATCTGGTAAGAATCAGCATTCCAAGATCATACTTTGCTGACAGTGATGCTGGTTGGCCGGGATCGTATTTGGATTGATACCAGGCGCTCTCTACTTGGTACCATTGACGACCAACATAGACACTGAATTGAGAGGCTGCTGGTCCCTCTGCTATGCAATGGGCGGCAGTGAGGACAGCCCGCTGTCCAACGAGGGCTCCCGAGCAGGAATAATCCGGCGTGGAGATAAGGGCAACGTTGTTAGGTGTCGCTGAGTTTTGAAAAGATCCGCCAATGATCTTAGCGTTGACTTCTTGCGCGCGAGCTACGCACGTTAAAGAGCAAGAGGTCGCTAGAATTGCGGCGGCGGCAAGGCGTTTATGTATCAAGGCGTCCTCTCTCTAATTTCCTACACGCTTTTCGAAAGCGTAGTTAATAATCACAGGCGATCTTTCTCTCCTGGATCGGTTAAATGGTTTGGTTAAATCATGTGGGGCGGAGCGATATCTGAAGGAGAGGCCCGTAGATGTAGTGATAACTAAAGTTCGGGCCTGACGCACTAAACCGCGTTTTTCATCTGGGGCATCGGTTGTTAACAAGAGATTAGCCGTGCAAGGAGAGGTAGCTCCATTTGCATCGGTACACGTCGCCTTTTCAAATCTAACATCAAGAAGCTTAGTGCCTGGGCTCTGAGGCTTTGGCCAAGTTTCGCGAATCGCTGTTAGCCCGATGTTATCTTGGCGGTTTACCTCAACTGAACCGCGGTCCGTCTTCAAACTTAGCACTTGTCGCCGCGCAGGAAAGGGGCGCCTGGCACCAATACCAGAGAAGTATGAGTCCACATCCCCAACGATGATGTTGAGTAGCTTCGAGGCTTTAGTGGAAGATCTTCCGTCCTTACCGAAGATGATGACGTATTCGAGGTAGTCCTCCTGATTAAACGTATAAGGAGCCGCGCTGGCCGAGCTAGTAGTCAGGATTAGGGCAAGAAGAGGAAGTATTATTTTAAGCATAGCAAAACCTGAAAAAGTATTTACTGTTACAAAATAGCAGTAAATACTCAGGTTGTCAATTTGTATCTTCTCTGCAAATTATGCCGCGATAAGGTTAGCCCCTATTAAGGGGCGGCATAGCGGCTCGTTGTTTAGCTAGCATTTTCGCTGAAGGGCAGGGGGAGGTAGCCCGCCAGTTGTGGTAACTTTGGCAGGGATGAGGTTGACGTTCAGTCTTTGTCTATTAAGTCCTCTCACCGCCTTCTCAACCCCCTATTGCGGGGGCGTGCTCATCGCTATCACAGTACTTATCCGGGTCAGTGTTTTAATCAAGAAGTATTGGTGAATCCGATTCAGTATTTTAAACTCGGCAGTTAAGGAGGATGAAAATGGCGCAGTGATTTTGAGTAGATGCGTAATTTTCAGACCCGCAACTGCCGAATTTACGATAATATGCTTGGGGCCTTTTAGAATGTCAGCGCCGCCAAATTTGTCGGTGTCATAGCCGGCTCCACGTCCCGCGGCCTAGTCTATCCCTATCACCGCGCTTGGCGAAGAGAATCCTCGATGGCTCCGAACGGCGTAGATCTCTAGAGCTTGTAAGTTCGATCGGCGTCGGCACTTTTATTTAGCTCGTGACTCAAATTACCTGACATACTTGAGCCCCTTGAAGGCTCTCAGAAATGCTCTCGATGCTGATGATTGTAGATCCACATATATCGAGGATCCATCCTCCCTTAATTCGCAACGATTGTCGTTGGTGACAGTGTTGATTCCCGCAGAGACGATTCCGGCTAATGCGATACTTGAGCGGCCATAGCTTACGCTCGCGGGACCTCCTGAGTCTCCAGCGCATGTGGATGCTCCATTTGAGCGATAAGATGAGAAGATCTGACGACCGTCAACCTTTACCACGTTAGCTACGCCAACTTTGAAGTTATCGATAAACGACCGTGATGGATCATTAGAGCGCTCATTAGTTCCGTAGCCAGCTATCAGGAGTCGCGCGCCACGCCTCAGTGGCCGGCCGCTTAATATCGAAAGAGGCTTTGTTGAAGTGACTGACTTGGAGAGGATTATCATTCCCAGATCGTATTTGGCGGACTGATAGGGAGTCTGATTCTGATCGTATTTAGGGTGATACCACGTGCTCTCTACTTGGTACCAATCACGTCCAACATAGACGGCGAATTCGCTTGCTGACGGGCCGCCAACAACACAGTGCGCGGCTGTGAGAATGGCGCGCGTTCCAACGAGGGCTCCAGAGCAGAAATAATCAGGTGTAGAGATGTAGGCAACTTTGTATCCGGCAGCGGAGGGTTCAAAAGACCCTCCAACCATCTTAGCGTTGACCTCTTGCGCGTCTATCTCAGCGCTACGCGAAAAAGTCAGCGCGAAAACAAGAACAAGTGTTAGTCGTAAAATTAAATTTCGCGCCGATCTATCTTTATCCATTTGTAATATCTTCCACATGAAAGCCCTAAACGTGAGGGCTTCTTACTTTGCTCTGAGTTTTCTGATTATAGCATTTTAGGGGGCGAAATCCGAGAGGTGTGTTCACCTACCTGTACCATCCCCTGGTACACATTATTGAAAGGATAGGCAGGGAGAAGTACGGTTTTGTGCAAGCAAGCTCAGGTGTCATTTTTAGCAGTAAAATTTCAAGCCTTACATGGAGACCTCCTCATTCTTAAAACGTGCCTTACGGCTACAAGCGGAGTTGCAGCGCAATGGCTATCCAAACGCGTCTTCGTTGGCGGAGCAGCTAGGGTGCTCGCGCAGCACGGCGATGCGGACTATCGATCGATTGCGTTATGAGTTTGGGGTTCCGATCGAATACGACGAATCTCAGCGTGGATATTATCTGACAAATCCCGCGTTCTCATTTACCTCGCTACCCCCGGGACGGGATGAGTTGATTGTGATGATTCTTTTAAGCCAGTTGTTATCGATGATAGATGATCCATCGATGCAGAACGCCTTATCTGGATTGTGGGCTCGCATAACAGCGGGACGTTCTGATCTCGCTTATGATTTAGATAAGTTAAGGTCACGCTTCTCCGCGGATTCCACATCGATAGCTAAATTAGCCGACACCGATTTAGTTCGTCTGCTTTATCTATCACATGTGGGGCAGCCGGTATCTCTACGTTATAGATCGCCGTGGAGACACGACGCGGACAAGGAATACTTAGGCATTTTTCAGAGGGTGCATTATCAAGATGGTATGCTCTACGCGATGTTCGATGAATATCAGGGGCGGCAGGTGGTATTTAACGTCTCGTTCATTAAAGAGATACGCGAGTTAGCAGAGCTGCCTAAGTCAGAGAAAGGGGAAATTAAAAACGAGGCGACAAAGTTATACTGGCTTGAGGGTTTTGGAATCTGGTCTGGGTCTAAGCCGGAAAGAATAGAGATTAAGATAGGGCCTCCGGCATCACGCTATTTCGCGGCGCAGTCGTGGCACCCAGAGCAGGAGGATTCGTGGAACGGAGAGGAGTTAATTCGCAGATTCCCAGGGATTCCTTCGCCGGAGCTTAATCGCCGAATCTTAAGCTTGGGGCGATATGTGCTCTCGGTAAAGCCTGAGCATGTAGTTCAGCAGCTAAAGGAGGATATAGATAGACTTCAGTCGTTGTTGGATTAAGGGTGGGAGAAGAGCGCCAGAGGCGCGCGGTCCGGGTAGGGGGCGTGGCTGTTTTGGACCGCGGCGCTCCTGCGCCGCATGTGGAGATTATCGAGGTAGCTGAGGAAGCGCGCCAGAGGCGCGCGGTCCGGGTAAGAGGCGTGGCTGTTTTGGACCGCGGCGCTCCCGCGCCGCATGTGGAGATTATCGAGGTGGCTTGAGAAGCGCGCCAGAGGCGCGCGGTCCGGGTAGGAGGCGTGGCTGTTTTGGACCGCGGCGCTACTGCGCCGCATGTGGAGATCGCCGAGGTGGCTTGAGAAGCGCGCCGGAGGCGCGCGGTCCGGGTAGGTGGCATGGCTGTTTTGGAGTACTGCGCTCCTGCGCCGCATGTGGGGATTGCCTAGGTGGCTTGAGAAGCGCGCCAGAGGCGCGCGGTCCGGGTAGGGGATAGGGCGCAAATTCTTTTGAGCAATTTTTTTCGGCGAGATCTCGATAGCTCTTACTATGAGAAATTATGTACGACAGAAAAAATTTGGTGTGTGTTTTCGAATCCCAGGTGGTTGGTGGAGTCGGGGGTACCTACCGCATTGCGATCAAGTCGGGGTGACACACTTTGTTACTATTAGACTTGCGGACTCACTCCCGCAAGCTGTCCGAAATATGTTGCAAGCGCGAGCACAAGTATTAAGCCTTGCTACTAATTCCGATCCCCGCCTTTCGAGGGATTATATTTTGCAAGTCGAGGCATCCCTCGACAGAGGGTACGGTGCTTGTTGGTTGCGCAGGCCTGAAGTGGCTCAAGTAGTGATCGACTCTTTTGAGTTCCTAGTGCAGGTCGGACACGAAATAGTGCGCTGGGTAATAATGCCCAACCACCTTCATTTTCTAATCCGTCTGCGGCCAGGTCTTCAGCTCTCACCTGTAGTTAATTCCTTCAAATCTTTCACGGCAAAAGAGTCTAATAAGGTGTTGGGAAGATCGGGGCCATTTTGGTATCCAGAGTATTTCGACAGATATATCCGTGACTCGGAGCATCTCAGAAGAACGATCAGCTATATCGATTTTAATCCAGTTCGCGCCCGGTTAGTGATGCAGCCTAAAGATTGGATTTTCGGGTCTGCTGGGTGGCCCAAACACGAGCGATAGTCTTCTGAAGAATCGGATTGCTTCGAATCTCACGTCACGGCGAATCTTGGATAATAACGAGCCCCATAGCAAACTCTCACGATCTCGCCGTATCCTAGCTATTTCAACCACTTAAGTTGTCTCATCTCTTTCTCTAACCCGAATACCAGTTTGACGCCGGAGCCTAAGATATGGAATGCTCTGGACGCTAAAAGTGAGTTATTAAGACTGCTTATCAGTCAGCCGTAACTGCGGCGAGTATTTTAGGGTTTACCTCATGAGTCCGATTGAACATCCGTTAGAATTTGAAAGGCCGCTAGTTGAGCTCGAATATCAAATTGAGAGGCTCCGCGATGAGTTGGCCGGTGGAGATACTTCGCGGCGTGATGAGTACGCGGCCTTAGAGGCCAAAGTATCTAAAGTACGAAAAGAGATATATGGTAAGCTCACACCGTATCAACGAGTGCAGCTATCAAGACACTTCGATCGCCCATTCACACTGGATTATATAAAATACATCTTTACCGATTTTATGGAGCTTCATGGAGATCGTCTCTTCCGTGATGACCCAGCGATAGTTGGCGGCACAGCGTGCCTGGGTGAGGTTCCGGTGGTAATCGTTGGTCATCAACGGGGAAGAACAACAGCAGAGCGATTAAAGCGTAATTTCGGAATGCCAAATCCTGAGGGTTATCGTAAGGCTCTCCGTTTATTTAGGTTGGCTGAAAAGTTTAGAAGACCCCTGATAACATTTATCGATACTCAGGGCGCTTTTCCGGGGCTTGAGGCGGAGGAGCGGGGTCAGGCAGAAGCGATTGCCAGAAACCTAGCTGAATTGTCAGAGATAACTATTCCCGTTATCAGCGTTGTTATCGGCGAGGGTGGTAGCGGTGGCGCGTTAGCTTTGGGGGTCTGCGATCGGATCCTTATGCTTGAGAACGCGTGTTACTCAGTTATTACCCCTGAAGGTTGCGCGTCAATCCTCTGGCATTCGGCTGATAAGGCTGAGGTATCGCCAGAACAGGCGGCGACAGCGGCAGAGGCGCTAAATCTCACAGCTCAAGATCTAAAGAGGCTTAACTTGATAGACGAGATCGTAGCCGAGCCCGTAGGTGGAGCGCACAGCAATCACAAAGAGGCGGCTGAGCTTTTAAAGGCGGCGTTGATTCGTAATTTGGAGCCTATAGCCAAATTAAAGGTCAATGAGATGCTCGATAAGAGGTACGATAAATTCAGGAAAATGGGGCCTTTCTCGGAGAATTAGTAGACTAGTCTGAGTACCTGCTAAGAGGGCTTGGTTGCTTTAGTTCTCTAACGGGGGTAGGATCTCGAGGAATTCAAGGCATAACCTCTAGTGGGTTAAAAGTGTTTATTGTTAAGGAAGCATGGCTAAAGACGCGATTGAACTAAACGGAGTGGTGAAGGAGTGCTTTCCAAACGCATTCCGTGTTGAGTGTGATAACGGGCATGAGGTGTTGGCGCACCTAGCCGGTAAGATGCGCAAGTTTTATATCCGTGTGCTTCCTGGCGATAAAGTAGTTGTTGAGATATCTCCATACGATCTGAGCAAAGGACGCATTGTGCGCCGTATAGCTGAAGTTAAGGGTCGTGGTCCAGGAGCCGGCGGAACTAATCAGCCGGGCGGGGCAGCATAAGAAATTACGTTAGCTAACTCTCTCAGATAATCAAAAGTATAGATCCCACTGTCGTGACCATCGCCCCATTTGAGGCCGATGGCGTATTGGCCTATTCCCCAGATCTCTCTGAGTGATAATTCTTCTTCAACTGTATTTTGAACGATACTAAGAGATCGTTTCTTACCGGTAAGGGGTTTGGCGTGTGAATCATCACCGCGAGCCTCTCGGCATCCGGCGCATGGGCATCCTTTGCGCAGGACCTCGCTAGTAAGCTGATGAACTGCACCATCGCTCCAGGTGATCTTTACTCCACTGGTCTCAAGTCTCTTAATCTCTGTTGGTAACGGTTTGTTTTTCACGGTAGTTACATTTCCTCTATGTGGGAAGAGTTAGCATAAACTCAAGCTTTTGGGGATACCAACCGATAGAGTTTTCGAGGGGTGCTTTGCTTGACGGGAGTGTTCATGTAACCAAGCCTAATCAACGCTAATCTTGAGACCCTAATGAAACATAACGCGAATAGCCCCGATAAAGCTCGAGCGGAGGCGCGAGAGCTGTCTGAGGGATCTCGTAAAACAGTAGAATCGTTCCTAGAGAGGTTACGCAAATTCCTCAGAATCGCCTCAAATTTCGAGATATCTGAGTTGATTGTCCACGCGCAGGAGAGGGTGGGGCAGTTATAAAGGAGAGATCTTCTTTAGCTAGAATTTACGCCTAATTAGTTATATAGTCAGTGAGAACAATCTGATCTGGCGCATAGTGAGAATTCTTCTTCTTCTTCGCGCTTTGAACAGAGGTTAAGTTTTAATTGAATCAAACTAGGAGTGATTTATGGGTCGTGGAGATAAGAGAAGCCGTCGCGGTAAGATATTCAAGGGCTCTTACGGTAATACAAGAACTCACAAGACTGAGGCTGTTAACAAGCCAAGCGCCGCTTCAGCGGCTACTTCTGCTAAGAAGGCTCCGGTTAGCAAGAAAGGTAAGTAAATTTTCCTTAGGGCGGGTTACTCAGCGCTCGCTGAGACCGCCTTATCTTTTAGATACCTAAACAACTTAACTTCAGTATCTCGAGCCAAGAATCGGTCGTACTGCTTCGCAAAGCGGATCGCCTTGGGGTTTGAATTAGGTTTGATCCCCGCTGCGGCGCTCTCCGTTGAAGGGGGATTCTGATACGCTCGCCACGCGTCCTCTGCACTGCGAGCAGCTTCAGTAGCCTCGATCGTATAGAGGCTCTCAATAATCTTCGGCATCATTTCAGGCGGGGTCGTCTCTAGAACTCTGTAAAGCCCCTGACCGCGGGCGCGCAAATTCACCTCGTAGGCGGCGATGAATGTATTCTGTTCAGTGGTGAGATTGTCAGATACCCGGCTGGTCCCAAGCTGCTGAGCTAAGACAAAAGATCCTCCAAAGCTCTCATAAGCCTTTAAAAGTTGCGCTTTCCTGTCTAGGTCCGCCGATTTGACGCGGTACCCGACGACAGATGCTGTCACGCCCGATACGATTAATAAAAAGAGCATAAAGAGAACAGCAGCGCTCTGCTCTCTTATAGGTGCCGAGCGTCCTGATTGTGATCTCTGTTCAGAAGTTGTGTTCATTGAACCTAATATCGCCCACTTGAGGCTGTATCGTAAAGGGGCGTTGCGATATGGAGCAAAGCGATCTTTTGCCTTGCTTCATTAGTTTAGCTTGGCCACAATCGGCCCTGAAGATGGGTGTCTTGGAAATATACCCGTTTGTTACAGCTCGTGGTCTTTTATGGTAGGCAAGAAAGCACTTAATAAGAAGATAGCGGTTTCTCAGGTCGCGGTGATCCCTGGCTCGTTTGACCCTTTGACGAACGGCCACGTTGATATCATCGAACGTGCCTTAGGTATATTTGGCTCTGTTGTGGTTGGTGTTTTGAGTAACCCATCAAAGAGCGCGCTCTTCACGGAGGCTGAGCGAGTCGCGCTAATTGAGCGGCAATTCTCCAGATACAAGGGGCGGATCTCTGTTATTAGCTTCTCGGGGTTATTAGTTGAATTCGTTAAGAGTGTTAAGAGTAAAGTCGTGATTAGGGGCTTAAGAGCGATCTCTGACTTTGACTATGAGGCACAGATGTCGCTGATTAACCGTAAACTTGATGACTCAATCGAGACCCTCTTTCTAACAGCGCGAGAAGAGCACTCTTATATCAGCTCAACGATAGTGAAGCAGGTGGCGCTCCTGGGTGGCGATGTTTCCGATATGGTGCCTCCAGTGGTGGCGAGGGCGCTTGAGAAGAAGGCGCGGTTGTAGCTTGTGCACGTACCGCGCGTCACCGCAGGTAGCCGCTTAATAGGTTGAAATCACTAGCTAAATAGCCTTAATCTAGCCTCCCTAAATCTGAGGTCCTCAAGCCCCAATCCTCCCCCCTAACTTGAGTTAGATTCGGCTCCGGTCTATACTCCATCGACGCGGCTAAACAGCCGTAACTTATTGGTCTAAAAGGCGTTACACAATTATGTCAAAGCAAAGAACACTTTCTATTATTAAACCAGACGCGACTTCCCGTAATTTGGTAGGCAAGATCCTCAATCACTTCGAGGAAGCAGGATTAACGATCATCGCGGCTAAGATGGTAACACTAACCCCACAAGAGGCTGGGCAGTTCTATATCATTCACAAAGATCGTCCGTTCTATGGTGAGTTGGTGGATTACATGTGCTCAGGACGAGTTCTTATCTCAGTTCTTGAGGGCGATGACGCGGTAAACCTAAACCGTAAGCTGATGGGTGCTACAGATCCTAAGAAGGCAGACGCAGGAACTATCCGCGCGCTGTATGCTGAGAGCATCGCGGCTAACGCAGTTCACGGTTCGGATAGCCTAGAGAACGCGGCCACTGAGATTAAACTCTTCTTCCCAGAGCTTAACTAGTCTATGAATCTGGTGGTCTTGTGAGCGAGGTGAGTAGTTCCGATTTTTATAATTACAGTTACTCCGAGCTCACTGAGCTTTTAAAGACTCGTTTCGACGCTTCAACTTTTAGGGCAACCCAGTTATTTGAGTGGGTTTATCGTAAAGGGGTAACAGATTTCGATCTGATGACTAACATCAGCCGAGATCTACGCGCGAAATTATCCGAGTTCTTTGTATTCCCGAAGGCGCGTATCGCCGATCGCCAGATCAGTGTCGACGGTACGCGTAAGTATCTCTTTGAGGTAGAGCAGGGAGACCTGGTCGAATCGGTGATGATTAAGCAGCCAAACCGAATGACACTTTGTGTGTCATCTCAGGTAGGGTGCGCGATGGGATGCAAATTCTGTCGCACCGGAACGATGGGTTTAAAGAGGAGCCTCTCCACTTCCGAGATCCTTCGACAGGTGAACGGCGTGATCGAGGACGCTAAGAATTTTGGCGATTCCTTCCAGAATATAGTCTTTATGGGGATGGGTGAGCCGCTCCATAATTTCGACGGCGTCACCAGAGCGGTACGTAACCTAACAGACAGACACGGGTATGGCATGTCGCCGCGCAAGGTCACGGTGTCGACCGTGGGTCTTGTGCCAGCGATTCGAAAGTTGGCCGCTAGTGATGTCGCGGTTAGTTTGGCTGTATCGCTAAACGGCACAACCGATGAGACGAGATCTAAGATTATGCCGATCAACGATCGGTTTCCGATCGCGGAGCTGCTCGACGCGGTTAAGAATTTCCCGGTTGGCCCGCGTAAGAAAGTCACCATCGAGTACGTAATGCTTGGTGGGATCACTGATACCGAGGATGATATGCGCAGACTCTCAAAGATGATGCGCGGCCTCCCGGTAAAGATAAACCTGATACCTTACAATGATAACGCCGGCCTTGGTTTCAAGTCGCCAGATCGTGACTGGGTCTTCTCTTGGCAGCGTTATCTTAACTCGCAAGGACAGCAGGCGTTTATTCGGTGGTCAAAGGGAGCGGATATCGCGGCCGCTTGTGGGCAGTTGGCGACAGAATCAAAGAAAACCTCTAAACTACCGGTAATTGAGCAGGCAGCGGCGTAATCAGAGATTAAGCGTGTGCCGCGAGGGGAATCATCTGTGACTAATAAGATACTAATTGTTCCCAAGGGCCACTTCGGAGATATGTTGCTGACCACTCCGGTCTTTGAGGCGTTGAAGCGTAGTTCGCCTGATAATCATATCACTGTGCTGGCGCCCCCTCAAACAGCGGATCTGGCGAGACGCGATCCGTTTGTCGATGAGGTGATAGTATTTGATCGTCGCAAAGAGTATCCGGGTTTGAAAGGAGTTCGCGCTTTTGTAAGCCTTTTACGCTCTAAGGGATTTAATCGCTCTTATGCTTTTCACAGATCTCCACGTACTAGCGTTATGCTCAGATTGGCGGGCATACCTGAGCGTGTCGGATATGGAGACGCGCGACTAAGCTTTTTTTCAAATCGCACGGTCTTTAAGACTGAACGGATGCACGAGGTGATCCGCAACCTAGAGTTAGTGTATGAAGATCTCTCACCATCGATGCGGGCAGAGGTAGATACGCTCAAGAAACAGGGACCAACCCCTCTAAGTGATCTTTTCTCGATACGCGTTCCTGAGTTTCCAGAGAGTGACATATCGGAAGCGGTAAAAAATTATGTGAGCGACTCGAAACCTTATTTTGTTCTCTCGCCTGGCAGCGCTTGGGAGACGAAAAGATGGTCACCTGATGGTTTCCGAGGAGTCGCGAGCGATTTAGTAAAACGTGGGGCGCGGGTCATGCTTGTAGGCGCGCCATCCGATGTGGCGGCGTGTGAGCAGGTGTGTCAGGGGCTCGATCTAGCGCCTGATGCCACTACTAATCTGTGCGGGAAAACCTCGCTAGCTGAATTGATCTATCTTGTAAGTGGAGCTAAGGCGATAGTCTGCAACGACAGCTTAGCTTTGCATCTAGGTTCAGCAAAGAAGGTTCCAACAGTAGCCGTCTTCTGCGCCACGTCTCCCTTGTTTGGTTTTGGTCCGTGGAAGAATAGAGCCATTATAGTTGAGAAGGGTGAGTTATTTTGCAAACCGTGTCGGCGTCACGGTTCGCGGCGTTGTCCGAATGGCACAAACGCGTGCATAGATGGTGTTTCAAGTGAGATGGTACTTAGCGCGTTAGATGACCTTTTATTAGGAGATTCAGCGCGGCCTAAGGTAACAGGGCTCAGAGTTATATAGGTCGGTTTTACGATGTCTTTTGATCAGGCGATTGTTTCGGAGAAAATAGCTTTTAATCAGATGGTTCGCGGGCCATACATTGTCGCTAGCCGCGGCATATTATCTGATGAGCAGGCGACGGAATTAATCAGAACTTTGCGACTGGGAGATCACGAGAGCCCTCGTGGTACTTTGGGGGGAAGGAGTAAGTCCTTCATATTCAATCTCTCCGGATTTGGTAGGGTCTTTGTAAAGCACTATTCGCATGGTGGGATGCTACGCTCTATTACTGGTGGCCGTTTCTTGGCTATTGGTGAGCAACGCTCTCGGTTGGAATTTGAGATGCTTGAGCGCGCGCGCTCGCTTGGCGTTAACGCGCCGCGTCCTCTGGCGATTATTACTAAGGGTGCCATTGTTTATGGGACCTGGCTCGTCATGGAAGAGTTAGGTGATACGCGTAGCCTCGTGGAGGTTCAGAACGAGGATGGTGACGATCTTCGTCACGCGATGGATGAGCTAGGAAAGCAGCTTGGGCTCCTGATCAAGAACCAGATTTTTCACGTTGATCTGCATCCGGGAAATGTTCTCGTATCTGGTGATGGTAAGGCGTTTATCGTTGATTTCGACAAAGCGCGAATTTTCTCTGGTGGTGAGTCAGCGCTTAGGGAGCTTTATTTAAGGCGCTGGAGAAGGGCTGTAATTAAGCACAAACTGTCTCCGGTACTTTCAGAGATGATGTCTTTAACTTTAAGGAGCTACGGTGAGTAATCAGGCGAAGCGATATCTCTTTATCCTAATGGGCGCGCTAGGTGATGTGGTGCGCGGAATGTACCTAGTTAATTCGATCAAGGCCGCGCAACCAGAGGCGCATATCACTTGGCTTGTTGAACCAGCATGCTCTGGAATTCTTAAGTTACATCCAGCGATAGATGAGATAATCGTCTTTAATCGCCCCAAAGGTTTAGCTGGGGTTCTAGAGATTAGAAGAGAGCTAGCTAAGCGCTCATTCGATGTGACGCTTGATCTGCAGCGGCATTCAAAGAGCGGTCTCTTCTCTTGGTTCTCTGGTTCTTCACGTCGAATCGGTTTTCATCGGCGTGACGCCAAAGAGTTTAACTGGATTTTCAACACCGAGTACGTTGACCCACAAGGAGAGGCGATATCAAAGGTAGATCACTATCAGACCTTTCTTAAGCCGCTTGGTTTGCCGATCCCTGAAACGCTCTCGTCGGGTCTTGAGTCGATTACACTTCAAGGAGTTGAGGCTCCATGGGCTGAGCAGCTTCGTAGTGAGCCATACGTTGGATTTATCTTAGGATCATCGTGGGACTCTAAGGATTGGCCAGTTGAGGGCTATGAAGGACTGTTGTCGATTATGCCTGAGCAAACTGTGGTCTTCTTAGCTGATAAGACCAAGGTCGCGATGGCGGAGCGACTAGAGAAGGTGAAGACAAAAGCTAAAGTTGTTAACTTGGCCGGGAAAACCAATTTGAAGGAGCTGGTAGCCTTAGTAAGTAGCGCTCAAGTTTTAGTCGGACCAGATTCAGGTCCCGGCCATATCGCTGGGGCGGTTGGTACAAAACATGTGACGCTATTTGGCCCGACTCCGTGGGTAAGGAACGCCCCACGCGGAAGCGAGGATTTAACCTTAACGGCCAATGTAGGATGCGCCCCGTGTAAACGTCGTGTTTGCCCAGGATTGGGTAAGGTCTGCATGAAATTAATCCAGCCTGAGATGGTGCTTGAGAGGATCTCCCGAGTCGGTTACGGGCATTAGTCGGAGGTGGTGTCTTTAGCTGATGCCTGTTATCATCGCTCAACCTTAGGATAATCGAGTTATGAAATTAGGAAATAAGCACGAGCTGCTTGAAACGCTCGAGAAGATAGCTGGGACCCCGATTATGGTGATGGGCGATCTACTATTAGATCGTTATACCTGGGGGAAAGTCGAGCGGATCTCCCCAGAGGCTCCGGTTCCAGTTGTTCAGGTCGTTAAGATGGAGGATAGGCTGGGTGGCGCGGGAAACGTCGTGCGCAATCTGGTCAATTTAGGTGTAAAGGTTTCTATTGTTGGTCTCATTGGGGATGACTCAGATGGTCGAGTAATGCTTGATCTCTTTGAGCAGGCAGGTGCTGATTACTCTGGTGTAGTGGTAGATAAATCTCGCCCTACTGTCCTCAAGAGCAGAGTAATCGCGGCGACTCAGCAGGTAGTTAGAGTCGATCGCGAGATCCTTGATACCGCGACTCCAGAGATATCTAAGAAGCTGTCCAGCCTCGTCAAAGATAAGATGACGGATGCTAAAGCTGTAATCCTCTCAGATTACGGCAAGAGCGCTGTTACGGTTGATGTCATTAAGACACTGACAGAGGCTTATGAAAGCGGGGAGCTTGGCCTCAATTCAAAGCCGCTATTTGTGGATCCGCATCCACGAAATTACGAGCGATACCGCGGGATGAGTGTAGCTAAGCCGAATCGAAAAGAGGCGGAGGCTGCTTCCGGCAAAAGTATCAAGAGCATCGAGGATGCCTTTGAGGCGGCGGGAACGCTGATTAAAAAATGGGGCTCTGAGATTATCGTTATCACCCTAGGAGAGGGTGGAATGGTGGTTCGGCGCGCGGATAGTTCAGATGGTCTTCACCTTGAGACCATGGCGCGCGAAGTTTTCGACGTGAGTGGAGCGGGAGATACAGTGACAGCCGTTTATACCGCCGCGCTGGCTGTTGGAGCTGGTCCGGTTAACGCGGGTATCTTGGCTAATATCGCCGCCGGAATAGTGGTCTCAGAGGTAGGAACCGCGGCGATTAAGCTAGACAAGCTGCGGGAACAGGTTGATAAGTGGGAGATCTAGACTCTCATGACTAAGCCGACAGAGTTACATCCAGTAAGGAGTATGACTGGGTTCGCTCGGGTGACCGGGAGCTGCCAAGAAGTCGACCTAGAGGTTGAGATTAAATCTGTTAATCACCGTTTCTTTGAAGTCGCCGTGAAGGCGCCACGCGCGCGCGCGCTGTTAGAGCGCGATATCGGATCTATCTTACGTGGTAGTCACAGGCGCGGAAGATTCGATGTGGCGGTTTATCGAAGGATTAACGCTAGCTCTATAAAAGATTCGACCCCACTTTCCGGATACGATGTGGCGGTTGCTAGGTATTCGGCCGCGTGTAAGAGATTCGGGGCGGGGAGTGATGGACTCGCTCAATTTATCGGGGCGCTGGTTTTAAAGGATCTGTCAGCCTTTGGAGAGGGTGGAGAGATCTCAGATGAAGAGCATCGAGAGATCCTTAATTTGACGAGCAGGGCTAGTGATGCGCTGAAAGAATCAAGAGCGATTGAGGGCGCCGCTATATCAACGGATATCTCGCGGCGAATCTCCGCGATAGATTCGATGCGCGATGCTATCGCTACAAGAGTGGCGAAATCTCCTGAGCGATTTCACGCGCGACTCACGGAGAAGTTGGCTGGCTTATCATCGGAGCTTAAGCTCGATCCTGAGAGATTGGCTCTTGAGGTCGCTATCTTAGCTGATCGCGTTGATATTAGTGAGGAGCTAACTAGGCTTTCGATCCACCTTAATCAATTTCAAAACCTCTTGAAAGCCGGTCATTCCGACGGCGTTGGACGTAAATTAGATTTCACGCTTCAGGAGATCGGTAGGGAATTGAATACAATCGGCTCAAAGGTTCAGGACGCGGATGCGCAGGGTATAGTGGTAGAAGCCAAAGCTGAGCTAGAGCGAGCGCGTGAACAGGTTCAAAACGTAGAGTAGTGTCGTTGCTGGGGATATTTATAAAATGAGTGGCGCGAATCGAAAGCTTGTAAGAAAGGGGATCTTATTTATTCTGATGGGGCCGACCGGATCAGGAAAGAGCACCTTTTGTGATCGGCTCGTATCCGAATTTCCAGGCGCTTTGCAGTATTCTGTTTCAGCCACATCGCGACCCCCACGCGCAACAGAGGTGAGTGGTAGTAGTTATCACTTTATGAGCCGCGAAGAGTTTATCGCCAGGCGGGAGCGCGGTGAGTTTTTTGAGTGGGAGGAGGTTCACGGTAATCTTTACGGAACTCTGCAGGAAAATGTCATCAAGGGGATAGAGAGTGGCAAGGACCTGGTTTTCCAGATCGATATTAGGGGCGCGCTCAATTTTAAACGTCAGTTTCCTGATAACTCGGTTACAATATTTATCGTTCCACCATCTTTTGAGGAGCTTAAAAAAAGGTTGCAGGTCAGGGGAACAGTAGACCCGCAGGAGCAGATGAGGCGCTTTGAGACGGCGCGGAGCGAGTATCAATCTCTGTTGCGGTTACACGGAGAACGATCGACTATAGATTATCTGGTTGTAAATAGGGATCTTGATTCGACCTATGATCAGGTCCGCTCGATAGTTATGGCAGAGCGGGCGCGATACCTAAGGATCGACAAGGACTCAGTGGAACAGTTCTGCGAAGTAGGGTCTTGAGGACGGTGATGAGTATTAACATTCGACGGTTTCTTGGCACGTGCGCGCTAGGGGCGATTTTTGTGGTCGCGCAAGGATGCTCTCCCGCGGTAACTCCATCACCTAAATTCATCGATGATGTTAGACCGATCCCACCTTCCTTAAAGATTGTATCACACACTATTCAGAGAAATCAGTTGCGTGCGTCCTTAACTAAGATTCGCGAAAACCCAATCCGCTTGGTTCCAGTTTTTCAATCTGTATCCGCCTCAGAGAGCTATGAGTACCGGGTTTTCGATATAGCCGCGGATGGTGTGTACGGCCTTATTGGCTTAGAGAACGGTGATGTTATAGTTGCGGCGAATCGATATCTAATTAAAAATCCAGCGCAGTTTCCCGCTTTCGTTCAGTTGCTCGCGAGTCAGAATGAGGCAACGATAGAGCTGCGTCGAGGAGGCGAGGCCCGCCTGCATAAGTATATTTTTGTTCCGGCGTTGTAAGTTACTGACGCGCCCCTTTTTGCGATAACTGAACCAATGCTGAAGCGGCGCTTTTGCTGTTTAGCCCTACCAGATCTTTTAAAGTTTTCTGCTCAAGCAATTTATCTATAGCGCTTCTTAGGTCCTGCCACACCCCGTGCAAGCCGCAGCTCTCTTTCGTGGCGCAGTGAGCTCCATCCTCAGCGTCTGGATGTATGGGGGCGTAGTCGCAAATGATCTGAAATGTATCGCCTTCAGTGGCGTATAGTATGTCTTTAAGCGTGATCTGCTCCGGCAGGCGGGCTAGCCGGTAGCCTCCTCGTGGGCCGCGTTCGCTGTCTATTACGCCGCCCTTTCTTAGACGTTGAAGGATCTGCTGAGTGTATTGAATATCCAACGATTGGCTCTCAGAGATCTCAAGCGCTCCGACAGTTCCCTGGCCATACCTTTCGGCTAGGTAAACCGCGCACAAAATTCCACATTCGCCCCATTTGGTAACACGCATAAGTTGGTCATTCTACTAAAAGTCGCGCGGCGATGGTAGATTTATCAGGGGGAGCTAGGGAAGCGAGGCAAAACCTACCCGTAGCGAGAAGGTGGAGATTGAGTTGATATTCGATTTTCGTGATGAGAAAAAACCGCACCAGACTACGCCAAGGCTACGTCTGGTCCGACAAAAGCCTCGTCGGCCGTAGCTTTAGCGAAGGCGGAGATGTATCCTCTGAGATACATTGAGGATTTTTTCTCGTCACGAAAACTCGAAGAGCAGCTCAAGATCCGCTTTCGCAGCAGGGAGGGGTTTTGCCTCGCTTCCCTAACCCATCAAAAGCAGCACTGACCAAGGCAGTATCGCCGCTACCGCGTAAACTCCCGCGATACCCGTGAGGGCCTTGGGAAGCCAAGAGATCTTTTGAGCCTGAGAGCAGAGTCCAAGCACCACCCCGATACAGATTAATTTAGTTAAAGCGATAGCTGGTAGCACACCGACCAGCTCCATAAAATTTCTTAAGAGAGGATTTCCCTCAGCACGCACTCCAAAAGTGCTCATTCCAGAATAGGTCAGCGCCCCGTCTAGGATCTGAAAGCCTACTAAAATTAACGCAAGTGTCAGGATTCGACGCTCAGACCACCAGTGGTTTTGGCGTTCGGTAAGATCGTTATTAGCGACGTTTAGGCTGTAATTAGCCTGTGTTAATGTAGTCGAGAATTTCAGAGCCGCGTTTGACATAGTATTTGTTCCCGATATCCGAGACTAAATACCATATCCGCTGGGATTAAGCTTCTGGTTCAGTGGAAATGTAGGGCGTCGCAGTTCTTTATCACCACAGAGGACGCAGAGGACACAGAGAACGGCCCTTTTATGGGCAATTATGG
>JBIKWQ010000069.1:0-18460 GCA_044356215.1 Bdellovibrionota bacterium | reverse complement strand
GCGATTCTCAGGCTAATAAAAAAAGCGGGGTGGCGGGGTATGTTAAGAATTTATGGCGGGGTATAATGCTATTTGAAAGTAGGGTGTTGCGTTTTGGAATTGAAGACCCCCGCTCCGGACTAAAGTAGGGCCAACCATCCTCTTTAGGGATCTGACTGATAGCAGCTTGGTCGTAAACGACGAATCGCTAAATATCTCGTGATATCGCCATATTAATTGACTCATTCAGCAGCGGCGCATTGAGTTGTGTGGCCGCCTACACAGCGGAGAGGGATTCAGACGGCTTGGGCCTGGGCGAGAAGGATGACCTATAAATTGGTCAATTGGTGGCCCACTGGCTGATGTTGCAGGCGGTTGTTTTATTAAGATCGAACCTTTGTGGTACCTTTATAGCAGTATTGTAATGCGCCGCCATCTCAGGCGGATAACGACACATTATGCCGCGTCCGAGTAAATGAGTATCATGAATCAGTTCGGGAAAATTTCTCCTTCTCACGGCCAATCGAGGCCAGCAAAGGAGACATCGCAATTCGACTGTCAGACTTTGACCACGAAGTTTTTTGAATTAGATCGAGGCGCAGTTGCATCCCCTTCCCGCGCTCTCACCGGCGACCCTCCACATCTAGTTATCTTTGGAGGGAGGGACCTCTTGAATCAGCAAGCAGCAGAGAGATTTTGCGGATTCGTAACAAAGGAGCTACATACACACTCCACACCCGTCACTTCGGCATTTTACGATGGCAAGATACTAGAGGATCCGCAGTTTAACGATACCATGATTGATTTCTATCAACATGGCGCATCATCCAAGTTGGCGCAGGCGGCTGCGCTTGTCGCGCGGTCGTTTATTCAGGAGCGCCTATTACCAATGGATCTGAATCTCCCTCAATCAATCAAGGCTGCAGAGCGTCAAGAAGTTGTGGCACAGACAGCAGATCGTTTCAAGAAAATCACGCTATTTGGGTTCAGCTTTGGATCGATCGTATTAAACGCATTTGATCGAGAATTAGCGCTTGAGTTAGTCGGACGAGGTTTCTCATCTGAGGAGTCGGCCCGACTTAGGAGTCATCTGGCGATCATAACAATTGGAGACGTCGCTTTCGAAGGCGCACGCAGCGATACAGCCTCCGCAGAATGGTCCATTCCTGCGATTCATGTAGCTTCTACTCGCGATATCTACGCCGGCCCAACACTGAGAGCCGGTTCTTCCTATAAGCCTGTAAAAATGAACGCATCCTATCTAAGTAACGGCAAGAGAATCGCCGTGACCGCCCCTCTAAGAAGGCTGTGGTATGGCATAAACGATAGAGGCGAAGAAAAAATTAAATCTGACAACACCGGTCATACTCCTCCGGTCTATCTAACTTCTAAAGTGAATATCGTATCCAGCAGTTACAGCATATTTATTCCATTGATGGTGAGATCTATCGTGCATGCGATGCTGGATCCGCTCAATCGTCCATGTGATCCGGCTGCTCTTCTAAATAAACTTGGCGCATATTCCCCCGTTGGAGATTACTACCGGGAGTATATCGACGATCTACTAAAAACCCACGGAAAGCAGGAGTTAGAGGAGCGGACATGGACGCAATAAATTCCTTACAACTAAAAGTCTCACGGCTCAGCTGTTTAGGACGCCATCAACGACTATCAATTAGGTATAATAGAGAATAACGATCAATTCCCGAGGCTGTGCATCTTCACAGGAATAGATTATCTGGATGGTTACACAACTGCCTTTGCGCGTTATTTATTGGGCGTATACCGAGTAATCTTTGTTCCCTCGAGTGAAACACCTCCCATCAGCCCCTGCTGGGCAAAGACTGCGGCATAGATACCCTCTTGAATTGTTGAAGATGAGATCGACTCAGCTAACGCTTGGTCGAGCACCGTAACACTTGCGCCCGCGCCTATCTCCCACCCCGCTGAGTTTGAGAGATACCTGAGATCCTTCTGACTCATAAAGAATACCGCGTAACCGAAGGTCTCAGCCCCGATCTGAAATCCAAATGAAGCCGCGGTTGTGTTGTAATAACCCGCCGCTGATTTCCCCTTAAACAGGACTCCGTTCCCATAATGCCCACCTACACCGAACCCTGCACGCATGATCTGCGGGAACACAAGAACACCAGCCGCTTTCTGCCCCAACGCAGTAGCCCCAGGAGAGGTTCTATAGAGACTTTGCAAAGCTTGGCGAGCTGAGGTTTGCAACTCCTTTGCCGACTCTGCTTGTGCCTGCGTTGAAAGAGCCAACAGAAACACCGCACAGGATGCGATCGTTATAACAGAACGTTTAATGCTTGAGGTCAACATAAGCCCTTCTTCCCAAGTAACTCACAGGTTACGGAGAATACTTGTCGGCGGGGTCTGTTTGTATGAGCCGCGTGAGGCACCGAGAGTCAGAAGGTGGCCTGAAGTTGTGCGAAAAGAGATGAGGACTTTGTATAAATCAGACTGCCCAAGGCCGGACTTGAACCGGCACGGGATTTCTCCCCCGGGATTTTAAGAAGTTTGTGCGAACTGATTCCAGTCTCGTTTCAACCTAGATTCGGCAGTTAAGGAGGATGAAAATGGCGCAGGTACTCAAAAGCACAAAGGATTTTGAATTTTTCTGAGGCGCAACCCTGGCACGACTCGACTGACTTCGGCGAGCTCGACTCGACTGAGCTCGCCGAAGTCACCGAAAATTCAAAAGCCGCAGTGATTTTGAGTAGATGCGCCATTTTCAGACCCGCACCTGCTGATTTAGGTTCAACTACCTACAAGAGCACTCCCTCAATGAGAACAGCATGCCAATGAGTACGATTCTAAAGTATCGCTGATACAGGGCTCGCAGTGGCGGCGTAGCAAAGGCTATCTGAGGCTAACTACTCATCTCCCCGACGCCCCTCCCAGGCGAAATTAACTATGGATGGAGTTCGGTTCAAAAGGGGCAGATTAAGTGGCTTCCCCCCGTCGGATCCGACGCTTTTGTACCTAAACGATAAGCCTGTTGAGGAAGTGATTCGCAGTGTGCGAGATCGGCGTTTGACGCCCCGATCAGGTCCATCTGTCGTTAACAAAAGCGTGACTGAGCATGTGGACTCCACCCCTTCTGCGTCACGACAACGTGCTCCCTCAAAGCGCACATCAAGGAGCTTGGTGCCTCCCGCACCGAAGGGCTTGTAAGTCTCGCGCGTCACGACCAGCCCCTCATTATCGTTTCTATTGATATCGATCGAGCCGCGTGGGGTTGATAACCATAACTCCTGTTTTTGCGACGGAACCCGCTTTACCCATGGAAAGTATTCCGCATACCAGTACTGCATGTCTCCGACTCGGATGTTTAGTAGCTTGGGTTTTTTCGGAGTTTCCGACCCACGCGGGGAAAACCATATGAAGTATTCAATGTAGTCCCTTGAGGTGAATGTGTGCGGCTCTGCCTCCGAAGCAGAGATACAAGTCATTAGTAGCGCCATCGCTGAAATAATACTAACTGCCCCGTTCTTCATACTGCGATGTCCTCCGACTCCCTTATCGCTACGAGCCTCTTTCCCTAAGATCGATCCCTAAATTGTACCAATCTGTAATTATCATATCACTGCCGGTCTTTTTTCTTATACTAAGACTTTAGAATAAGCACTGGCCTTATTCTAGGTTTATGCTCTTAATTAGAATACGTCGAGGCAATTTATTGTAATTGCTCAATAATAACAGGGCATAAATGGCAAGACTTAAGAAGAGCAGCACAGATAACGCGCCGAGGCGCGCAGATGATGGTAATCCTTTGCGATCCGCGCCTAACTAACGACCCTCGACCCATCCAATACCCTTTTCCCAATGCACGGGGGTCATCTCGCTATCATCCAAAAGATCATCGACATCGTCCGAAACAGTAGCCTCGAACCAATCCTCTAAACCTGCCTCGAAGCAGTGTTGCAGCGCAGGATTCCTTTCAATTATATCCATAATAATCTCATCATCGGCGGGGGTGTCACTACCCCTCATTACCGTAGCCTGAAGTGGCGCCCATTCGTAGCTAATCTTTCCGTATAGCTCTGTCTTGGTCCACGGTAGCTCTCGATGAGTCTGCTCAGACAGAACACCCGCACCAACATCGCGACCTTGTCTAAGAATGCGCTCGATGATCTCACGCTCGGTAGCACTAAACACTGCAAGATCCGCTTTACATCCTGGCACTGGCTTGACCAAATGACTTCGACCTAACTTCTCAAGATGGATACAATCAAACCTTCCCTTAGCTATTCGTCTATAGACTGTCGGCAGAACTGGTCCCTGATCCCATGCGTGATAATCGAGTCCTGTGATCGAAGCTCCAGTCTCCGCGAAGCATACGAAGTCGGCATAGAACAAAAGCTTCATAGCCTTCGTTATAGGCAACGAGGTGATGTTCTGCGCGAAGAACAATAACAGATTTTTAACTTTCTCTTCGTTCATGTTTCCCCTTAGTTAATCGGAAAAACTCTTAGAGAGTTGCCTCTTCATTACTGCGTCGACAACGGACCGCAACTCAACCAGATAACAATAGGTTACATTCTTGCGCGGTTTAGCCATTTATTAAAGATGCGCCCTGAGCCCTTTCCCTATAAGTTTTTTCGAGATCAACTGCTAGCCAGATACGGGGACACGGGACATTTTGACTTCAATCCGATCTCGCTCAAAACGAATCAGTTCAACTAGGGAAGAACGAGGCAAAGAAGCTCGACGCTCTTTGCTAAACATAGCGACCCCATACAAACGCACGGGCATACCTCCCTTGATCGTGCAACGTCGCCGATTGAACTCATACGACTGCGAAGTGCAGGTGGGCCTTGTTAGAAACAGGCGTGTGACTATCGAGCCCCTTACCTCCATCACGATGCGAGCTATCCTCACACTTGGAACTCGCAAAGCTCTCAAGGTCGTTGTGTTAGCTTTGAGATGACTTGCCGCTGGGATGCCAGCGAGCTGCACTTACGAGGAGACCGCCCAACCGCCCTCGCTCTCACAAGGAGCTACGTGCAAACACAATGTATCGATGAGCTATACGCACGTCGAACACTTCGCCCTTAACGGGCGAAGTGTATCTCCAAACTACCGCACGCTATGACGGTTTAAATGAATCTTAAAAATAGATCTCTAAGTAACCCACGAGCGAAGACCGTCATCGTGAGAATCACGATGCTTCTAGGATATCTTTTGAACTTCTAGCCCCTATAAATAGCTATACAGTGAAGATACAAAATAAAAGAGATTAAGGAAGCAAAGGTGATGTCTATAAAGAAGCCCAAATTCACTCAGCTAAGACTCTTACCTTAACCTGAATGGATAGAAGATCTGAACACCCTGGCACAATCAAGACGCATTACACGACTAGCCCTGATAAGAATGTTTCTCAAAGCCAAGATTGATGAAGAGCTTCTTAGTCTCGACGCCTTCCTTCAACAGCAGGAATCACTGAAAGCCACGAAACGAAAGCTCGATAAATATCTTCATGAGCGTGACTACTAGTGCGGGGTATCGCCTTTAATGCAAACGAGGATCTATGTCAAAAACCACAAAACAAGAAGCTGCCAGAAAGCTCTCAGAGACAAAGCCCAAGGCACTATACCTGCATGAGATCGAGCGAGCATTGGATACATCCAATAAGCAACGATTGCGAGCCAAGGTGATACGAGAGCTTGATGTAGCAATAAAAGATTATCGAGATGTTCTAGTTGTTATTGTGGAGCAGTGAGTGACGTTTCGATTGGATGAGCGACCACCCTTACAGCGGAGAGATGACGTATGGCCCTATTAAAGTTCAAACAGTTCCATAAACGAGAATCCAACATCCATGAAAGCACGCAGACACCGTCTCTCTCAAAGCTATACGACATCAACCAAGACGGCATGGAGATCCACATCAATATCGTTCTTACCAAGCACGAACAGCACCTTGAGGTCGTGCAATTCCTCTATCGAGTGGCAGACGAATTGGCTGCGATAGAGAAGGCTCTTAAGCAGTAGGTCGACCAGGCCGCTAGACCTATACCATCTGATGGATTACCCGTTGTAAAGTCTTTTCTCGTGTGTTTCAATTAACCCAGGTAGTACCTGATAGTACGAATTGGACAAAGACCTATATGTTGAATAGGGAAGCAAAACGCAACACAGCTGTCGAACAATGGGTTTCGGTTGAGCAAATAGCACACCACCTCAACGTAAAGGCGTTGACCATCTATAAATGGCTAGAGCGTAAAGACATGCCAGCTCACAAGGTCGGAAGACTATGGAGATTCAAGATCTCCGAAGTTGATTCATGGGTGACTTCGGGTGGCGCATCAGAATTACCCAAGAAAGCACGTAGGAATTAAATGACCGACGAACAGCCTGCAAAATTAGAAGAAGAGCAACTAGTCGTTTCGCGGCAACGAGTCAGTGATCACGGGGAGGTCTACACCCCCAAGACTATCGTGAATAAGATGCTCGACCTGGTCAGTCAAGAGACCGAGCGTATTGAGTCTCGCTTTTTAGAACCAGCTTGTGGCACTGGCAACTTCCTAGCGGAAGTCTTAAGCCGCAAATTGGCAATAGTAAAGAGTCGATATAGTAGAAGCCAACTTGATTACGAACGGTACGCCATCCTTGCTGTATCAAGCATCTACGGGATCGATATTCTTGAAGATAATGTGGAGCGGTGTCGGAAACGACTTCTCTCGCTTTTCATCGATCACTATAGGGCCATGTTTAGAGCTTCCATAAAGAGCGATTGTATCCGGTCCGCAGAATTTATTCTCGGTAGAAACATCGAATGGGGTGATGCTCTGACTCTTATGACAGTTGGACCTATCCCTAGGCCAATCGTTTTCTCTGAATGGTCTCCGTTTAATGGCAGTCAACTGAAACGTAGAGACTTCTCGTTCAAAAATCTGCTTCAACACGCTGGAATGAGAGATCTGCCCCTTTTTTCCGACCTTGGCGACGATGTTTTCATGCCCAGCCCAACAAAAGAGTATCCTTTAATTCATTTCCTGCAGGTGGCAGATGCAGATTGAGGCTAACTATAATCCAGATGTGCTCACATGCCTTGCTAACTTAAGCAATGATGAAGTTTTCACTCCTCCAGGGTTAGCAAACCAGATTCTTGACCTTTTACCGGCCGAACTTTGGAAAGACAAGACAGCAACGTTCCTTGATCCAGCCTGTAAGTCCGGCGTATTCCTTCGAGAGATTGCAAAGAGACTTATAGAGGGTTTGCGTGAAGAGATTCCAGACCTGCAAGCACGGCTTGATCATATATATACAAAGCAGCTGTACGGAATTGCAATTACCGAATTGACGGCCTTACTGTCGAGGAGAAGTGTCTATTGTTCCAAAAAGGCGAATGGAAAATATTCCGTGTGCAGTCATTTTAGTGATGATACGGGCAATATTCGTTACGTCTCGACCTTTCACTCCTGGGAAAGCGGAAGGTGTAGCTTTTGTGGAGCTAGCGAAAAAGGTTACGAGCGAGGCTCTGAATTTGAATCCCATGCATACCAATTTGTACACACTATCAACCCGCAGGAGATATTCAACATGAAATTTGATGTAATCATAGGTAACCCTCCTTATCAGCTCTCTACGGCTGGTGAAGATAATGGTGCGCAAGCAAAGCCTCTTTATCATCTGTTCGTTGATCAAGCCAAAAAAATGAAGCCTAACTTTCTTGCCATGATCATTCCCTCCCGATGGTTTGCAGGGGGATGGGGTCTAGACGAGTTTAGAGAGCGAATGATTAACGACAATCATATCAAATATCTACACGACTTCCCAAATGCCTCCGATTGTTTTCCTGGAGTCGAGATTAAGGGCGGAGTTTGCTACTTCTTATGGGAAAAAAACTACACTGGCAACGTTTGTTTCCTGACGCACAGTGGCAATGAAGTAGTGTCTAGCTCAGATCGACCTTTGAAAGAGAAAAACTGTGACATTGTAATTAGATACAATGATGCCATTCCGATATTGCATAAAATTCGTGCTAGGAATGAACCTACTTTTGATTCGATTGTCAGCACCAAGAAGCCCTTCGGTTTTACGACTAACTATAGTGGGTCAAAGACTCCCTTCGCTGGAGCCGTAAAGCTCTATGGGAACAGAAGAATTGAATACGTTAACCGAGGAGACATAACACGACGACTAGACAGCGTTGATGAGCATAAACTTATCGTACCAAAAGCGGTTGGAACAGGTGATAGCAAGACAGATATTATAAAGCCCCTATATTGTGAACCCAATTCATGTTGCACCGAAACATACCTACTGGTAGGGCCTTTCAGATCCAAGAGTGAGTGTGAAAATGTTCTTAGTTACGTGAATACGAAATTTTTTCATTTTCTTGTAACGCTTCAGAAGAACACGCAAGACTGCATGAAGAAAGTTTATTCGTTTGTTCCGTTACAGGACTTCTCTTCCGAATGGACCGACCGAAAGCTGGTGAAGAAGTATGGTCTTACTAACGAGGAAATTTCATTCATCGATTCAATAGTACGACCGATGGAGTCGATTAATGTCTAAAGACTTCTTTCCTACTCGTCCCGAGGCAACTCCCTCTGTATATGCGTATCAGGATACGAATCCCCAATACAAAGGCCTGCTCAAGATCGGTTACACAACCGGAGATGTGCGAGAGCGGGTTGCTCAACAGTACCCAACTAAGAGACCAGGACCTTTACCGTATGAAATTGTTTTTGAAGCCTCCGCCATGCGAAACGATGGTGGTTCCTTCACTGACCGAGACATTCACAGATTTTTAAAAAGTCAGGGAATAGCGAATCCTGACGGTGAGTGGTTTCACTGTGAAGTAAAACAGGTCAAAGCGGCAGTAATTGCTGTCCGCAATGGCCAAACGAACTACGAGAGCAGACATCTCAACTTTGACTTACGACCTGAGCAAATAGAAGCTGTAGAAAAGACAGCCTTGTACTTTAAAAGATTTAAGCAGGAGAACTCTGATAAAGTACCACATTTCCTTTGGAACGCCAAGATGCGTTTCGGAAAAACCTTCGCAGCATACCAGTTGGCAAAGAAAATGAACTGGAAGAGGGTTCTTGTACTTACCTTTAAGCCAGCCGTCCAAAGTGCCTGGGAGGAAGATCTCAAAACTCATATTGATTTTGAAAAATGGCAGTTTATTTCTCCTGGGGGTCTGCACTACGAGGAGATTGATCGAAGACGTGCGTTTGTTTGCTTTGGATCTTTTCAAGACTACTTAGGCAGAAATAAGAGCACTGGTGGCCTAAAGACAAAGAATGAATGGGTCCATACCATAAACTGGGACTGCGTCATTTTTGACGAGTATCACTATGGTGCATGGCGTGAGAATGCCAAAGATCTTTTTGAGGCGGAGAGTAAGCAGGAGCAAGATTATGCGCAAGGAATAGGAGTAGCTGACTTTGAAGAGTCGATTCTTCCGATAACCACGGACCATTATCTCTATCTCTCTGGGACGCCCTTCCGTGCGTTGCAGTCAGGTGAGTTCATCGAAGAGCAGATATTCAACTGGACTTATTCCGACGAGCAACGTGCGAAAGAGAATTGGGATGGTGCAGGCAATCCATATTCGTCACTCCCTCGAATGGTACTCCTCACCTATCAGCTTCCCGATGCAATTCGAGAAGTTGCGATGCAAGGGGAGTTTAACCAGTTTGACCTCAACACGTTCTTTTCTGCCGAGGGGGATGGTGATTTGGCTGCATTCACCTACGAAAATGAGGTGCAGAAGTGGCTTGATCTTATTAGAGGTTCGTTCCTTGAGACTACGGTCGATAATCTCAAGCTGGGAGCAAAAAAACCCCCAATGCCATTTTCTGATGTGCGACTTTTGAAGGTCCTATCTCACACTCTCTGGTTCCTACCAACGGTAGCATCATGCCATGCTATGAAGAATTTACTTCTTGAGCGTCAGAATAGGTTTTATCAGGACTACGAAGTTATCGTTGCAGCTGGCAAAGAAGCCGGTATTGGAGCAAAAGCCTTACCTCCTTTGTTCAAGAAAATGGAAGATCCGCTCAAAACCAAGACGATCACGTTATCGTGCGGAAAACTCACCACTGGCATTTCCGTCAAGCCGTGGTCTGGAATATTGATGCTAAGAAGCTGTTCGTCACCTGAGACCTATTTTCAGGCGGCGTTCAGGGTACAGACACCATGGACCATAAAGAATCCAGATAAATTGAATCCCAATAAAGAGATTATTCTCAAAGAGGAGTGCTATGTTTTCGACTTCGCTCCTGAAAGAGCACTCAGGCAGATCGCTGAGTACAGCTGCAGACTGAGTATTGATGAGCAGAATCCCGAAAAGAAAGTGGAGGAGTTCATCAGTTTCTTGCCTGTTCTTGCCTATGACGGCAGTTCGATGAAAGAAGTTGATGCGGCAGGCATCCTCGACATGGCATTAAGTGGCACCACTGCAACTCTACTTGCAAGAAGGTGGGAAAGTGCATTGCTGGTAAATGTTGACAATAGAACATTGCAGCGGCTGATGGATGATGAACGTGCAATGAAAGCTCTTATGAGTATTGAGGGATTCAGAAATCTTAATCAGGAAATAGAGACTATTATTAACAAATCCGATTCAGTCTCAAAAATAAAGAAGGAATCAAATGACCGTGATTTAACCGAGAGAGAGAGAAGAAAACTTTCGGAAGAAGAGAAAGAGTACAAAAACCTTCGCAAGCAGATTCAGGAGAAGCTGATTAAATTTGCAACTCGCATTCCAATATTCATGTATCTCACCGACAACCGTGAGAGATCCCTAAAAGATGTAATAACGCAACTTGAGCCAGGGCTGTTCAAGAAGGTGTGTGGAATGACGATCAAAGACTTCGAGCTTTTAGTGAGCCTTGGGGTCTTTAATAGCGCACTCATGAATGATGCCGTTTACAAGTTCAAAAGGTACGAAGATTCTAGTCTCGCCTATGCCGGTGTCAATCGTCATGAGGGAGAAAGCATTGGTCTCTTTGATACGGTACTGCATGAGACAGAATACACGAAGGTAGCTGGGTCCATCTTTGAGGCTGTATCGAATGATTGAGGAATTCAGCATAACGACCTGAATATGGCTTTTTGACATGGCGGCCAAGCTGTCCGGGGAAAATGGGAAGAACTTCGATCAGTTTTGTGCCGAAGGCAACAAGGAAAAGCTAAAAGAAATGCTTCTTCCGATAAAGGGGGTCGGGCCTAAAGTCTTTGAGAACTTCTGTTTACTGCGGGGCATTAGATGAGACTAGCGGTCTGAGGCCTTTAAGGATTTTTGAGCAGTAAGAACATCACACGTTCTATCTGGAGAATCATTTAAATCCCCGCCAAAGCCCTCAGATTCGCCCCCAAGCTCAATGATTCGAGTCTCCGTTACCCTACCCTTACCCCGTGGTTTCCCCTGCTCCGCTTTGCCGGCCAACGCCTCAGCCCTATGCAGCACCTCCAGATGCGAATAATGCCGCTCCAGCATCGCTATAGACGTCCCCATATTCTTCGCTAGGGTATGCAGGTCGAGTCTGTTGTAGATAATCTGGAAGGTCGCATAGGTGTGTCGTAGCGAGTATAGAGACCGTCGAGACCCATTGACGTCGTTAAGCAGCTTCGCCTTCTCAAGCATGATTCTGAACGCTCCGTGAAAGTCCTTCGGCACTGAGCCATCACGACATCGAAATACAAGCTCATCGATATCAAGCATCTGCCCTAGCTGTCGCTCTTTGAGATGTGCAAATCGGTCTTTGATGCGAACTAGGTACTTTCTGACACTGTGACGACAGACGATGGTGCGTTTACCTGTCTTTCCCTTCTCAAGGGCGATGACGATGTACTTCTGTCCATTCATCGTCGTTTCAGAAATGTGCTTCCACCTGTTAACACCGGCCAAGATCCGCATCTAAACGCCGATGACAATTGAACAGCGGTACCCCGCCAAAGGTTTGTAAGAACCGTACCCCGCCGTACCCCGCAGCGGCTTTGAAGGGGGCAAATAATTTTGAGTAGCAGGCACGAAGCGCGTAAGAATAAAAGGGCGCGGCGGAGCTTGTGTATTTTGGACGCATAAACCCTGCCGCGCCAGCTCGGGGCCAAGAAGACCACGTAGGTACAAGGATACATGAACCCCTGAGCTAATCCAGCATATTGGGGGGAAAATTAGCGCTGACGATTTAGATAATAGTTTTAGGCGATTTACATGCCATCGCTGCGGCAAAATGTGCGTGATTTGTCGCTCTTGTGACAGGGGCAATCGATACTGCTCCCGGGAATGCTCCCTTGTTAGCAGGCGCAAGACAGTTGGCAGTGCTTCCAGGCGCTACCAGGAGACCCCTACCGGCAGAGATAATCATTGCAAAAGACAGCGGCATTACAGAAAAAAAACTCAAAGAGTGACTCATCAGGGTTCCAATCAACCTAGCCTTCATCCAGAGTCTGCCCCATTGCATGGCGGGAAGTGCCTAGCTCAGTGTTGCCGATGTGGAGCATTGAGCAATGGATTCACGCGCTTAAATACTTTACAGAAGATTCCAAAGGCACCAAATGACTATATCCAAAGAACAAGAGGCTGAGATACTTCGACTCTACCACGTCGAAAAGTGGCGAGTTGGAACGATAGCTAGCCAACTCAACCTACACGCAACCACGGTAAGACGCGCCTTAACGCAAGACGGGTGTATCCCTACGAAAGCTTCCCGGCCGCGGCTCATCGATGAGCATCTGCCGTTTATCAACCACACACTCAAAACCTATCCAACCTTAACCGCGACGCGTCTCTTTATGATGGTTACCTCTCGCGGATATCGTGGGAAAATATCTCAGTTTCGCTCCCTCATCAAAGAGATTCGCCCCAAGCGCAGAGAGGCATTTTTGCGGCTTGACCGCATAAGAGGCGAGGAAGCTCAAGTTGACTGGGGGCACTTTAATTCGATTTATTTCCAGGGGCATAGGCGTCCCCTCGTGGCGTTTGTCATGACGCTTTCCTACTCAAGAGCTATCTTTATCCGTTTTTTTGTCTCTCAGTCCATGAGCTGCTTTCTTCGGGGTCATGAAAGCGCATTCGGCTGGTTTCAAGGAGCGCCGAAACACTGCCTGTACGACAACTTGAAAAGCGTTGTTCTTGAAAGGATCGGGAGCGCTATTAAGCTAAATCCCCAGATAGTGAGCTACGCCCAGCACAGAAGGTTCTCGATTAGGGTAGCCGCACCAGCTCGGGGTAATGAGAAGGGGCGCACGGAGAGAGCTATTCGATACGTGCGGGATAATTTTTTTTCCGGTAGAAAGTTTAAGGATATAGAGGATCTTAATCAGCAAGCGCTCGTCTGGTGCGACACTGTATCGCTTGAGCGTGCTTGGCAGGATGACAAGACACTAAAGGTCCACGATGCGCTCCGCTCAGAGCGCGAGGTACTAGTGCCCCTCTCTGAGCCTCTTTACCCGTGCGAAGAGCGTAGAGACGTCTCTATAGGCAAGACCCCCTACGTTAGGTTCGACCTAAACGATTACTCTGTACCGTTCCACTACGTGCATACGATAGTGAGCGTCTTCGCCTCTGAGGAATCAGTGCGTATTGTATCCGGAACAGAAACAATCGCTACTCACGCAAGGCACTACACCAAAGGTAAACGCTACGACAATCCGGCACATATCAGTGAACTCCGGGAGTATAAGCGTCTCGCCAGTAACGACAACAGCATTGATGATTTAGTGCGGTGCCTCGGCTCATCAGTAAAAGATCTCTTTGATGGCATGAGTGAGCAAGACTACTCAATGCTGGATGCTAAGCGCTCCTTGCGCAAGCTGCTTGAGATGTATGGGGCTTTAGAACTCACCAGCGCCATTCAGGATGCGCTACAGCAAGGGGAATACACTATTTCTTCCATAACCGAGCGTTTAGAGACCCGGAGAGCTAAAGCTGGAAAAGCAGCCGCTCTCCCTCTGGCATTACCTGACCACGCGCTCAGGCATGACCTTACGCCGGTAAAACAACATGAACTTGGACAGTATGAGCAATTAACAAACAAGAAAGAAAACGGGGAGGAATAATATGGCGGCAAAAAATAATTATGATTCACTCAAGGAAAAAGCTAAAGCATTGGGACTCTACGGTGTACTTAGTCACTGGGAACAGCTTGGCGCGGCGGATTGGTTACCAAAGCTGATTGAGTGCGAAGAGCAGGCGCGCGCAAAACGTGGTCTCGAGCGACGAACAAAGCGTAGCAGAGTTGGACGTTTCAAACCACTGGCTGACTTCGATTGGTCGCACCCACAAGAGATCGACCGCGCCCGAATTGAGGAGCTCTTTAGCTTAGAGTTCATAGCTGATGCAACCAACATAATCCTTGTCGGTCCCAGTGGCGCCGGCAAAACCATGATAGCGCAGAACCTTGCCCACCATGCGGTGTTACAGGGATACACCAGCTTGTTTATCTCAGCGAGCGCTCTGTTACATGATCTTGCTGAGCAGCGAACCGGCTCCGCGCTTGCCGCTCGTCTGAAGCACTATGCTCGTCCTGATATCTTAGTGATTGACGAGCTGGGGTATTTTGACCCAAGCACCTCCAACGCCGAGCACCTTTTTGAGCTGGTTACACGTCGTTATCAAAGCAAACCGATAGTGTTGACCTCAAACCTAGGGGTTAGTCAATGGAATGGGGTCTTCCCCAGCTCAGCTTGTCTGGTGCCGATGGTTGATAGGCTCATTCATTATTCCGAGATCTTCACCATCGATGTTAATGAGTCATTTAGGCTCAAAGACGCGCGAGCACGTGAGGCTCTAAGAACAAATACTCTTAAGGAAAGAAAAGCTTGATGCGGGTATCAGCCTCTCAGCTCTATCGTTTGCGCAATCACGTCTCGATAGTGACTGTGATAAGCGACTACTTGGAACTACCCACCAAACATCGCGAGGGATTTCTTCGATTCGTCTGCCCAGACTGCGGAGAGTTCAATACAGCGATTAACTCAGCCACCAACCTAGCTCGCTGCTTCACTTGTCAACGAAATTATAACACTATCGACATAGTCATGCGGGTGCAGCGCCTCTCATTCATTGCTACCGTTAACTTGCTATCATCCATGCTCACTGAACAATCGACCCCCTTACTTCCGCCGTCCCCTCGCTCTCGATAATTCACACATGCCAAACTCAAAGTCATTAAAAAGCATCTTCACCGGCGTTTGTCGTCGGTGTTTATCGTCGGGGTTTATCGTCGGGGTTTATCGTCGGCGTTTATCGTCGGCGTTTAGATGCGGTTTTTGGCCGGCGTCAACACCACCTAAGGTTCTTGGTCTCTGTGCCGTGCCGTAAGCCTGTATTCGCCAGAAACAGCACGTAATCTCGCATCAGCTCTCGAATCATGAGCGTCTGGTTCTTAACGCCCCCTTGAGGGCTGTCTTTGGTTGTGAGCTTTACGTACTCACGCATGAACCTATAAAGCTTTTGATATTCGTGCAGCTCAAAGTAAGGTCGTCGCTCCCCTTTCTTCCCGTCGTTTCTGAACGATATAGCTTGCGACTGGTGCATCCAGCCCTTTTCAATGGCTGTCTTGAATACCTTGGTAAGAGCGACGTTTGCGAGATTGACCGTTGATTGTTTGGCTTTTCTGCCTAGCTTTCGAGTACGTTCCTGGTCGTACTCAACGAGGTCTTGATAGGTGATATTGCCAATATACTTGTTTCCAAAGAACTGTTTGAAGCGATTGATGACACGGATGTAGTCTTCGTAGGTCTTCTTGCCAGTACCAGCCTCGATATCAGCCTGATGCTGTTTGGTGACGTAATCAGCGACGTATGAGAACCGCTTCGTGTCGATGTCGATGTTGTTCTTGATTAGCTCGACTCGCACATCGAACTGTCGTTGAGCCACCTGCTTCGCTTTTTCGAGGTCGGTGACCTTGGTGCTGAACTTCTTCCATTTACCCGTCTTGGGGTTCTTAAATCGTGCATACCAGCACTCTGTATTGCTACCGTTTCGCTTATAGAGAACGACAGCCCCTTCGCACACATGATGTAACGTAGCTTCAGTCATCTTAGTTCGCTCCTCAACGATGAGAACATCGGAGTTATTTGTGCGAACCTTAATGAGAATGAGTGAGAATGATGGTTAGTTGATTGTCTGAACGTCGGGACGGTTTGGTGAGAATGAAACCAGTAACACGAGCCTTAAAAGAAAGTGACCGTAAGTGATTGATTAGACTGCCCAAGGTCGGACTTGAACCGACACGGGATTTCTCCCCCAGGATTTTAAGTCCTGTATGTCTACCATTTCATCACTCGGGCAAAAGAGTGTCACCCCTGTAAAAACCCACCGTAGCTTTAGCGAAGGTGGGTCATCACTCGGACTCACAACGGCGACATCCTAACACTATCTACAGGTCCGGCCAAGTGTCGAGAAAGCTAGTTTTAAATCATCGCAAAAGTACCAACTAGCGGCGCTGGAGCGCCGCGCTCCGTGTGACCTGGAGCCTGCTCGCAGCTCACGCTTCTAGCCCGCCTTGGGCCGCTATCCCGTACTCTCCCAGGCGCTACCTACCCCACCTTCCCAAGCACCTCAGGCATCACAACCCGAACATGCGCTTCTTTAAGCGCCTTCTCGCTTGGAACACTCGGAGCACCCATCATTAGGTCCTCGACGCTCTGAGACATAGGGAAAGCTATAACATCCCGAATAGCCTGCTCTTGCGCGAGCAACATAACTATTCGGTCTATCCCCGGGGCAAACCCACCGTGGGGCGGAGCTCCAAATTTAAAGGCCTTAATCAACCCGCCAAACTTTGCGTCTACCTCGTCCTTGGAGTATCCAACGAGCTCAAAAGCCTTATACATAATCTCCGGCTGATGATTGCGGATCGCTCCGCTACTTAATTCGTAGCCGTTACAAACTATGTCGTATTGGAATGCCTTAATTGAGAGCGGATCCTGCTCACAAAGCGCTTTCATTCCCCCTTGAGGCATAGAGAATGGATTGTGGCTAAACACCAGCCCCTTGGCATCCTCGTCGTACTCATACATCGGGTAATCAGTTACCCAGCAGAGGTGATAACCGCCACTACGCAACGAGAAATCATCGGCGAACTTAGATAGCAATCTTCCTAAATGCGGCAGGATAAACTTTGATTTGCCGGCACCAAAGAAGACTATCTGGCCTTCCTCAAGCGAGAGCAACTGAGATAGCTTCGACTGCTCATCTGGCGAGAAGAACTTCGCCACTGAACCGCGCCAACCGGCCTGCTCGACGATGATGTAAGCTACCCCCTGCCCACTCCACTTCTTAAATAGCTCGATGGTGTCATCAAAGTATTTTCTTGGCGGAGCTGTCATCTTTGGAAGAGCTATCGCGTGAATAGCACCCCCTTCAGCTAACACGTTTTTAAAAACTTGGAACTCGGTTCCCTCGAACGCAGCCGAGACATCCTTGATCCTTAGAGGATTACGAAGATCTGGTTTATCAGATCCGAACATACTCAAGGACTGATCATAGGTGAACCTGACGAAAGGTGCGGGAGTTACGTGCTCATTTGCAAAGCTCTGAAACACAGAATGCAGTAACGTCTCACCTACCGCGAATACGTCCTCTTGCTCAACAAAGGACATCTCGATATCGCACTGATAAAACTCTCCTGGAGAACGATCCGCGCGCGGGTCCTCGTCTCGAAAGCATGGAGCGATCTGAAAATAACGATCAAACCCTGAAACCATCAGGAGCTGCTTAAACTGCTGCGGCGCCTGCGGCAACGCGAAGAACTTACCCGGATGGAATCTTGAAGGGACCAAGAAGTCACGGGCTCCTTCTGGGGAGCTGCTGGTCAAGATTGGCGTTTGGAATTCAGAGAACCCCAAGCCATGCATCACCTCTCGGATCTTTCGGATCACCTTTGATCGCAGGAGTATATTTTCGTGAACTTTATCCCTTCTTAGATCAAGAAATCTGTATGTAAGCCTTGTTGGCTCAGGTGCCTTGTCATCTTCAGCGATCTGAAACGGCAGAACGTCAGCAGCAGATAAGAGCTCAAGCGCGGTGCAGTGTATCTCAACCTCTCCCGTTGGGATCTTTGGGTTTACCATCGCCGCGTCACGCTGCTTAACGATGCCGGTTACCTTGATGACAGACTCGACCCTGATGTTTTGAATCTCAGCTAATCCGGCATCATTAAAGACGACCTGCGTTTGGCCGTAATTATCGCGTAGATCAACGAATACTATTCCCCCGTGATCACGCTTACGGAGGACCCAGCCTGATAGAGTTACTGTTTCGCCCGCATCTGATGCGCGTAAGTCAGCGCAGGTATGGCTGCGATAGACGCTCTTAAGTTTTACGGTCATTTTTTCCCTGATTCTCGTCGCTTATAGACGGCTGATGATCCTAAAAAGAGCAGTTAAGGAGGATGAAAATGGTGCAGATGCTCAAAAGCACGCAGGATTTTTGAATTTTTCGGAGCGCAACCCTGGCACCGTCAGGGTGAGCACCGAAAATTCAAAAGCCAAAGTG
>JBIKWQ010000068.1:0-18499 GCA_044356215.1 Bdellovibrionota bacterium | reverse complement strand
ATTTTCGAGATGGGAAAAAACCGCAAGTGTATCCCCTGTGATACATTGAGGATTTTTTCCCATCTCGAAAACTCGAAGAGCGACTCAAGATCCGCTTTCGCAGCAGGGAGGGGTTTTGCCGGCCTTCCCTAACTCACAATCCCGATCTCCCGCAATCCGCGACGCCACTCAAAGCAGCTTACACCATCGATATTTTTTGATATCGGATCTCGCGAAAGTAGCACAGACACCGAGCCCTTTATCTCCGGGGAGAACTTTTTAACTGACCTCACATGAGCTTCATGAACTCGATCGGTAGATTTAGTCTCAATGAGATATGTCGGCAACCCTGGACGCCCGATTACTAAATCCACCTCCAAATTCTCATCTATCCGAACGAATGAGAGAGAATGACTCCTCTCGGAATAGGAGAGTAAATGGTGCAGCTGGTTAAAAGCAAAAGCACGCACCGACTATCAAAATCGCCCATAAACGCCCAGTTTTTGATATGATTCGAAAATTAATTGATTTTACTGCTATCCTTGGTACAGACTCCCCATTTCGGGCTTATCTGTTCAGTCTTGGTTGCTCCACCTGCACCACCATCCGTCCGCCCCCCGACTTCAACTACTTACAAAAAAGTGATTGGTTTTCCACTCCTTTATTGAGAATATTATACTTTGTGAAAGTGGATTAATTTTCTTAGATCTGTTCCAATGAGAGGTCGAATAAATTTCGATTCCGGAATATACTTCGAAAAGATCTCGCACTACGGGGGAGAAATGCCGCGTAGAAGCAACAGTTGGCAAATGGGCTCGGCAAAGACCGAGTTTATTCGCCTTGCATTAGATGCCGGACAATAAAGAGAGTGCAGGTGCGAGGGTCCGCCGCGCTTTAAATAGTTATCCGAAAAGGAATTGCAGATGCCGCAGACACAGCAAAGTCAATCCCGTCTAGGTGTTTCCGAAGGCAAAGCAATCGAGCTAGTACTTGCGGACTCCGTTAAAAAGATTGAGCAACGACGAGCTGAAATTTTGGAGCTTAATGAACGCTTCACAAAAAGCTTTCCTATTGTTAGAGATCTCAGTCTGGTCAACGAAATCTTGAGCGCATCGCTACGGCCTGATTTGGTAATCGCAGAGCATGCCCCGCAGAAACAATATATAGATCCTCAATATCTTAATAACTTCGCGCCAAAAACGCAGCACCTTTTTTGCCCAATAACTCAGACAGGAGAGGGCGATCCTCGACCGCTGAAACCGAATGAGTTCAAGCAGCTTATTGAGATTGGAGGCAGGTCCTTTGAGGATTCTCGAATCATAGAACAAGAACTTACCAGTTCAGAATGTATCGAGTTTTGTTTAACTATTGGTACTAAGCCCGCCTTTGTTAGAATGCTGATTGTTATCCCGGATTTTGCCCAGAGTTTGCTTAACACAATCATTGAAGCGGGCTGTTCTAAGCAAAGGTGTGATGAAGAGTTATTAGTGGCATATACGTTGATGTCGCAGCTAGTGAGCACCAAGGATCCCTTTGTAGCGAAAGAAGGTGGTGGGCTTGATGATTGGATACTGTGTAGATAGGCACCCCAAAAGATGACAGTCGAGTTCATCAGAGGCAAAGTCCTGCCAATCTCTCGGCAATTTGCAGTATTATCTCGATTCTGCGCTTAGGGCCTACCTCTATCATGAATGCAGATTTTACGGCGCGTGGAATTTTAGGGCTAGGAAGATCAATTCCTTTTTTATAAGTAGCTAAGCTCTGGTAGCCGTTCGAAGATGTGGCGATGATGGTTATGATGTTTCGGCAGAGATTAATCGGATCAGCGAGAAACTCTAGAGTATCGAACTCATGTGCGGCCCCGTCTTTGGTTGTGTAGGTGTCGATGTCGTCTTGTATTGAACACCCATACTGGTGCTGGAATCGGGGCTCCCAGACGTGCTGTAAGTCTTCGTGCCCGTGGTACACGATCTGGTACAGTACAGAAGTCTCTGGCTGGCGTCGTTTATAGTGTTGGAGCTTCTTCTTCTGACTCTCCCAAGTGTAGCGGCGTAGCATACACAGGGAGTGTTCGAAAAAGGGGAGGGGAAAGTTGCTTAAGCGGTATGTGACGAGGTGCTGAACCCAGATTTTTCTATCTGATGGGTGTCCAAAGAAAGGGGGAAGGTAACTTCCCCTAGGGAAGGCCGGCAAAACCTACCCGTAGCGAGAAAGTGGAGGTTGAGTTGATATTCGATTTTCGAGATGGGAAAAAACCGCACCAGACTACGCCAAGGCTACGTCTGGTCCTACATTATCTCGCCGGCCGTAGCTTTAGCGAAGGTCGGAAGTGTATCCACTGTGATACATTGAGGATTTTTTCCCATCTCGAAAGCTCGAAGAGCAGCTCAAGATCCGCTTTCGCAGTAGGGAGGGGTTTTGCCGGCCTTCCCTAGCTACTCGACCTCGTACATCACTATAAGTTGTTGTGTTGATTCGCATCCGCGAATCGATAGTGTTCTCCAAAACCGAGATTTTGCTGCGGGCTTTTGGAGAACGCCATAGACGCATATAGTGAACCTCAATATAGCAGTTGCGGGACTGGAAATGGCGCATGTGCCCACAATCACTTCGTCTTAAACAATCCCGATCTCCCGCAATCCGCGGCGCCACTCAAAGCAGCTTACACCGTCGATATTTTTTGATATCGGATCTCGCGAAAGTAGCACGGGCACCGAGCTCTTTATCTCCGGGGAGAACTTTTTTAGTGACCTCACATGAGCTTCATGAACTCGATCGGTAGATTTAATCTCAATGAGATATGTCGGCAACCCAGGACGCTCAATTACTAAATCCACCTCCAAATTCTCGTCGATCCGAACGAATGAGAGAGAATGGCTCCTCTCAGAATAGGAAAGGATTCTGCGGATTTCATTGACAATAAAAGATTCAAAAAGCGCCCCAAACTCAAACGAGGCTGGGGTGATCTCATAATCAATATTACCAGTGAGTGCTCTTCTAACGCCCAAATCAAACCAGTAAAATTTCGGTGAGTTTTTTTGTCGCTTTCTAAGTGATGTGTGATACGGCTCAAGCAGAAAACCGAGCAGGGTATCTTCAAGGATTGAATAGTAGTTTTTGACAATCTTTGGATCGACTAGAATATCACGCGAAATTGATGAGTAGCTCACTGGCTCGGTATCTTGCGTAGCGGCAGCCTCTAGGAACTTGCGAAAAGGTGGGAGGTTTCTGATCAGTTGCTCTATTAAGATCTCCTCTTTGAGATACGTGTCGCCGTATGCTTTCAGAAACAGGATCTTCTCTCTAGCGGATTGTAATTCAAAGATCTTCGGTAGGCTCCCGTAAGTTAGGATACTCTCTAATTGAAAATGATCCCCAAGCTCGATATGGGTTAACGGGAATAGATTGAATACAAAAGCCCTCCCGGCTAGGAGGTTTGCCGAGCCGCGCTTTAATTTCCTCGCGCTCGATCCGGTGAGCGCGAATTTCTGCTTGTTACTCTCAATCAGCGAATGCACCTCATCCAACAATGGAGGAACCTTCTGCACCTCATCAATAATAACCCACTCCTTACAAGCCTGAAGTACCAAGTCTCTTAATCGCCCCGGCCGCGCTTCTAGCTGAGCATGAAGTTCAGAATCAAGGAGGTCTAAGACCAACGCTTCATCAGGGGGAAAATAGTTTTCAAGCAGGGTAGTTTTGCCAACACCGCGAGCCCCGAATAGAAAAAAACTGTTAGATTTTATAAGGTTAAGACTTCTTAAGAACATAAGTCAAAATTATGCACTATTTTTGACTCGTATTCTAGTTGTTTTTGCGGGTCCTTTTTCTTGTCAAATTGAGCTACTTCGCCAAGCTGCGACTTAATATGAGCTAACATTACTAACCTGATTTTAAGATCGATATTCAGAGCTTTTTCGAATACCGAACGATTTTAAGCAAGTGAAGAGCTCTGAACTATTGAATGACCTGTATCTCAATCAGTAGCCATTAGATGTTTATAGATATTATCTATAATTAAATTGCTACCTTCGAGATTTTGAGTAGAGCTTCAGAGATAGGTATAATTCTCTAATCAGCAGAGACATTTCCCAATTAAATCGGACTTATTGGTGGTTCGAGCTGCCTACTATTATTCATCGGAAACGAATGACTAACGGCCGGAAAAATGACAAAGATAAAAGATGAAAGAAATTATACAGCGGGCGATATCGTTATCCGTGAGCCTGTTGGTATAGAGGCGTTTAGGATTACGTCGCCTCAGCAGGAGGAGGTGCCGGATTTTAAAGATTACGCAGTTCGAAGAAACTTACTAAGAGGCCTGGAAGAATCGGCCCGTAACCTATGCTACGTGGTTAACTTGGCCCTGATTCCGAGGGATCTTGAAGGGCAGATGCCTATGCCGCATCCCGACATGAGCGAGATCCAAAAAACGGCTCATCGTCTCTTCTTCCAAAAGGCAGCTTTGATTCAAACAAACATAGTCAGAATTTTCTTCAACGAAGATAAGACTGCTTTTATCGACTGGGCTCGTAGCCTAGGATATATCTCAGGGGCATGCGATATAGGGATACTCCCTAGCCGGGATATCGAAAATTCGCTAGTGAATGATGTCATGGCTAACAGAGCAATTCATTGGGCGGCTTTTTATTACCCCAAGTTCTTTTGTGAAAATTCAGAGGACAAAACTACGCGAGAGGAGTCGTCGGTGCTGTTCGCATTTGCTTTATATTCGGCTTTGTACCCGGATTACGCGAGTCGTCTGCGAGATCTAGGGGAGCCGAATCCTGGAAGTAGAATAACAAAATTTATGAGATTTTTCTCGGCTGCATCGCAGTCATCGTTGAGTTTTGACCAATTCGCTGAGCGACTGGTGGAGAGCGTTGGGCCTGAGGCTAACGGATGGCTTGCCAGAACCGAAAATGCGCGAAAAGTCGAGCATCTGAGGGGGGTACTAGGCCAATCTGAATTAACTGGAAGATTTTCTTTAAGATGGCTGTTAGGTAGAGACGAAAGCCCTATTCCCATCACCGAAGCAGAGGGCGCATTTCTCAAGACCTCAGTTAGGCTTCCTGTTTTTCTACTCAGAACCTTCACGGAGGGCGCCTGTCAGGATACGTTTTCCTCCCTGATCGATCTAGATGAGGTTGTGCTTAATAATGATTCAGAGAACGCCTTTGTCGAGTGGGCGTCCGGGCAAATTGATCGTTACGTGAAGCAGACGGTTAGGGAAAGGGAAAAGCTGAAGGCTAAACTCGAGAGGGTGTCTGAGGAAAATGCTAGGTTGGATCGGGCAAATGAAATTGCCCAAGAGCAGGCAGGGATCAGGGCCGATCAAGAGAAGCAAGAAAAGCTCATAAAGTTTCACAGCGAATTCCAGGAGGTTCCTCGCGCGCTTGATTCAAAAGATTTTTTAGAGAAGCTGACAAAAGTAGGTTTGACTCAAGAATTTAGTAGAAAGCGAGAAGCTCTAGAGTCGTTGTTTGGTGTTGTTAGTCTTCTTGATTACCGCGGGGATGTTCCAGCAGAGCTAGGAGATCCAAAGGTAAAAAAATTAGTAGATGCAGTTCTCTCGGTGGAGAACCTAACTCGGCTTATTCGGTGCTATGGCTTTCCAGAGGCGAAATACCTGAACGAATACCGACAACCCACTGACGAGGCTCTTGATCGAATAGCCACAGGTGTGAGCGAAGTTTATAACGAGAGCGATTACATAAAGACTCAGATAGAGACGGTCTTTCTCGAGGATCCTGACACTCGAGTCCTCGTGGCGACGCTTCTTCTCTCTTCAGGTGAGGTTGAGACCTATCTCACAAGAAGACAGAGCTCGATTTTGACGAAAAATAGAGATGATAAATACGAAGATAAATTCAAGAGTCGAATTCTTAGCCGTTTAGGAGATTTAAATATAAAGAGGCGAGTGAAAGCATTGCTGATAGAGGTAAATGCAGATCAGCCGACGGCTAGTAAGATACAGATTAAGCCCGCCTACTTCCCTCAGCTTGAGGTGAATCATCCCGGATTGATACTCGATTGGGACTCAAGGAGGGGCGAATGCCTGGTCATTTTACGAAATGACGAGAGGGTAAATTTTAGCGTCAAAGCCAAGAAATTTACTAGTCTTGAGGATGATGCTCGGATAATAGATCAACAGATCGAAAAAAAGAGACAGGAGATCTTGTTAGACGACAACTCTAAAGCTCTTGAGTCACTTGTTGAGGGAATTGTCATTAGAGAATCTGGGGGCTCGGTGATTCAAGTCAAGTTCGAGCCGGGTCAGATCAACGAGGTGCTTAACCCTGATAAGCGGGAGTCGTACAAGCTTGAAAGAGCTTTGTATGCCCTTGAGTCGTATCTACATAAAGTAAGCGAGCTTAAGAATCTCGCCGCACGAGTTGGTATGGTTTATGTCGCCAATGACGCGGGGTGGAGGTTTACTAGGGAAGGTAAGGATTTAGTATCTGGAAATAGCGGATACATTCCATCATCGAAATTTAATGAGATTAGTCGGATTCTAGGTGAGCAGGAGCAGGAGAGGATACGCGAAGGTGAGCTGCAGAAGACCATTCAGCTTGTTCAGGAGCGTCGTGAGGCAAAGAGAGCGGCTTCGGCTTTAAGTGTAATACCAAGCGAGAATAGCAGCGTTTTAATCGTTGATTCTTCGGTTCTTATAGTTTTGTTGGCTCCGATTGACGCGACGCAACCAGACGTGACTTATCTTGGCGTTTTAAAAGCATTTGCGCAGAGAGCGAATAAAAGAGTGTACATCCCCGCGAGTGTTCTCTTTGAAGTTAGTGGTAGTGCCTGGTGGTTAGATGATTCGGGAGCGGTGAAGACGGCTGACATAAAGACCTACAACTATTCTAGCAAATTAAATATCCAAAAGTTTGTTGATGAGGTAGCTCACGTAAGATTATCAAACGATCCGAGTGGTACACCAATAACAGATGGTAGCGCGAGCCAGATCGCGATCGTCTATAGGCCAGAAGATAAGGTTCTGTTTGAAGAAGCGGAAGTTCATCTAAACAATTCGTGGAAGAAAGGAGTTGACCACGTCGCGTCCTTTGCGAGTCGTTATTTCAATGCGCAGTTGGGAGATACGGCGATAACGCATTTGTGCCGACATTTACCAGGGGGGTGTCCAGTAGTTGTCGCTACGGGCGACCGTCGGTTTGCCCAGTACCATATGTACCAAAGGGGACCAGATGGTGCTCCTATCATGGCGGTAGGGATGCAGACCCTGTTGGAGTTCGTTCTTGGCTCCCAATATTTCAACCTTAAAGCGGCCAGCTTGGGTAGCGCGCCGAACGCAAGGGAAGCTATTGGAAGTATCATCGAGTGGCTGGGTGCTCAACAGAAGGGGCCCGGATCTTCGATGATTCCGGATGGTGCTCGGATTCGCGGAGTAGATTCTTTGAAAGATTATTTTTAACGTAACTACTCACCGGAATTTTTGGCTCGTTGCAGTCATAACATCGCTAAACGGAATATTTTAGTGCTTTCTCTTTCTTGTCACCCCTAGTCGGGGGTGCCTTTTTCTGGTGAGTAGTTATTATCTCCACTCCGCTTTGCTCCGCAAATCCGCCCCTTAATAGGGGCGAACATTATTGCGGCATAATTTGCTGAGTAGTTAATTTTTAACAGAGCTTCTATGTGGACCATCTACCGACACACCAAAGGGCTTTTATATATTCACTTAGGAACTGCGCTGCATTCAGAGAGCTGCGAACCGATGGAGATCTATCGTGCTCTTTACGATAATGACCTAGCGCAGCTTTGGGTGCGACCAAAAGAGATGTTTCACGAGGAAGTTTCGCCGGGATTGAAGCGCTTTACAGAGGTTGGCCGTGTCAGGATCGCGGCGCCGGATGAGGTGCCCCCAGAATCTCCTAAGGATCCTCTCATGCGTTCTAGTATGAGCACTAACTCGATTGGCGTTAGTCATTATCTCTTTGAGCTTCCAACCGGAGAGCAACAAGCCGAAATCAGAGTTGTCAGGTTGTCCCGTGGAGTAGTGCGCATAGAGGCTGAGTCAAAAGGAGAGGCAAAGCAGTATAGCTCTGTTCTTATTCGAGCTGTCATGGAGATCTTTAAGTGCGAGGATGCGGGGATGCGGTTTGTTTTTGAGGGGGAATAGTCTGGTATGGCGCAAATTTCAAAAGCGAGTTAGCCCCCTTTCTAAAACAACCCTCGCAGAGTAATCTCTTCCAAGATAAACAGTTAAGATTTTACTTAGAAACTATGCTCAAAAGAACCCTCCTAACAGCGCTCTTGATTCTTCCTATTTTTCAAGCGTCCGCGGCGACAGATGTCGAGTTTCTCCTCGATCTATCGGGCTCGATGAAAAAGAAGATAGAAGGCGTTCCGCAGATAGATCTAGCCCGAAAAGCATTTAGAGAGGCGTTGACTGCCATCCCCGCGGATGAGCTAGTGGCGGTGCGAGTCTTCGCTCACCGAATTGAGCAAACAAACAAGGTTGAGAGCTGCCGAGATACCGAGCTAATCTACCCGTTTTCTAAAATAGATCGTGAAGTAGTGGAAAAAACGCTTAGCGCTCTTCAGCCAAAGGGCTATACGCCCCTAGCCTATAGCTTAGAAAAATCGGGCGAAGATCTGAAACTAGCCTCTAAAGAGCGCGAGTCTGAGCGTGTGATAGTTGTGCTAAGCGACGGCGAAGAGACCTGTGGCGGGGATCCGGTTGGTGTTCTTAAGAAGCTCAAAGACGAGGGTTTTAAAGTCGTTGTTCACACTATAGGATTTAACGTTGATGATAACGCGCGTAAACAGCTCCAGGCGATCGCTAGCTTTACCGGTGGAAGATACTTCGACGCTAAAGACGGCGAAAAACTGAGTGAGTCTCTAAAGCAAGCTACGAAAGAGGCGTTTGTCGCGCTTCCAGAGCCGACAGCGACTAGCACGCCCGCGCCGATAGTTGATAAACCACGTGAGCTCTTTGAAGGTAAAGAAGTGCGTGGAGGAAACGGATATTCAAGTGCCGTTCAGCTCGTCGATTTAGGAATTCAATTAAAACTCGATCATCATCAGATAGGTGAGGACAAAGATTATTTTTATCTTGATCTGAAAGCAGGCGATTTTATCCATGGTATTTTACGCACGGGAGATAAAGTTTTGAGTGGCTCCTTTGAGAAAGAGGGGTTTGGTAGCGGTACAATAGAACTACATGGTCCGGAAAAGGCAGCGGTCGAGAAACTTTTTTTAGAATCTATGAGCGCGAATGATGAGAGGAAGAATGATTTTTTCGTCAGTCAGACGGGTAGGTACTATTTTCTGGTCGGTAAATATGGAAACAATGTGCATAAGGATCACCTATTTTTCACGTTTAGTGTCGGTAGGAAGGGTGATTTAGATACCGATACAGACGCGGGAAACTCCCAGGATACGGCGCTTCCGATCGCACCAGGGGTTTACCAGAAGAATTTCGGTGGACTGGCAGACACAGAGGACAGATTTAAACTTGTCGCGAAAAAAGGTGAAAAATACCAATTCACTATAGTACCTCAGTCGGAGACTGGGCCGAGTTGTTCTTTTAGTGTCGTGGACAGCCTTAAGATCCGTGTCAGATCGGATAAACGTGGAGGCGGAGCCGGAGAGGGGCTGGAGGCTGTATTTACCATACCTGAAGATGGCGACTATTACTTGATAGTAGAATATAGCTCAGGAGCGAGGAATTATTCTGATTACACGATTAAGTTGAGTAAGAGCGAGTAGGGAGAATATGCGCGTTTAGGGGCGCGCCGAGGTTACGAGTAATGAGGAAGATTATTATCCCTGGAGCTCTTCGCTGGGTGGCCGCTGGGTTTAAAATTAGTATTGGATTAGCTTTAGGGAAGGCCGGCAAAACCCATCCCTACTGCGAAAGCGGATCTTGAGTCGCTCTTCGACTTTTCGAGATGGGAAAAAATCCTCAATGTATCACAGGGGATACACTTCCGACCTTCGCTAAAGCTACGGCCGGCGAGATAATGTAGGACCAGACGTAGCCTTGGCGTAGTCTGGTGCGGTTTTTTTCCATCTCGAAAATCGAATATCAACTCAACCTCCACTTTCTCGCTACGGTTAGGTTTTGCCGGCCTTCCTTAGTGGGAGCTTTCATCGGCGACTTCGTCAGCTCTCAAGCTGGACTCGGCCATTACATCCTTACAGCGGGATCCCTCTACGATATGCCACGAGTAATCTTCGGCGTGCTTTTACTCTCGCTGTTAGCGTTATCGTTTACTGGGCTAGTTTGGGGTGTGGAGCGGGGAAGAGAGGCGAAGCAAAGCCGCGGATGAGTTGTGTTTATTACAGAAAAGTCGCGAGATCCCGGAGATCCTCAAGCATAAAATCACATTCATCGCTCGCAGAGTCCTCGCGTCTTCGCACTAGGGCTGTGCGGCATCCAGCGGCTCTCCCGGCTTGCGCGTCGGAGTGTCGATCTCCAACAAATATCGAGCGGTCCGGGGAGCACCCGAGTCGGTTTAGACATTCTATTATCGCCGCGGGATGAGGCTTTCGATAGCCAGCGTCCACGCAGCAAACTACCTCGTCAATTAGATCGGCGCCGAAGCCGTGGCGCGCGAACTCCGCTGACCAGATCCTCGAACACGTCCCCCAGGGAAGATTAGATACTATTCCGGTCTTGATGCCACGCTTCTTTAATTCAATCAGTGTTGGAAGCGCGTCTGGCAGTGGTTCGGCTCGCTTAAAAACGCCGTCGCAAATCCTACGCTCAAGTTCCTTGGCGGCTTGCAAGCTAAGGTCTAAGCTAAAAAAACTATCGCTTCTTAGCCGTTCAACGAAAGGCCAGGTTGAATGATCAGCATTCTCAGTGTTTAAGGCGTTCGCTAGGTCCTCAATGTTACTGAAACGAGCTAGGTCTATAAGATTAGCGGCGGCCATCTCCTTGAAGAATTCCACTATATATTCGATCTGGCCCCGATGATCCCGTAAGGGATAGTCGACTAACGTATCTCCAAAATCAAAAAGAACGGCCTGAGTCATAGAGTTAATTAGTACCTATAGATCCCTGCCCGAGGCAAGGCTTTTCCTTTGAGCTCTTTAGGGAGCCGCGGTTATTTTTCACCACAGAGGGCGCAGATGAGGCAGGGAATATGCCATTTTACGGGAAATTATGGAGATTCTCGGTGTCCTCTGCACCCTCTTCTGGCAAAAATATTTACTAATCATCCCAGCAGCCACCATCTAACATGGTGCAACCCAGCCCGCTGTGCTACAGAATAACCCACGGAGAAACTTTATGCTAAAACCATCATTTGCGGTCGGAACGATGATTCAACACGCTCACCTAGGAGCGGGACGGATAGTTGGATACGAGGGGGAGTTTTATATCATTCACTTTAAAGGGGACGTCAGAAATGTGCCGTTCTCTTATCAGGAGATTAAGGCGCTTGAGACCTCTGAGGACCCGCAACTAAAGCAGATTAAGTTGGCAGTTCAGGAGGTGCTTGGTGATTACGGCTGGGCCGATACTAACCTTGAGGTCGGGAAGCGCTGGATCGGTGGTACTTTAAAGATGATACCGGGCCGAGAGGATACTCAAGCTAAAGAGATCCCTATAGAGGCGTTTATTAAAAAGATTATCGGTGTCAGAGAGAAGCTCAGGGTGCTGGAGCAGAAGATTAACAACCATCCGAATCTAGACTCCGCTGATAAGCTTGAGCTTCAGGGGTATATAACCCGCTCCTATGGGAGCTTGACGACATTTAACGCTCTTTTCGCCGATAAAACCAGCCATTTTGTTGGAAGTGGGACGGATGTTTAACTTATAATAGTATCGTTTGATATCGATTTACCAAGGATAGAAACTATGGCCACAAAGAAGATTAAGGTAGCTAACCCTGTAGTGGAGTTAGATGGTGATGAGATGACTCGGATTATCTGGCAGATAATCCGCGAGAAGTTAATTCTTCCCTTTCTAGATGTAGATCTTAAATACTACGATCTTTCAATTCAGAACCGTGACGCCACAGAGGATAAGGTTACAGTTGATTCCGCGGAGGCGATCAAGAAGTACGGCGTTGGTATAAAGTGCGCCACGATTACCCCGGATGAGGCGCGTGTTAAGGAGTTTAATCTGCGCAAGATGTGGAAGTCTCCAAACGGGACGATCCGTAACATCATCGGCGGTACGGTGTTCCGCGAGCCGATTATCTGTAAGAACATCCCGCGATTGGTTCCTGGATGGAATAAGTCGATCGTTATCGGACGCCACGCCTTTGGAGATCAGTACAAGGCAACAGACTTCAAGGTTCCAGGTCCGGGAAGATTAACTATGACCTTCACTCCAGCAGGCGGCGGAGAGAAGATCGAGCACGAGGTTTTTAATTTTGATGGTAGCGGCGTCGCTATGGGGATGTACAACCTCGATGAGTCGATCCGTAGCTTCGCCCGTAGCTGTCTTAACTATGGATTAGCCAAGAAGTTGTCGACTTACCTATCGACTAAGAACACGATCCTTAAGGCTTACGATGGAAGGTTTAAGGATATCTTCCAGGAAGTTTACGATGGTGAGTTTAAGTCAAAGTTTGAGGCGGCTGGGATCGAATATCAGCACCGCTTAATCGATGATATGGTCGCGTACACGATGAAATCGAGTGGTGGTTTCGTCTGGGCGTGCAAGAACTATGACGGTGATGTTCAGTCTGACTCTGTCGCGCAGGGCTTCGGATCGCTTGGTTTAATGACCTCGGTTTTAATGACCGAGGATGGTAAGACGATCGAGGCTGAAGCCGCACACGGCACAGTGACTAGGCACTTCCGATTGCATCAGCAGGGGAAGGAGACATCAACAAATCCGATCGCGTCTATCTTCGCGTGGACGGTTGGTTTGACATATCGCGGTCAGTTCGATGGGAATCAGGAGCTGGTAAATTTCTCCAAGACCCTTGAGCGTGTCTGTGTCGAGGTTGTTGAGAGTGGTGTGATGACCAAGGACCTAGCGATGTGCATTCATGGGGAAGCCACAAAGCGTGAGCACTATGTGACTACAGAGGAGTTTCTGTCGGCAGTAGCTGATAGGCTTGCTGGGAAGTTGGGGTAGGGAAAATCAGGGTGGGACCTCGTGCCCTGTGGTTGCACCCTAAAGGTTCGGGGTAGGAGGAGACCTCCAAGGTACGCAGAGGATCTAAGAGTCTAGGACCTAAAGAGTTAGCGCGCCCAGTATTAAATTACAGCACATATCCTTCTCTGTGTTACTCTGTGCTCCTCTGTGGTTCTACCCTAAATACCCCGGGCAGCAGGAAACCACGGAGGCACGCAGAGGATCGCAGAGGTTAGGAACTCAAGAGTTAAACCGCCCAACATTAAATTGAGCCGTTGAGGAGGATGAAAATGGTGCATCAGCGCGAAAAACGTTTACGTGCACGGCATGCTACATGCAAAGCCTCTTTAGAGATTCCCCGAGCCTCTGGCGCCTTCTCCTTTCTACCTCACCTCGCGCAAGCTCCTAACCGCCGCCTCAGAGCCCCAATCCCTAGATCCCTGCACCTTTTCAGTCCTTCTTCCAGTTTCCGGATCGGTAAACTGAGCTACCTGCCCAGATTTATCTAGTACAATAGTCACCGGCACTCCGCGAATAGAGAAGAACTTTTTAAGTTTCCCACCGTGATCAAAGATGACTGGGTATTTTATATTAGCGCGACTAACCAGAGCTTCTACTGCTGGTAAATACTCGTCCAACGAGACCCCGACGATCTCGATACCGTCATCTTTGGTAATCTGTCGCAACCTATTTATCGAAGGTGCCTCTATCAGACACTCGCCACACCAGGAGGCCATAAAGTGAAGAACCACAACGGATCCGCGGAGAGCGCTTAGCTTAATCTCATTCCCATATGCGGTTTGGAATTCATGATTAGCGATCGCCTCGGTATTGCTGGGCATAGCGTGGCAAAATTGGCTAAATACAAAGAGTAGAGGTAGCAAGCGGAATAAAAGCGAGCGCATAGATTTAACGATACGAAACCGGACGCTTAGTTAATTGAGTTGTTGTCACGCGACCAGCTTTATCACGTAGAGATGTTGAGACTACCTGATTACTAAATGACTCGCCGTTAAGCGGAACAAACTCGCCTACATAGTGACCCTTGCTCCGTTCAACTAAAGGGATCCCTTGAGCTTCGCTGCCGATATCAAAGCTGCCTAACATCCCAGGGCTGCCGTACACCACTACGATCAGCCGACCGTTATTTTGAATAACGCCCCCAGCGCGAGCGCTGTGGCTCGCGGCGATTACTATCGGAGCTGGAGTTGAGAGAAATTCCGGCCTGTCGCGCCCTGACAACGGTGCCACAGCTTTACTGACCATGTTGCGAGCTAAGTCGGTGATAATCTCATTATCTAAACCCTGAAGTGGCTCGAGCACTAAATTTGAAAACCCGGTTGGTCCCTTGGTAAGTCCACGGCTATCAGAGTCTTCAGCGGTTGTCTCAAAAAGTAATTTCCCGGTCTTCGCGGAGACGAGTCTTAAGTTAAGACCTACGGTGGCTACTGATTGAATTCCGTAATAGCTGCGGTCCCAACGGGTGACTTTTCCGTAGAGAACAGCGTCGCACGAGAGGATCTTCGTGCAGATCTCTTTTGGATCGGCGCGCATTATCCGGGCGACATCAAGCGCCAGTGGCCGCGATCCTGGGATCTCATAAACGCTGTGGTGAAGCAGCGCGTCTACGATCGGAGGTGGTACGATATCAAGTGACGCTTGAGCTAACTCTGATTGAACTAGATCTCTGGCGAACTGCACTGGTGTCTGTTTTAGCTTTGATGATACTAGCGCAACATTATCGATTAGAAGATTAGGATCGCCCCCTTCTACTATTTTACCCGCGCTATCAACCTGAGCGAACGGCAAAACAGCTATTCTGATAGGCTCGCCTGGATTAAAGAAGAGCTGTGGTTTGTAGCTTCCGCTACATCCGCAGATTAACGTCGTGATTATAGCGGCTAGGATATTTTTGTAGCTTTTAATCATAAGAAGTCTATTTTGTAGAGCTGTTTACTGACTCTGGAAAACGAACAGGAACCGAAGGGATTCCACCGGCGCCGATCGCTACTACTTCGTAAAATCCTTTTGGATCGGGTAGCTTAATCGTTGAGCGCCTAGATTCCGCCGCTCGTGAGAATGAATTAGTCGCCGCAGAGTAGAGAACTATCTTATCAGCTTTGCAGAGCGGAAGTTCTTTTGAGCACCCTGAGTTAGCGCGCGATAGATCGTTGCCCACAACAGAGCAGCTTACCATGAGATCCGATTGCGCGGGCTTGATTCTATTATCTAACTCACAAGGAGCAATCGTCGGTAGGGTAATCGCTTTCCGCTCCGAGTTACCGTAGGCGGTGCGAAGCTCGACAAAAGTTGACCCGTTTGCCGAAGCTGGGGCCACGAGTGAGGAGAACGCTCCGCAGTAGCGCCCTGGCTTAATCTCGCGCAGCGACGCGCGCTGTGATTCAACGATAACAGCGGCTAAGGATTTAGGAGTTCCGTTTACGCACACGGTATAGCTAGTAGGGGAGCTCCAAGAGGCATCCGCTGAATTTATCACTACGTCTAGGCTCTCGGGTGTTGTGCTGGAGGCGCTAACCTCTGGTGCTGGCAACTGTTCGACTATTGCCTTCGCGAATTGCGAGGAGAGCTCTTTGTAGGCGGCGTCACCTGAGTTGTTCACCTGCGAGATTATCCCCTGTATCACCTGGCCGGAATTAAAGATCAGCCCGCCGCGCTCAGATTCGGTGTGATCTATGGCGATAAGCTCCTTGCCGGAGCGATCTGATACAGAGAGCGATCCGGCTAGCTCGTTATAATAACCTGCTAAGAAGCTGTTCTTAGAGAAAGACTCGATCTTTAGGGTGGCGAAACCATCAATCAGATAATCCTTCGCTAGTCGCGACATCTCTGGGCATTTTGGTGACGAGCATGTTGAGTTAACGATCTTATCATCCGCTACGATAAAGTTTCTGTTGCGAAGCTCGCTAAGCACAGCACCGCGAACTAGTTCAATCCGCTCTTTAGGGATATCGATTGAGAAGTCAGATGGTAGAAGCGCCAAGTGAGTCGGCAGCGCTGTGTTAGGGGGGAGCTTCACTCGAGCGGTTGGTCCGCAAGCAACTAATCCTTGAGCGATTAACACGAGCGAGGCGCTTAGAAGAGCTGAATAAAAAGGGTGTCTCTTCATAATGCGTTAGTATTAGCTCCTATTGAACAGTTATCGTTCCTCGCACGCCATCCGCCTGGCCCTGAATTCCATTAACTGTGAATGGATATCTTCCGCTCTCATGAAAACATGTCGTCGCGAAATCTTTAGGTGCGACAGGTTTTGTTGAGCGCACCTTGCCATCTTCTGTTATCTCTAAGTTTTTTGAGGCGCAGTGAGTTGTATTCTTTCCGAAATCAACTTCAATAGTAATCAGTGACTCTTTAGAATTGTTAACAAAGAAAGCCACGCGTTCCTCGCGGCTAATAGTGATATCACGAGGCTCCAGGCCGCTATCAGTAATAACGATCATCTGACCCTGGATATTAGACGCTGGTGGTAGGGTATCTGGGGCGCTCTCCGAGCTAACTGGATTGGGTAGATACAAAAGAACAAGACTTAGGAGTACAGAGGGAAGAAACATTATTGGTCGCATGGCGCTAACCTTACGAATTTTTTGTTCATTCGTAAACAGGAAGCTTTAAGTCTATTAAACTAAGATGTTTTAATAATAATAGTAATATTAGCTGGTTATGAGTCTGGTTGGGGCTTGAGAGTCTAGGTGACTAAAAATTCTCTTCATTGCATCATATGGTGATGAGTCTCACATCTACCCACCCAAATCCGACTATCGCCGTTGTCATTCCGTGCTACCGGGTTGCCAAACAGATCCTTAGGGTTATTAACGGGATCGGAGCCGAGGTATCTCTTATAGTTGTTGTGGATGACGCCTGCCCCGAGGGGAGTGGCCGTCTTGTCCAGAGCGAGTGTAAAGATCCACGAGTAGTAGTTGAATTCCTAAAGAACAACTGTGGAGTTGGTGGAGCTGTCTTAGCAGGATACAGAAAGGCGATTCAGCTTGGAGCGGGAGTTATAGTCAAATTAGATGGCGATGGTCAGATGGACCCAGATCTCATCGCCAGATTTGTCAAACCTATCTTAGATGAGGAAGCGGATTACACTAAAGGCAACCGCTTCTTTGATCTAGAGTCGCTGCGTGGAATGCCTCTCTTAAGATTGATCGGCAACGCGGGATTGTCTTTTATCTCTAAGTTATCGAGTGGCTACTGGCGAGTCATGGATCCGACAAACGGATACACGGCGATCGACTCCCGAGTAGCCGCGGCTCTTCCTCACGATAAGATAGCATCGCGTTACTTCTTTGAGAGCGACATGCTCTTTAGATTAAACACCCTGCAGGCGGTAGTTGAGGATATTCCGATGGACGCCGTTTACGCGGACGAGGAGAGTAATTTAAAGATCCGTCGGGTGCTTGTTGAATTCCCGCTTCTTTACTTAGGACGCTTTTTTAAGCGTGTTTTTTACTCGTATTTTCTCCGTAACTTTAATGCCGCGTCGATTGAGTTGTTGGCAGGGCTTACGCTAACAGCATCGGGAACCATTTTTGGTTTATCCGAGTGGTCGCATTACAGTCAGCTACAGGTCGCGGCGCCAACAGGTACGGTGTTGTTGGCTACTATTCAAGTTATCCTAGGGGCGCAGCTCCTTCTTTCGTGGATAAACTTTGATTTAAACAGTAGCCCAGAGAAGCCTATTTCTGGGAAGCTTTGTAGAACTAGGTCAAGCGCCGGAGTCTCAGCGTCTAGTAATACAGATAAGTTGTCGCGTAACGCGGCTTAGAAGTACCAGGCGAGTTAAGGGCTGTGTTAGGGCCTAAGTAGCATCTGTGCTAGTTAAATCTGAGGATCGAAAAAATAGCGTTAGCCTTATCCTATTCCCTCACTTAATTCATTCATTTCTCAAATCGCTTCTCTGGATGGTTTGGTATTTTCTTAACTAACAGATAGATCGAAGAGTCGCGGGATAAGTTTAAGTTACGTGCTCAGAAAGTGCCTTTACCTCAGCATGGGGTCCTAGATGGGCAGATCTGGTCATCTACCCAAAATAGCTAGATGGGCCAGGTCCGAAATAATGCTGTAATAATTTAAATTTGTTCAGGTTGTTGTTTAATTGAGTACAGAGAGGGAGTGAGGTAGCATGAAAAGAGGGCTCGAGACGCGTAGATGGGCGGATCGGGACAGTACTATGTTATCCAACCATAGCTGTTCAGTGTTCTTATGATAGAATCAGCTTTGTAGCGGAATTCCAGGTGATTGTAGGTGCAAAACAAGAGCCAGGTGACGCCTGGCGGGAGCACGTCATTCCCTTAGGCTGCTTTTTTTTGTTTCTTCGTCGGCGCGAAGTATAGGTGTATGCCGACAGCTTCCAGAATAGACGCCAAGCTTGAGAGCTTAGGGTTGCCCTTCTTTGACAAGCTTCGATAGAGATTCTCACGGTTAAGTGATGTCTTACGA
>JBIKWQ010000114.1:0-5477 GCA_044356215.1 Bdellovibrionota bacterium | reverse complement strand
TTGCCTTCTCATCGAATAAATAGTTTCACGCGTCATTAGACTGAGCTTACGTCTCTTTCTTTGGTTTTCCATAACTACCTAGATTCAAAATCTAATCCAGGTGTTGCTTATTTTTTGACTATCTACCGGTTTATGGACGACGGCTTCATCTACGGGTTTATTAAACACGGCGCCACAAACGACCCTAATGAGTTAATAGAGAGAAGAAAGCTATTTACAGAGCTAGCTCATGACGGAGTTATTGAGAGATTAGGTGATAAGTTAACCGATCTGAATACAACCTTGATGCACGTTGCAAACGCCGGCGCAATCAAACTAGGCGACTACCCGCAAGCTTTGCTCGAAGCCATTGATTATTCGCTTCAAAAACTACGCGTTGATAGCTCTCAGTGGCATTATTCAAGAAAGGTAGATGCCTTAAAGCTAGTCAGACAGAGTCTGAAGCTAATTCGAGGTAGCTGTGAGATCTCGGATAAAGAAAACTTTTTTGATATCTGGCTAGCGAGACTTGAAAAAATAGAGGCACTAGAGCTCGAAAAAAGCGATTGCATAAAATCGTTGAGCGCTGCATCTAATAATGACAATGCAGGTTTAAAGACGCTCTGGAGGCAGCAAGAAGTCATAGAGAAAAAGATACGAGAAATAAGCGAAGCGTCTACTCCTCAAATGGCAGAATATCTAACGGGGATGTTTGAGCAAATTAGCCCGGTTATCAGAGAAAACTTGCGAAAAAAGTCTCTCGTTGATATCGAGCCACATGTGCTTCGTGAGTTTCACCAAGCAACTAAAGATCTATTAGTTTCACGGGATTCCGCGTTTTGGATAAAGGATCTGCAGATAGTCGTGTCTATCTCTACGTACATTAACGATAACCGCCGCCCAGCTGGGGATCTAATTGATACTTTGCGAGCGATCGATTCTGTTCATCTTAACCAATACGCCAATTACTTAGAACAAGTGCTCGAATCGTTTTTATCATGTAAAGCTTCAGGTCATGACATTATCTCTGAATTCATCTCGGCAAAGAGAGATGCCTTTGGTGATGTGCAGCTCCCCGAAATCTGTGTTAAGGCGGCTGCTTTTGATTCGATCAGCCAGATAAGCCTTCAAATAGAACTTTGTCAGCTAGAGGGGCTTCTCTGCCTTGCTAAGGCAATTAGAGATGGAGCGAAGAAAAGTCTGTTTACACCAGCTGAGTTTCACGGTGGTCGCGAGATCTTAATCGACGATGGTTGGAATCTCGCCGCAGTGCCAGCAAAGCAAGTTAATTACGATCGCAATTTTTATACAGACCAACACGTAGAGTTTAGCGTTGGTGCTAATATGTCTGGTAAATCATTTGATATGGACGGCCTTACTTGGAGCCTTCAATTCGCGCAGGCAACAGGATGGGCTCCTGGGTCTAAAGCCTATTTGCCGATATTCGATAAGATTATTCATATTGAGCGAGTACCGGAGAGAAAAGATCTAAATTTAAGTGCTTTTGGAACTGAGGTGCACTATTGGAGAGATATTGTTACAGCTATGGAATCTGGTCAGCAGGTTTATCTTGCAGCCGACGAGCCATTTTCATCGACCTCATCGTACTATCGAGACTGTTTTAACTTTTCGGTTGCTGCCTGGGCTGCCAAGTATGGTGCGGTTGCTACGATAGCAACGCACTGTCAGCAACCAGTTCGGCACTTTGTAGAGGCAAATCCGGGGCTAGCGCGCGCCACTCACCACAAGACATCCGTTGATGCGGCGGGCAATCTTGTTTTTGAATACAAAAAGATGAATGGGCTGGACGATTCAGACGCCCTTAGCGTTGCCAAGGCGCTCGGCTTGCCGCACGAGATCTTGGATATCGCTTCAACGATCACTGACATTTAAGAATGTGGTAGAGAATGTCTGCAGCTCTTAAAAGCTCTTTTTAAACCACTAATGCTGACGAATCATTGCCCCCGATGCTCGAGGTCGCCTAAGCAGCCCTTCTACGATCATTAGTTATCCCGCTCCTGCCTCTTGGCTCTCCTAATATCCTACCTCTACGCCGCAAATTTCTTTCTAACTAAAGCTAGTTCTTTTTCCAACTTTTCTAGTCGCCCTTCAGTTTTTCGTCGCTGTGAAAGATTCTCCTTCAGAAGCGAGTTAAGAAGTCGTTGGTATGGGACGCCAGTTTTTTCTGACTCTGCTTTGAGTTCAGATAGACTATCTGCGTCAACATTAATTGTAATCTTAACAAATTTTTGTTTAGCCATCGCCAAGCGAAGCTTCTTTGTTCCCGCCCAGTCAATTTTAATATTATTAGTTTTTGTTCGTTTCATTATAATACCTCGTATATTTTCTCCAATAACCACATCCAATTATGCGAATCTTTGAACTTCTCTCGGTAAAGCGGGTGACCAGAACCTTCCCGCTTTTATCCTTTCCAACCCAATAGAGTCTTTTTTCATTTGTTGAATGTAGCTCATCAACTAGGCGAATACCTTTTGGATCTCGAAAGGACTCTACGGCTCTTGCGAAGGACACCCTGTGCTTCCGTAGATTCTCTTGCTCCTTCGACTCATCCCACTCAAACTCCATACTGTTATATTACCATATCAATATGGTATTTTCCAGCTCATTATTACGCTTGAACTTGTGTATAAATAAGGGGCAAGTCGACAATCTCATAGCCAAGTTTCTGATAGATGCTTCTCAAACAGTCGCCCATGGCGGCGGAAGCCTCCAATGCCATGGTTCGCTCTTTGTCCGTAGGGTAGATCTCCCGCCAATTAGGAGCAAAAAATACTATGGCTCGTTGCTCAGAGATGATTTGTCGTGCCGGTTCTTCCACGCAAATGCAGCCTTAACGCTCTTTTAAAACCACTAATGCTGACGAATCATTGCCCCCGATGCTCGAGGTCGCCTAAGCAGCCCTTCGACGATCATTAGTTATCCCGCTCCTGCGTCTAAACAGGATCCTTATATCATTCCCAGGAAACTCCACAGCCTTACGCACTGTATTCTTCAGATAACGCTCGTAGTTAAACCGTAACCGATCAGGATGATTTACGAATACAGCAAACGTTGGCGGCCTTGTCGCTACCTGAGTGGCATATAGAAGCTTTATCGGCTGTCCACGATATACCGGAGGAGGTCTAAGCGCGAACGCGTCTGAAAAGAGTTTATTAACCTCCGCGGTTGATAATCGCTTCGAGGATGCCGCATTCACCTCTTCCGCGGTATCAAGCACTGAATAACAACGCAGGCCTGTTAGCGCCGACACGAATACTACTGGAGCATACGCCGCGAACTTAAAGACAGAGCGGATCGCCCTTCTATACTCTTCCGCTATCTTAGCGTCCTTCTCAATGAGGTCCCACTTATTAACGACTATTACAAGACTCTTCCCCTTCTCGTGCGCCAAGCCCACGATTCGAGCGTCCTGCTCTGTCGGTATCCCCTCCGCCGCATCCAAGAGAAATATCGCGACATCACTCTGAGCTAGCGACCTCAGTGTTCGGATGTTGCTATAGCGCTCAACCGAATTCTCCTTAACGCCCGCTTTCTTGCGGAGTCCGGCGGTGTCTACGATCTCAAAGGTCCGACCGTTACGCACAAGCGAGCTCTTAATACTGTCACGGGTTGTTCCAGCGATCGGAGATGTGATCATTCGCTCCTCTCCCAGAAGAGCGTTTACGAATGTACTCTTTCCAACGTTAGGCTTACCGATAATCGCGATGTTAATCTTCTGATTTGGGTCTTCAACCTCAACAATCGCCGCCTCAGTCATACCCTCATCAAGCGCAGCCTCAGAGCTATCGTCGAATTCTCCTGGTATCTCATCAGAATCCCCATCTTGAGAATTTGCTAGGCTAAGTTCAGGTGGATTAATGATCTCAGCTATCTTAGCGATCAGATCGCGTATACCACGCCGATGCGCGGCACTTATTGGAATAATCTGATCAAGCCCTAAACCGTACAACTCCGCGGAAGTTAGGGCAGCTGATGGCTTCTCACATTTGTTAGCTACGTAGATTGTTGGCTTCTCAATCTGTCTAATCAGATCGACTACCTCGCTATCAAGAGGGTGCAGTCCGTGTAGTCCGTCGAATACAACCACTACAACATCGCTCTGCCTAATCGCCAATTCGCTCTGCTCTCGAACTGATTGATGGAGGTCTATATTTTCCTCTCCAACAAGGGCTCCGGTATCGATCAGAGTGAACGGAAAATCAAAGCGTGTGACCACCTCATAGCACCGATCTCTCGTTACTCCAGGCTGGTCCTTCACTACGGCCTTGCGCTTCCCGGCCAACGCGTTAAATAGAGTTGATTTCCCGACGTTGGTGCGCCCAACTATACAAACTGTTGGTAGCCTATTGCTGCTTGTCATTTACATCCTCGCTTATTGAAATTCCCTCATTGAGATCCACGTTGGCGCTTTCTTTTGAAGCGACCTCCACAGCAGGCGCCTCGTCTCGTTGCTGCTCTAACAGTCTATTTAACGCCTCTAGCGCCGCTGCCTGCTGCGATACCTTCTTAGTCTTGCCTCTTCCACGTCCAAGGACCTCGCCATTTATCGCAACACTAGAAACGAATATTGGGGAATGTTCGGGCCCCTCGGTCGCTTCAAGATTATATACTGGGTTCCCCTGCTTGCGGGCGTGAAATATCTCTTGCAGGTCGGTTTTCGGATCAACTGTCGACACTGACATCATCTTATCGCCGAATACTCGACCGACGACACCCAGCACAACCTCGAACCCGGCCTCTAAGTAAACTGCCCCGAATAATGCCTCTACAACATCAGAGAGTATCGAAGCTCGGTCGCTACCGCCGTTCTCCTGCTCTATCCAACTCAACCTAACAAATCTTCCAAGCTCAAGACCTCTTGCTATCTCCGCCAGAGATCCCTCGCTCACGAGAGCGGCCCGCATCTTGGAGAGCTCCCCCTCAGATGCGCTCTCATGCTTTTGAGAGAGAATGTGCGCCACAGTAAGCTCTAGAACCGAGTCACCCAAGAACTCGAGCCGCTCGTAATCACCACAGCTACTTAATTCGCGAGCGGAGCGATGGGTAAAAGCTCGCGCCAGAAGGTCGCGATCTTTAAACTCATACCCCAGCCGCTCTTCTACCTGACCAAAGAGATCTAAGCTCATCGGTTGAAGGAAGTTGGGGTCTTCAATTCCTGATTGGGCGAAAGACGCGGCGATAGCCGAGTGCTTACGAAATTTGCGAGGCATATACAAAGGCTCTTTAAAAAAATTTAAGAGCCTCACATTCACAAAAGTAGCTAGCTGGCCATATTAGCTTGGCCTAAAGCTCGCTTGTGTGAGTGAGAGGACGCTGTTGCCCGTATTATAGCAGGTATCTGGGAGCTATTAAACCGCAGGTCCTCGCGGATTAGGGCATCGCAGTTCTTTATCACCACAGAGGACGCAGAGGACACAGAGAACGGCCATTTTATGGGCAATTATGGGGTTTTCTCTGTGTCCTCTGCGTCCTCTGTG
>JBIKWQ010000067.1:0-18641 GCA_044356215.1 Bdellovibrionota bacterium | reverse complement strand
ATAAGCAACACCTGGATTAGATTTTGAATCTAGGTAGTTATGGAAAACCAAAGAAAGAGACGTAAGCTCAGTCTAATGACGCGTGAAACTATTTATTCGATGAGAAGGCAAGGCTGCAAGATTCGAGAAATAGCACGGCATGTTGGATTTGATGCATCTGTGGTCAGCCGAGAGTTTAAGCGGAATAGACCGCCGAGCAAGGTAGTTTTAGTGACAGGTATTGAGAGGGCTGGGTGGGCACATGCACAAGCACAGAGACGTCTTAAGGAGCGTAAGCGCGGCAAGCGCGGGGCCATTATGAAGCCAGCGGTATACGGGCACATAATTGATCAACTTGTGGATAAGAGGAGTCCTGAAGCGATTGCAGCGACTATGAAAGAAGCCATAGGGGAGAAGGTTTCATATAGCACTATCTATCGTTGGATTAAGAAGGACTCCCCTATTTTGACGCAGTACCTATATGAGAAGGGCAAACCAAGAAGACAGCGAGTGATGAATCGCCGAGGCGCTCTGCATGCGAGCCAGGCAGCCCCTATAAAACGCTCCTATGAAGACCGTCCTGAGGAAGCTAAGGCTCGCACCGAGGTAGGTCATTTGGAAGGAGATACGATTCACGGTTGTAAAAAAAGCAATGCTGCTATCGTGAGCATCAGAGATATGAATTCAAGGATCCATCTGTTTGCAAAGACCCCCAATCTTGAAGCAAGCACCGTGACTCGAGTCATAATAATGATGCTACTGAGTATCCCAATAGAATGTCGTAAAACTTTGACTTTTGACAGAGGCTCAGAGTTCGCGAATTGGGATGAGATAGAGAAGGCATTTCCTGAGATTAAGGTGTATTTTTGTGACGCCTATTGTCCGCACCAGAAGGGAAGCAACGAGAGAGGAAATCGAGATTTTAGGAAGTACTATCCTAAGGGGAGTAACTTTGATGCAGTAAATGAAGATCAGGTACATCGGGCACAAGAAAAAATTAACAATAGCCCGATGAAGCTGCATAAATGGAAAAGTCCGGCTCAGATTGCGCCGCAGCTGCTGGTTGCAGCATAGTTTGATAACGACTCCTTAAGCACGCGACTGCGTCTACAAATGATAATTTTCTGTCGGTCATAACGATATCGATGGTATTAAAATTCCTTTCACATCGAAAGCACCGACAAAGATTGGTCTTTGGGTTAATCGCTGTGTTGCTCTCATAGCAGCAGGGACACACAAAACGAAAAACTCCTTCTATATCCTTGCTAGGTATAGCGAGAATATCCTCAATTACTTGGCGAATCGGGATCAAGTTTCGGATCATGTAGAGTTCATTACTGGTAAATCGGCGCATAAGCCCCCTCGTTAGCTACAATAATCCCTCTGATGGCCACCTAGCTTGATTGGGTGCAAAAAACAAGGGCGGGGTAGCGGGGTAGTGAATTATAAATTCACGGCGGGGTAGCTTAAGAAATCAAGAACACGTAAACTTATCTTAGCAGGTGTTGCTTAGTTCATTTGCAAATCTAGCCATAGGCTCCGTTTAGTTTGCGCCTGTTCCCCCCGCTAAGCAACATCAGTCTGTATGTAAGGCCGAAGTGGCATGATGAAGAGAAGATGGGAACATCGGTCTCTTATCATAAATCTCGGGTCTTGTTAGTTTATTGGTAGATCCAGATAGTTATGTTTGTTGCCAATTTCCCCTGTTGGGGTAGTGCTCCTCTATGCAAAATGAGCTTGAAAGCCGCCACGAACACAACCAGCTCTTCTCAAGCTTAACCTCCTCCCTATCCGGACTAAGCTCACAGCAAGCATCCGCAGCGTTAGAGCGCTATGGCTCTAACTCCCTTAGCCCAAGCTCGCGTTACCAGCGGCTGCGACTATTAGCTTCTCAATTTAAGAGCCCAATCAGTATCCTGCTAGAGGTGGCGGCGCTGATTTCCGCGGTGGTTGGCGAGCGCTTCGATGGAGCTGTTATAGTCGGTATCCTAATTGCGAGTAGCGCCCTGGGTTACTGGCAAGAGCTTCGCGCGCAAAGCGCGGTTGAGATCTTACTTAAGCGTTCAAATCTTGGTGTTGGTTATTTAGGTGATGGTATCAACGATGCGGCCGCTTTGCGCGCTGGAGATGTCGGGATCCCGGTTGATTCGGCGGCAGATGTCACTAAGGAAGCCGCTGATATAGTGCTGCTGAGTTTGATTACTTAACTTTCGGTACCTTGTTAATCATCGGGTTGCCAGCGCCAGCGTTTAGAACGGTTTGGTTTATTGAGTCGGTGATATCTGAGATCTGTGTTCTGTTAGTGGTTCGAACGCGGCGTTCGTTGTTTAGAAGTAGGCCAGCGAAGTGGCTAGCAGTAATGAGCTGTCTCGCGGCGGCGATAACGGTTTTGCTGCCTTTTTCGGGGCTGGGAGAAGCTCTTGGTTTCGCTGCCCCAAGTTTATCAACGCTGGCGATAGTGGGAGTAATTCTGTTTGGATATACACTGGCCTCTGAGTTTGGAAAGAGGTGGGTGTTGGGGAGGGATGTTACCCCGCTTCCTTAGAGTCAAAGCTTGCGCGTATTCACTTTGTAGCTCCTTTAAGAGCATTGACCGTCGATGCAAGAAACTCCCCAGCAACACATGCTAGTTGGACCGCACGGCTGACCCTCGGCTACACAATCCTCTTCGACGGGGGTAAGAGCGCAACTTGTATTGGTGTGATTACAGCCATTAGGGCAGCAATCAATGCCACACCTAGTCTCCCCAGGAGCGCAGGAGGGTTGGCACGTACCATTAGTGCAAGTGGTTCCAGAGCAGCAAGTTCCTCCGCTAGTGCAATCATCTCCCGCGCTTATGCAGCTAGGTGGTGGCGGAGGTGGAGGCGGCGCGCACAACGTCGGATCGCTTTGATCGCAGCCGTTATCGCAGCAGGATGTCCCGCACTGGGTTTGTCCGGAATTACATGCACACCTAGTCGGATCATTTTGGTCGCAGCCGTTCGAGCAGCAAATATCTCCACATTGCGTGGCTGTAGGAGCGCAAGCACATGCGCGGCGGAGGGTTGGACGAGTAGAGCAGCCATGTAGGCAACAAGATATACCATCATCCGAATTTTGGCCGTTATTGGGGCATTCTACGAGACCTAAACACGTATTGGAGCAAGGCTCCGCAGTACAGTTATCAGCAGGATTTGCAGTCATTCCGGTTACTATGCACTGGATTACGTGGGTTTCCGGTGTATTCTGCACACAGCTTGCTCTATAGGTAAAACACGCTCCTGGGAAGACACCGCCACAGCTCGTATCTGGGGAGGTAACTGAAGCGGTTACGCAAGGCAGACATAGATTTGGACATTGATCCTGTAGCGCGTCTCCAGTCGGACATGTTCCTGGTCTCGGATCTGTAGGTGGGGAGCTCGAGCCGCTGCTCGAGGAAGTGCTACTAGCACTAGAATTGGATGAGCCACTACTGCTGCTACTAGATGAAGCGCTAGAACATAGCTGTATTATCATAGGACATAATCTATCGTACTGAGGTCCTTGACATAAATTTGAAGCTCCTGGGCAGCAAGAACATGGCCCAGAACTAGATGAACTACTAGAGCTATCAGCAGAGCTAGAGCTACTTCCCGACGAACTGGTTGTACTTGAGCTGCTTGAGGTTGCACTGCTATTGCTAGAGCTACTTGAGTTACCTGAACTTGAAGCGCTGCTATCTGAGCTTGTAGAGCTGCTAGTGCTATTAGAGCTGGCGGAGCTTGAGGTGCTGCTTGAGCTAGAGGTGTTGCTTGAGCTGCTTGAGCTACTTGGAGTACAGACCTGTTTGCAGCAATCGTGAGTTAGTTCCCATACGCATCCTGGAGCCGCTGCTCCGCAGTCAATGATTTGCGCGCCTGGAGGGATAGCGATGCCGCCTGGTCCGCAATCGATAACGGAGCTACTAGCTCCACTGCTTGAATTACTAGAGCTAGAGTTGTTAGATGAGCTGCTTGAGGACCCTCCTGAGCTGGAGCTTTCCGAGCTAGATGACGAGCTAGAGCTACTAGTGCTACTGCTACTGCTGCTACTAGATGAGCTGCTAGTGCTACTACTACTACTACTGCTGGTGCTAGAGCTGTTGCCGCTTGTTGATGAGCCGCCGGATGAAGCGCTACTGCTGGCAATCGACGAGCTCGATGAGTAGCCCACGGTCGAGTTGCTTGATGAATTAGCGGACGAGTTAAGTGATGATGCGTTAGACGAATCGCTAGTTGAGCTCTGTATACTACTCGAAGCAGATGAGTTCGAGCCGCCCGAATTAGACGAGGAGCTAGAAGTGCTAAGTGAAGATGAGCTTCCCATACTAGAGCTGGCGCTGGAACCTGATGATGAGCTTGATGAGCTTGATGAGCTTGATGAGCTTGATGAGCTTGATGAGCTTGATGAGTCGCAGCGGTAGCCCATGACGGCTGCTGCCTCCATTACCTTTTGGCAGGTAAAACAGCTTGGGTAAGCTGCTCTAAGGGTAGAGCATCCATAGCAAGAGACGTCCGCGTTTAAGCACCTCACATCGCAGTTAGTCGCTGTGGCGCACTTAGCGCAGACTGAGATCGTCGTTGGGATCTGAGCGGAGAGATTTGATATTCGCGTAATGATCGTGACGCACACGATGGCCGCTAAGACCGAGTGTCTCATCGAGTTAGCCAGAATTGTTCTGACCTGCCGCCCCAAATCCATTAATCGGCCTGAGTTTTTGACCTTAAGGTAAACCTAAGGAAGGCCGGCAAAACCTACCCGTAGCGAGAAAGTGGAGGTTGAGTTGATATTCGATTTTCGAGATGGGAAAAAACCGCAAGTGTATCCCCTGTGATACATTGAGGATTTTTTCCCATCTCGAAAACTCGAAGAGCAGCTCAAGATCCGCTTTCGCAGTAGGGCGGGGTTTTGCCGGCCTTCCCAAGGGTTCGAGGGAACCGAATATCTCAATTTCAAATCCATCGCACCAAAACGAGTAACACCGAGAGATCTCAGGGGTCGGTGTCAGGACTGTATTAAAGCGATCAAAGGTCCTGAAGTTCTCTTTAACCAAAACAGAGAAACGATCGAGGCCTGAGGTCTCACATAGGAAATCAAGATCACTCATTGGTGTATCGATGCCGAGAGTAATCGTAGAGGCCAAAACGCCATGCATCTCACTTAAGATCTGGAAAAATTTTCTCGAGACTATACACTTATAAGCGGCTTGCTGACGTTCATTGCCAGTCTGAAGGACCTCAATAGTAGCGGAGTCGAGCGGAAAAGGTGGGACTTCGGCGAACTCAACGGGGCTGGTTAGGGGCATAGCATTATCCTAATAAGCGCTTGATATTAGGGCGTCGCAGTGTTTTTGGTAAGCTGCTGAGACAATTAGTAAAATATTTTTTACCACAGAGGACGCAGAGGACATAGAGAAAACCCCATAATTGCCCATAAAATGGCCGTTCTCTGTGTCCTCTGCGTCCTCTGTGGTGATAAAGAACTGCGACGCCCTAGCTTGATATTACACAACTGGACAAAAATATTGACCAGTTATATAATATGGACATGAAGAAGATAAATGCGAGTAAATTCAAAGAGCAGTCGCTCTCCATCCTAGACTCGCTAGAGCCTGAAGGAATAGTGATTACCAAACATGGCAGGCCCGTTGCTAAATTAATTCCCATTCAAGAACAGTCAGCTAATTTAATAGGATCGATGAAGGGTAAGATTAAAATTAAAGGAGATATTTTTTCAACGGGAGTTCGTTGGAATGCTCAATCTTGACACTCACATTCTGATTCATTCGCTCTGCGATGACCTGAGTAAGAGTGAGCGCAAATTGCTCCGTCAGCATGAATGGGCAATATCTCCTATTGTTCTATGGAAATTAGCGAAACTTGTCTCTTTGGATCGACTCACGCTGGATCTTGAATCGATTGAATTCTCCAGATTAATCGGGCAAATACAAATCCTTCCGATTACCCTAGCTATTTCAACAACGAGCACCAAACTTGATTTTAGTAGCGACCCCGCTGATGAGCTAATCGCCGCGACAAGTATTGTACATAAGATTCCGTTGCTAACACGAGATCGCAAGATTCTTAAGTCGCGGTTGGTGCCACTAGCTAAACCATAGCATCCTGCTTATCAAAGCGGGCTATTTTCAGGCCTGCTACTGCTCTTACTCGCCATCATTACGGTGGCTCGGATTTGCTCGCTCTCCGGGCGACATTAGACCGACCTTCCGCAAAAACGTATTAATAGCCGCGAAAAGTCCGGCTATGGACATCAAGATCACAGACGGAGCCATGAATTTCATCGCAAATCTGTCAGCCTCTGTCACTGTTATCACAACAGGATCCGTGTACTTTGTGGCAGGAATAATGATGGAATCGCTTTTGTGGTAAGAATCCCTCAAAGGGGGCATCGTTACCTCTGACAAGGGCTGCGTAGGCACATTACTTGAGCTGGCCTCCTCTTGCGCTACAGCGGCCGGCGCGTTCAGCACCGCTGATACGGATAGGGTGGCGATCCGGGCAGTAATCTGTAAGCCTTTACTATTAAACATAAGCAGACTCATCTGAAAGCTTATTTTTAGCCTGTCACGATCTCCGCTTATTTAACTGAATCTCTTGGCGGCCAATGTTTCAGTGAGCGGCCACTCATCAGCTCTCAGCATAATTCGTCCTTCCGAAATCAACAATGAGTCAGCATCTCGCAGAGCTATCACCGGGATATTCATAGTGAACGCGGAGAGTACAATTGAAGCGTATTCGTCCCTTAATTCGGATCGGCCAAAGTGAACGGCCGGGAAGAAATCAAAGAGACCTAGTCCGCGAAAGTCTCTGAGTTCAGGAGCTCTTTCTGGCTCATCGATGTAGCGAATTGGATCAATTGTGGGCCCTAAAACGACCGCTTCCGCGCTCTCGCCAATTATAATTTTGCCGGCATTGTGCAACTGTACGAGTAACACATCGAAGCTTGAACGTCTCACCTCACTGAGAAGCGTGAAGGTGTTTCCCCCGCTTAGAAAGATCACATCAGCCCGCTCGAACAGAACTCGCGTTGAGGCATTCAGGTCAAACACATCTGTTACATGAAACCCGGCGTCAACTAAAATTGCGCGCTCGGCTTCTAGCCAAGCGATATCCGAGCATGCCTTCGAAGCGGTTCGCACAAACGCGACAGAGCTCGACTTAGGGAGGTCCCTAATGGCAGCTTTAACCGCCAACTCACTTGAACAGAGGATAACATCACCGGGATTAGGCATGGGTCTGTTGTTACTACATCGAGACTAGGAACGCTATCGAGGAGCCTGGTCCCAATTAAATCAACAAATTACCCGCTCCGTGGCCCTCCGTGACCTCGATGTAGATTATCCTATGCCGCTATAAATGGGCTGTTTTGACGCTTCTTTTTCTTTCACCCCCTAGTCGGGGGTGTCGTTTTCTGGTGAGTAGTTAAGACCAAACTAAACCCTTGCAAGGACGCAGTGTTTTTTATACTGTTTGACAGGATACCTTTGGCGAGATACTATAATGATTAAGAGCTTTAAATGCCGTGAAACTGATAGGCTTGCGAAAGACCTTAGTTCCAAGCGATTCAGAAATATAGAGCGCATCGCGAGACGAAAGCTAGAAATGCTTGAGGCAGCGACAAGGTTGGAAGACCTTCGAAGTCCTCCTGGCAATCGTCTTGAATCTCTTAGAGGAAATCGGATAGGCCAGTACAGCATTAGAATTAACAACCAATTCAGAATATGTTTTAGGTGGGCTGATAATGCAGCCTGGGATGTTGAGATAATAGATTATCATTAGAGACGGTTTAAAATGGTACGCAAGCTAGATGCTATTACTCCTGGGGAAATTCTCTTTGAAGAATTCATGAAGCCTCTAGAGATATCTCAAAACAAGCTCGCTAGGGATCTAGATGTCCCGGTGGGAAGAGTCAATGACATCATTAACGGCAAGCGGGCAATCACTACTGACACGGCGCTTCGTCTCGCTATTTATTTCAAAACTACTCCGGAATTTTGGCTAAACCTTCAAAGTCGTTTTGATTTGAAAATTGCTCAGAAAACGATTCTGCCGAAAATTGAAAAAGATGTGCGCCCCTGCTCAAGGAAAGCGGCATGAGAGACATCAATAATTTGCGCCCCCAACCCATACCAAGCTAAACTCCCCAGACGATGTCAAACAAAAACTCGTTGCGTATAATCAACGCTCAAGAGAACAACTTAAAGGGTTTCGATATTACCCTTCCGCATGACGCCTTCGTCGGGATCACCGGTCTCTCAGGATCCGGCAAGTCATCTCTCGCCTTCGACACTATCTACGCTGAGGGGCAGCGCCGCTACATTGAGACCTTCTCTCCATACACCAGACAGTTCTTCGATAAAGTTAAGCGCCCCAAGGTCGATCTAATAGAGAACGTTAGACCAGCGATAGCGATCCAACAGAGAACCAGGATATTAAACTCACGCTCTACCGTTGGGTCGATGACCGATATCAACGATCTCCTGAAGATCATCTGGAGTAATCTCGCTAAACCTGTCTGCCCATACTGCGGCATGGATCTCGTTCGCTGGGATCCTTCATCACTCACTAGCCACCTTGAGAAGCTGGCGCTCCTTAAAGAGGACGCCACCTACCTAATTGGTGTTGAGAGCAAGAACTCAAAGGACCAGATCGAGAGGCTTAAGATCTTAGGCTACTCACGCTATATCGATCCAAAAACTGGATCTGTCGAGCTTTTTGAGGACGCGCCCCCTCCTAAGCGAATCCAAAATGTGACGGTACTGATCGATCGATTTCGTGCTCGCGCTTTCTCACCCAAGCAGGTTCGTGAATCGATTGAGCAGTGCTTCTCAGTCGGCGATGGGGTTGTGGTAATAGTTGAGCAACGTAACCGCTCGTATCGTCCCCTCGCCCGCATCACCGTCAGTAACGAGACACGCCAGGTAGATCGAACTTTTGAAAGCTATCGCTTCTCGCGAGATTTTCAGTGCGGCGATGGCGCTGTGTCGGTAGCGAGACCAAGACCGGCTCTATTCTCTTATAACCACCCGATCGGCGCGTGCCCTGAATGTAACGGCTTCGGTAAAGTTCTTGTAATCGATCCTAACCGATGCGTCCCCGATCACAGCAAGAGTATTGAGGAGTACGCGGTTGAGTGCTGGAAAGGTAACGCCGCGTCAGACGAGCATAGGCAGCTCTTAAAATTCTGCGACCTCCAAGGGATCCCTAAAAACAAACCGTGGGCTAGCTTATCCGCCGAGGCCAAGGAAACTATATTTAACCACAAATCACGGGCGTTTGTTGGGATTAACCCGTGGTTTAAATGGCTTGAGCGCAAGAAGTACAAGATGCACGTGCGCGTCTTTTTAGCGCGCTACAGATCTCAGGTCGATTGCCCAGAGTGCCGCGGAGCTCGCTTTAAATCAGACGCGTTGGCATATCGAGTGCGCGGGCTATCGATAGCTGATGTGGCCACAGTTGAGTTAGAGCAGCTCCTTCCTTGGTTTAAAGAGCTGCGTGACAGTCTAAAGGAATCTGGCGAACTGCCAAGGCAGCTAGACGATGTGTTTAAGAGCGTTTTAAATCGCCTTGAATATCTGGTGACGCTAGGACTCCCCTACCTGACTCTCGACAGACAATCTAGGACCCTCTCCGGAGGAGAGACTCAGCGGGTTAATCTCGTTTCAGCACTCGGTAGCAACTTAATCTCAACACACTTTGTGCTAGACGAGCCCTCGGTTGGTTTACACGCTAGGGACACGCAAGCATTAATAGGCGCCCTTAAGGATCTCACCGCTAGGGGCAACTCGCTGACAGTTGTCGAACACGACCCAGAGTGTCTAAGTAACGCCGACTACATACTTGAGCTTGGCCCATTAGCTGGCGAGCGCGGCGGTGATGTGACTTTCTTCGGTCCCCGTTCAGAGTGGCAGGGTCTTGGAGTAAAACCTAAGGCCCCAGTATCAACTCCTCCGTCATTTAAAGATAAATTATCGATCCGCCAAGCGCGCAACCGTAATTTAAAATCGCTCGATCTCGATATCCCCTTAAATGCCTTTGTCGCTCTGACAGGAGTCTCTGGAAGTGGCAAGAGCTCTTTAATCACCGAGGTAATTCAAGCGGCTTTTGAGATCCACCGTGGGGTAATTCCAGGAGAGAATCTTTTAGACGCTAAGGTAAGTGGTTTTGAAGCTGTCTCGCAGGTGCTCTTAGTTGATCAATCACCTCTATCAAAGACACCAAGAGCCAATATCGCCACCTACACAAAGATCTGGGATCGCATCAGGGATCTCTTGGCGAATACAGAGGACGCGATCTCGCGCGGATTAAGCCGCTCGTCTTTCTCATTTAACGTCGCCGCCGGACGATGCCCAAATTGTGAGGGCGCTGGATTTATCCGCGAGGATATGCAGTTTCTAAGCGATGTATTTATCGAGTGCGAGAGCTGCTTAGGGGCACGTTTTCAAGCCCCTGTATTAGAGGTTCGCTACAAGGATCTTAACGCGCACGATATATTATCAACTACCGTTGATAGGTGCTCCGAGATCTTCGCCAACGAAAAGCAGATCGCCTCCGTATGCCAGGTTCTCTCGCGGCTGGGTTTGGGGCATATAACTTTAGGACACCCTCTAAGTGAGCTATCGGGTGGTGAGGCGCAGAGATTAAAGCTTGTGCCGCACATAGTTGATGGGAGTAAGAGCGTGTCTCTATTTCTCTTTGATGAGCCGACAACCGGCTTACATATGCGCGATGTTGAGCGATTAATAGAGCTATTTTATTTCCTGCGCGATCAGGGTCATTCAATTCTGTGCGTTGAGCACAATTTAAATCTGATAGCCGCGGCTGATTGGGTGATCGATCTCGGACCCCAAGGTGGTGACAAGGGCGGAAGGCTGGTAGAACAGGGAACACCTAACGATCTTGTAAAGCGCGCTATAAGCGGCACCAACCCAGAGAGCCTAACAGCTAAATTCCTAGCGCTTAGCGTCGGCGCTTTAAAAGAAGAGCGGTCAGCTAAAACTAAACGCGCTAAGAGAGGCAACGCCAAAGCTGAGCCGGCGGCGGAGCTAACCCATATTCAGATCCGCGGCGCCAAAGAACACAACCTAAAAGATATCTCGCTCGATATTCCGCTAGGCGAGCTGATTACTGTGACAGGTGTCTCAGGCTCAGGTAAATCCACTATCGCCAAAGATATAATCTATGCCGAGGGACAACGTAGATACCTCGATTGCCTCTCACCCTACGCGCGGCAGTTTATTAAAGAGTTAAAGAAGCCGGCTATCGATGATATCCGCGGAATACAGCCGACTATCTGCGTTTATCAACACACATTTCAACCATCCGCGCTCTCTACAGTAGCGACGATGAGTGAGGTCTACAACTTTCTGCGCCTACTCTATGCCAAGGTTGGTGTTCAATACTGCCCTGATCATCCAGACCAATCTGTTTCGCCGCTCTCTGCCGAGCAGATAGCCACCTTTATTAAGGAGAATTACAAGGGCTCAATACGCCTACTCGCTCCGGTGATTAAACAGAAGAAGGGCAATCACCGATCTGTTTTTCAACGAGCTCTTGAAACTGAGATCTCAGAGACCCGTGTTGATGGCATCTTTTCCGCGCCTGGCCGCTTTGTAGATGAGGGCTTGGCTAAAACTAAAGCTCACACGATTGAATTCGTGACGGCTCGTTGCAATGTTAAGAACCTCTCTGTGGATCTCTTAGTCGATGGGGTCAAGCAGGCTTTAGCAATCGGGGGCGGAACGGTGATCGTTCATGATGGAGGCACAGACCGAGTATTTAGCTCACAACGAACGTGTCAGATATGTCAGCGCGGATTCTTTAAACCAGACCCTGAAGATCTCTCCTTTAACTCTAAGCGTGGCAGGTGCCCAAAGTGCGATGGGTACGGGGTGTTAAAGAACGACAAACAGTGCACAGAGTGCGGCGGTAGCCGTCTTCACGAGATCGGCCGCAATATCAAATTATTTGATCTAAGTATCGACCAGATGGCGTCGAGCACACCACGCAATCTCTTAAAACAATTAGAGCCTCTGGCAACTAATAAGAGCGCGGTTGAGATCGCCCGCCCGATTCTGCGCGAGCTAGAAGGTAAATTAAAAACACTTAGCGCCTTGGGGCTTGATCACCTAGAGCTTAAAAGGGAGTGCGCGTCGCTCTCAAATGGAGAGCTGCAGCGGCTAAGACTAGCTACGGCGATAGGCTCTCCTCTTACCGGCGTAACCTATATCTTTGACGAGCCGAGCGCTGGTCTACATCCGGCTGATAACAGGCGGCTTCTCGGCACCCTGACCGGATTACGCGATCGCGGAAATACAGTGATCCAGATCGAACACGAGATCGATAACATATTAGCCTCAGATCAGGTGATCGATGTTGGCCCAGGCGCGGGGACGCACGGTGGAGAGATCGTTTTTCAGGGAACCGTCTCTCAGATTAAAGCGGACTCGAGATCGGCTACAGGGAGAGCGCTCTCAGAGCCGTTAATCTTTAAAGAGGCGGTGAAGACCAAGTCTCCGCTTCTATCGGTGAAGAACGCCACTAAGAATAATTTAAAAAATCTCTCGTGCGAGATACCGCTTAAGAATCTAGTTACAGTTGTTGGCGTATCAGGCGCTGGTAAGAGCTCGCTGGTAAACGGTATCGTTGTTGAATCACTCTCTGGAGGGATCGATGACGGTGCAAAGGTAACGAGCCAAACCGGGCAGATCAGCTCTGATATTAAGGTAGATCGACTCCTCGTTGTTGACCAACAACCGATCGGCAAGACCTCACGCTCCACACCAGCTAGCTACTTAGGGATCTGGGATGATGTAAGAGCGATATTCGCCTCAACTCTCGAGGCGAAGTCTCGCGGCTGGGGTCCAAGCTTCTTCTCTCACAACACCGGTAAAGGCAGATGCCCAGCGTGCAAAGGAAACGGCGAGCTAACCTTAGAGATGAGCTTTTTAGCGGAGGCAAAAGTTCCGTGTGAGACCTGCTCTGGAACGCGCTTTACCTTTGAGGCCGACTCGATACGTTACCGCGATCTATCAATCAGCCAAGTTTTAAAACTAACCTTTGAGGAGGCGCGGGTTATCTTTATAAACCACAGGTCTATTCATCAGATCTGCTCGATCGCCTGCGATCTTGGGCTTGGATACCTCACTTTAGGGCAACACTCATCAACCCTTTCAGGTGGTGAGAGCCAGCGCCTAAAGTTAGCGTCTGAGCTTCACATGGCTCGTCGTGGTCACACACTTTACGTCTTAGATGAACCAACAACTGGGCTACACAGAGCTGATGTGGCGCTATTATTGAAGGCCCTACACGGACTAGTGGCCGCTGGCAACTCAGTCATCGTTATCGAGCACGACGCAGACACGATAACTCAATCAGATTGGGTGATCGAACTAGGGCCCGGACCCGGAGTCGCTGGAGGAGAGATAATCTACTCTGGAGCTCCTGCTAAGCTAATCGAGAAAAAGACCCCATGGGGCGCGGCGTTAAGAGAGAGGGTGGAGCTGCATGCTGGGATGCGAAGAGTCACGAATATATTAACCGCCCCGCTAGCCATAACCCCCTGTGAGATTTAATATCAATCTTATATGGCCCCGAATGAAAGCTCATCAGAGCGCCTGCGCTCACTACTTACTGGCATACTCGCGGTAGCTCTATTTATTGCCCTCCACCCAAGCGTCATAGAGCACTTCTCCACCCACTTTATCGGTGGTGCGGCTGGAGATGCGGGGCTCTATGTGTGGCTGACACAGAGCTTCTTTAACGATCCTCTAAATGCACTCTCCTTCGAAACCAATACTCTCTATCCATACCCGATAACTAGGGCTTGGAGCGATCCGTTTTTTCTACCACCCGCGGCGGCTCTCTTATTCACTAAAGTTGGGCTCACCCTAACTCAGAGCTACAACACTATCGTCTTGTTGGCTTTTAGCAGTAACGCCGTGGCAGTTTCGCTCCTGGCGCGCCGAGTTGGCTTAGCGCCAGCTTTAGCCTCTGTAGTTGGAATCCTCTTCGCTAACTCAAGTTATATCTTAGGTAATCTCGGCCACCCACAGCTTTTGTTCTTCTTCTGGATCCCGCTTGCTTGGTGGCGGGTTCTCTCTCCTAAAATAAATGAGCGCGCTACCTCGCGCAGCTGGTTTGCCGCTGGACTCTTAGTCTCAGGAGCTTTCTACACTAGCGTCTACTACGCGATATTCTCAGTAATAGGGCTCGCTATCATCTGGTTTCATCAACTGATCTACGGGCGATTCTCATCACGCAGAGCTCTACGCACGATCCTCTTCGCAGTATGCGGTGCCCTACCTATATTTTATGCCCTCCCCTACTTTCTCTCTGTCCAGCAGCTCTTTGGTGAGCGGGGCTTTCATGAAGCAGCGTACTTCGCCGCTAACGGCCTATCTTACATCTCTTTCACACCCCTACACGATCTCTTCTCATTTACATCGCGGCTCTCTCACAGCGAGGCATATCTATCACCTGGGTACGCTATATCCATGTTGGCCATTCTAACTATATTAAGTTCGTGTTGGCGAACATCACCCGTGTTGGCTATCCCTGTGTCTCTCGCCGCCGGATCGCTTCTTGTTGCCTCTAGTATCGTCGACCAAGGTTCACGCTCTGAGGAGATCCTTTGTGTAAGCGCTTGGGTGGTTTTAATCGGAACTTTGGCATACACAGCACGAGACCGTTCAGCGCTTGCTTGCCTAGTGATTATCGCCACTTTTTTTTGGATCTTCTCTTTTGGTCCAGGTGGCAATCCAAGTAAGAATGAACCGGTATTCTCACCTCTAGGGTTACTCTATCACCGTGTGCCTGGTCTCGCAGCGGTACGCGCGGTCGGTCGATACGGCAGCGTTGTGATATTAGCCTCACTAATAGCGGCGGCTTTTGGAGTTCAGAGATTTGTATCGAAACGTTCAGCGAATAGATCTTATTTTGGCGCCTCAGTAGCGCTACTTATTATAGGTGCCGTCGATAATTTAGTGACTACTATTCCACTTGATACCCCGCCGCCACCAGCGCAAGCTTTTATGGCGCTAAAGTCAGGCTCGGAGGCGCTTGGTAGCGGAGCTACGTTAGTTCTACCATTTGCGCCAAGCACAACCTCAACAAAGAGCGATAGCTGGTCTGGCGTAGCTATTTTAAATAGTCGCTACGCTAACTGGGAATCGTCACTGAATGCTAAAGATTTAAAGCTTGTAAACGGCTATAGCGGACAGCGCTCAAAGATCTTAACGCAACTACCACGCGCAACCCAAGGCTTCCCCGATCAGGTCTCCCTTGATTACGCGGCGCGTATATGCGGGCTTAATAAAATAGTTGTAGTACCGAGCTTTTACACCGAATGGAACGAGGATGATTTTACTAGAAGAATAAACGACACCTCATCTGCTTTTAGCTCTACTAAGCGCTTCGATGATGGCAGCTATTTATTAAATCTAACCAGGCCAAAAATTATCTCAAAGGATGGATCACTACCGTTATTTTTTGCGCCTCGCGATACCACCGCGCGGATCGAGATCTCACCTATCAATAACCAAGAGTGTCTCGTTACAGCGAGCTCTCTTGGAAAGAGTGGCGAAGGGGATCGGGTAGCTCTACAGAAGAGCGAATACACCGTGAAGAATAAGCAAACGATTAGTTTAATACCCCCGGCTACACTATCTAGAGCGTCGCCTCATATTATCGAGCTTAAGTTCTCGAGGTGCGAGGCAGAGGTTATTTGCGATGCCGGAGAGGGGTGAGCGTTAAAAAACATGCTTGGGGAATCTAGGGCAGCGTGATTTCGTCTCGCTGCCCTAAGTGTTGCAACCGAAAGAACATTTTGGTGAAAAGTGCCGCACCATGGGCTGTGCCTAGAATTAGCTCAAGCGCGACATCTTTTCGACCGAATCGTTTTGCCCAGTTTGGATTAAATTTAACGCTTGCCGTTAAACGCAAAGCGGTATACCATAGTAGAGTGATTAAAAGTTTTAAATGTAAAGAAACTGAGAGAATCTTTAGCCTAGAGATCTCAAAGAAGTTTCCTCCCAGTATCCAGCAAGTCGCTTTGAGGAAGCTGAGGATGTTACATCGCTCAACCAACATCTCCGATTTGAGAATTCCTCCAGCTAATCGGCTAGAAAAGTTGTCGGGGAGTAGAAGTGGACAGTGGAGTATTAGGGTTAACGATCAATGGAGGATCTGTTTTGAATGGCATGATGGGCATGCGTATATGGTAGAGGTAGTTGATTACCATTAGTGAGTATACTTTATGAGAAAAGTTAAATTGTTGCCTATTCACCCGGGAGAAGTTCTCAGCGAGGAGTTTCTTAAACCTATGGGCCTCAGCCAGAATCGCCTTGCGCTGGCCCTAGGCGTCCCCGCTCGGCGGATTAACGAAATTGTTCTAGGAAAGCGCGGGATATCCGCTGACACCGCTTTGCGGCTGTCTGCCTATTTTGGCAACTCAGCTGACTTCTGGTTGGGAATCCAAATGGACTACGATCTAGACTCAGCGCGAATCAATAACGGCGCGACTATCGAACGCGAAGTCAGGCGTCAGGCATAGAGCTAGGTGGGCAAGGCTATTTCCGCGAAAAAATCCATGGAGCCACAGATTGCTATTGTTTTCATTTGACCTCTAAGTGTGGTTGCTGAGAGAGCGCGGCAATCAGCGCCCACTCCGGGTGGAGCTCTGAATTCTTTTGTTATCTGAGCTATCCAGCTCGTCCTGTAATTTCTCCGAAAGAAAAACCTTCATGAGCGATTGATATGGGACGTCCTTTTTATTGGCTAGCGTTTTTATCGCGGCCAAGAGAGATTCCGGTAATCGCAATGAGATGGTCTTAGTCGAGGACTTGAGCTCCGGGAATACTCCAATCCTACCCTTTGACCAATCTATGTAATCTGTGGAGTCGTGCTTCTGCCAAAAGTCTTGTTCTTCGGCTTCTGATGTAAACGTCGGTATCAACTTACGCGCCATAAATCACTCGCTCCTTCCTGCTCATGTCCCGCGCCGATATGACACGCAGCTTCCTTCGCCGAACTGTAAACACCACAAATAGGCAACGGTCAGTATCAGTGCGACCCAAAGCGAAAAACCTCTCCTCATCCTGAGAGTGCTTCAGATCGGGCGCCACCACGAGAGGCTGATTGAAAAACACCTGCTCGCACTCAAGGGGCGAGACGCCGTGCTTTAGCCAGTTCTTCTCAAGGTTCCCTTGGTCCCATTGAAACCCGGTGACACCCAGCAATTTCTTTGAGTCCATATCGCTAGTATATTATAGTCATATACAAAATGCAAGTTCCTTTTCTTTCTTGCCACTCCCTAGTCGCGGGAGGCTGTTTTTTGGTGAGTAGTTATTGCCGCATAATTAGCTGACTAGTTATTAAATCTTTTAGCTCGCCGTGTAAAAAAGTGGGCTGCATTCCAAGTACTTCTGGGCGACACGGCTGATCCCCTAATGAGTTGAGTACAAAGATAGGCTTTCCAAGAGCATATCCGAAAGCCGCTTCCATCAAGGTGTTTGCGCCGATGTACCCAACAATTCCTCTTTTGGTGAAGTTAGCGAGGAGAACCGCGTCAGCTACCCGTATCTTCGCGAGGTGCTCGTCGATAAATTGCTTCTTTATCCTCGCTAGATCCTTGTCGCAGGTAGCGGAGTAGTCAACCTTTACCTCCTCTGCGGCAGGAATACTTACCTGCAAACCCGCGGCCTCAAGAGTGTCTTGAAGCGAGACCATTTCCGCGAAAAAATCCATGGAGCCACAGATTGCTATTGTTTTCATTTGACCTCTAAGTGTGGTTGCTGAGAGAACGTTCAAAGCCACTAGAGCGTTCAGGCTCTAGTGGGCTGATTTGTTATCCATCAATCTATCACCACAGCTGAGGTAGGCAACTTTTATTTAAATTCATCGATATATTAGGGATCGTATTTTTATCCGCAGGGGTACGCAGAGGTACTCTCGGAGCCGCCACAGGCAACTTTTTTGAAAAATTTCGATTTATATAGTGGAGGATTGCCTATGCCGCTAGACTTGGACACCGTCATTGTTAACCTTCGCGGATTCCGCGTTATATTAGATCTTGATCTCGCGCTTCTATATGGGGTCTCGCCAAAGCGACTTAATGAGCAAGTAAAACGGAATAGAAGAAGGTTCCCAGAAGACTTCATGTTTCAATTGGAAGATCAGGAGTTTAGCATTTTGCGGTCGCAAATTGCGACCGCAAAATGGAACATGCGAAGAACTAACCCCTATGCATTTACCGAACACGGAGCTGTGATGGCCGCTACTGTCTTGAATAGTCAGATTGCCATAGACGCCAGCATTTTACTGGTAAGAACTTTCATAAAAATGCGAGCGATTATGTCAGAGCACGCAGACTTAAAAAGGCGTCTTTATGATGTAGAGCGACGTTTGGCACAAGGTTTCGCGCATCACGAAAATGAATTACAGGAAATTCGCTTTCTAATCTCCGAACTTGAAAAGCCAATCGAATCATCAAAGCGGCGAATCGGATTTTTCAAAGATAGAGACGGATAATGAATAGTGTTGAGCCGCAGGTGGTGGCGACTGCGGCGTGAGCGAGCGGATGGAAAGACTCCACCATCTGCGGCTCAACAGCACGTTGAACTAACCCGCTTGCCCAGACTCTTTGGA
>JBIKWQ010000066.1:0-18704 GCA_044356215.1 Bdellovibrionota bacterium | reverse complement strand
AATAAGCTTTACACGGCCATTCCCACGTGAACGTGCTCGTGCACTTGCTCGTAAACGTACCCGATGTGCCACTTCTACCATCTTAGTTCGGCTTCTGTGTGACCATGAATTCGGGGACGTTTCACGTTTACGAGCACGAGCAGGTGCACGTGTTTACGGTCAATCCCTAAATAGAGTTTACTTCAAATAAGCTATTTTTAGGTAAGGGGGCCACGGAGCGATGAATAGCTGTTGCAGGGTAACAGCGATAACCATGCCTAGGGCAAGCCCACACTAAGCGGCGCGGGAGCGCCGCGCTCCGAAAGATGCTACTTTAATCCTAGCCTCTGTGATCCTCTGCGGTTCCATTCTAGATGTTACGGATAGGGATAAAACCACAGAGGTACACAGAGGATCACAGAGGTTATAACCCAAAGAGTCAGCCAGGCCACGATTAAATTATATTCCCCCCTCTGTGTTCCTCTGTGGTTTCCTCTTCCCTTGAGCCTGTAGAACTATCTTAGAATAAATTCTACATCGAGGTCGCGGAGGGCCACGGAGATTTAGCTTTGCTTATTTCACCTATCTGAAGAGGAGGAGATAGGTGCAGGTGCAGGATTAGGATAAGGAGGGATCAAGAGGAGGGGGAGGAGAAGGAAATAGGTGCACGATAAAGATAACAAGTGAGATTCACGCGGAAAGCACCACCAAAACCCTCGCCATCATCTGATTCGCTTGGGCGAAGAGAGAGAACTGAATCTCTCTTGAGATCCGCAGACTCACTACCTCCGCCATATCTGAGGCCGCGTCAGAATTACGGATCGCAGCTTCCGCGGATATAGTTGTCTCGCGATTAACAGAGAGATTAGATACAGCGGAATTTAAGCGCGCAGCTGTCGCACCAACTGTCCCGCGGCGCTGGGTGATATCATCAATCGCCCCTTGAATAGCGGTATAAGCTGTTTGAGACGCGGATGCGGCGTAATCTGTAGTGGTGCCGCTCACTGAATAAGTTAACGCAGCGCCACTACCAAGACCAAGCGAATCTAATGTTCCCAAGACGGCTGGCAAAATTATCCGTGAATTAGCATCGCCAGTGATTCCTATCTGCGCCACTAACTCTGAGCTAGCAGAGAGGAGATTGTTTCCATTAAATGAAACACTAGCTGAGATGCGATTTACCTCCGAGCCCAACGCGGCGAACTCGGATTGAATCGCTGAGCGCTGCGTATCGCTATATGTACTGTTAGCTCCTTGTAAAGCCAACTCAGACATTCGTGAGAGGATATTAGCGATCTCACCTAACGCGTCATCAGTGACATTGGTGACCGAAAGTGCGTCGTTCGCGTTACGCAGAGCAACACTCATCAGGCGCGAGTCACTTCTTAACTTTTCGGCGATAGCGAGTCCAGCGGGGTCATCAGAGGCCCTATTAATTCGATTACCAGAAGCTGCTCTCTCGATCGCCGCGCCCAACTTAGCGCTAGTAACTCGCATCTGAGACGCAAGCCTAAGCGATAAGAGATTATCGAAGATAGAAACCGACATCGTGTCGCCAAACTTCTCACTGAAACCGGCAAATAGGGCGCGCTAAGGCTCTCCCGGATTACCCGAGAGAGCGGCTTAGCTTAAATTTGACGCTATGAATGCGTCTTGCCCTGTATGGGGGAAGATTCGGCTTAAAGGAGGGGGAGCTTTAGGGAATGGGTCAAATGTTTCTGTTCGGGTGCGTAAACGTGCCGTAACTTATGCTTTATTAACCCCCTACACGAGCAAATACGGCGGTGCTCATGATTATTTCTTTGAATGCGAGCGCGATCTTCCACGATAAGTTTATGAATCTCAGGTGGGCTTACTTAGCACCTCTCTTAGTAAAGCCAAACGCGGAATTTGTTACTTAAAATTAGCATAAGTAACAGATATGACGCAAAACATTAGGATTAATCGACTTCCTAGCTCTTTGTTACGCCCCCTACCCCACCAAATCCCGACTCAAGCTCTCATTTAGCCCATCAAACGAGCCGTTGGACATCACGAAAACTACATCCTGCACCGGGGCTGAATCCGGACGGTCGCGGGGGATCTCACTCCAAATATATTCGCGAATCTGATCTACGTTTTCAAAACAGAGCGACGGAACTCCTGACGCTGCGATCTCATTACTCAGTGTCTTTACATCGATTAACTCAACTCCTGTATCGATCGCGCGCGCCTGGACGTTCTTTAACACCACTTGGTCGGCGCGCTTAAACGCTTGGATGTACTCCTGCTGAAAAACTTTTCTACGCGAGGTGTTCGATCTAGGTTCAAAGATCGCGAACAATCTAGCGGAAGGAAACGCCTCGCGTATCGCGTCAACTGTCTGGGCCACGGCGGTGGGATGATGCGCGAAGTCCTCAATCAAAACTACTCCACCTTTCTTAGCCCGAATCTCTTGTCGTCTCTTTACAGCTCTAAAGGTAGCCAAGTACTCAGTTACTTTGCCGAGCTCCATCCCGATAATCTGCGATACGATTACTCCAGCTAACGCGTTACGCGCGTTGTACTCCCCAACCATCGGGATCTCAAAGGTGCAACCACCTAACCCTGGGCCTGTTACTGTGACACGCTGCGACATCCCTTGAGCTTCACGATTAACGATTACAAAATCCGCGTCTGGGTCAGCGCCAAAGGTAAGGATCTCGCACTTAGCGCTCTTCTTCCATTCAGACACTAACTTCTTAACTCTGGGGAAATCGATACAGCACACCGCTGTGCTGGTCTCTTTTAGCCCCAAAATAAACTTAGAAAACTCGTTTTCTATCGCCTCGACACTTGAGTAGATATCAGCGTGATCGTACTCGATCGCGTTTACTATAACTGTATCCGGTGTGTAGAAAGAGAACTTAGGAACCTTCGCGAAAAACGCGCTGTCGTACTCATCTCCCTCAACAACTGAGTAACCACCGCTGCCAACCTTAAGACTCTGCGGCAACCCTTGAGCGACTCCACCAACAAAGTAAGATGGTTCGCGGCCATCTTGAGCCAAGAGCGTCGCGATTAGCGCGGTAGTTGTGGATTTCCCGTGCGTTCCCGTAACCACGATAGAGTGTTTCCCAGCGATCGCTACCTCTTGTAATATCTTCGGGAAACAGGTGTATGGGAGATTTAACTCCTCTACTACATCCACCTCGGGATTTCCGTAGCTAATCGAATTTCCGATTACAACAAGATCAACATCTGTCGGCACATTCTCGCGCTTATATCCCGACTCTGTCTTCACCGCTGAATTAGCAAGCAGACTCTTCATCGGCTCATAGAACTCTTTGTCACTTCCTGACACAATAAAACCACGATCGCAGAGCGAAGTAGCTATCTGTGCCATCGCGACACCGCAGACTCCGATAACATGGATCTTAGCTCCAGGCCTTAGAGATTGCAGACTTGTTGTGTTAGCGACCGAGAAGAAATCTTTTGGCATCTTTTGGCTCCGTTTGTAAAAATTATATGTCTAATGCTAGTTACAGAATTGCTGAGAAATTAGGGAGAATCTTGGTATCTTTGCGGTGAAAAATCCTCCACCCTTGCGATTAAAAATATATGAACCACGCATTGAGCCTACTGGGTCTTTAATAACCGTTGAGCTGGTGTACTCAAAGTGCTGACCTGGCTCTAGTATCGGCTGCAACCCAACAACTCCTGGGCCAACAACCTCGCCGATCTGCTCACCGGCTGATTCAATTAGCCAGTGTCGCTCGATTAGCTGAACTGTTTGATCTGACCTATTTTCGATCCGTACGGTATAAGCGAAAGCGAAGACCCCCTCTTCTGGTCGAGTCTGTTCATCGATCGGTGTTGGATTAACGGAAACAACGATACTCTGTGTGGTTTGCGTAGCTGCTGCCATATCACGCTATTGTATACGGTCGAGCGATACCGGGAAAGCCAGGACGGATAGGTAGTTATGTCTTTTATTTACGCGCGGTAAGACCAGGTGTACTCTGTAAGATCTATGCTTCATACACTCACCAACCTAAAACCCTACAGGGGAGCGATTATACTTAAGCCGCTAGCTAGCGACATCCGCTCAGCCTGGCTAACGATGCGCAAATCACCGCACTGGGCACCTCTTTCCCATCAGGTGGGGCAGGCGGTTAAATTATTACCTGCAGCACGCGCCGTCTCTCTCTCGGGCGACACTATTGAGTTCGATCTACCTAAATCAGCAGCTCCTAAGGGCTTTGAGGACCTTTTAAAGCAGCTACTACCTTGGCGCATAGGTCCTTATCGAATTGGAGACACGACAATTGATTCAGAGTGGAGATCCCCACTTAAATGGGGGCGAATTCAAGGTATTCTCGGTGACCTTAAAGGACTCAAAGTAGCTGATGTGGGATCTAACAGCGGCTACTTTCTTTTCAAGATAGCTGGCCTTAATCCGGAGATCGCGATCGGGTTTGATCCGATTGAGCGGTGCTGGTTGCAGTTTGGGTTACTGCAAGGATTAGCTAAACTTCCTAATTTAGCATTTGTCCCAACTGGCCTCTCAACGGTCGATTCATTTCCTGGGTTCTTTGATTTGGTGCTCTGTATGGGGGTGATTTATCATCAGCGGGATCCATTCACCGCGTGTAAGAAGCTTTTCGCCGCGACTAAACCTGGCGGGCGTGTCATCTTAGAGAGCTTAGTTATCCCGGGGCCCGGGTCCCATATGCTTGTTCCTCAAGAGCGCTACGCCAAGATGCGTAACGCTTGGATTATTCCATCGGCAGAGGCCCTCTCGACACTGTTAACTCGAGCAGGATTTCGCGACCCAGAGATTCATCATTTTGGGCCGGTCACAACTGCTGAGCAACGCCGCACTGATTGGGCGCCGTATGAGAGCTTAGCGGATTTTCTAGATCCCAATGACCCAAGCCTCACCGTAGAGGGGTACCCGGCGCCGCACAGCGCGCTGGTTGTGGCGCGGCGAGGGAGGGATTAACTTCGAGCAATCGTAGAAAATCGTCTGCTTCGGCCGTTCTTCTTACCCTTAAGGTTACAAAAGACCTTCAAGTGCCTGTACTAGAGAAGAAGGGTTGAGGAATCATATGTTAAGAACTTTTAATGCTGGTTCAATACTGCCGATTTATCGGCCCGAAAATCAGGTTCAGTTGAAGGTTAACACCGATGCGCTGATTTATACTAGCGATCCGATCTCACCTTTTAAACACATTTATAGTGAGCAGTTGACAGCGATTAATGAGGAGGAGAAGTCGCTTAAGGAAGGCCGGCAAAACCCCTCCCTACTGCGAAAGCGGATCTTGAGCTGCTCTTCGAGTTTTCGAGATGGAAAAAAATCCTCAATGTATCACAGTGGATACACTTGCGGTTTTTTCCCATCTCGAAAATCGAATATCAACTCAACCTCCACTTTCTCGCTACGGGTAGGTTTTGCCGGCCTTCCTTAACAACTCAGAGCTAGTTTTAAACATATGTGGGTGCGGGCACCTCACCGAAACGTTCTTACTCCCTGCGTTAGAGCAGGTAATTAATCAAGTTCCGGACTTACGCCAGAAATTAAAGCTAATTCTTACCGATGCAGCCTCCATTTATGAGCTTGCGGGAACGAAGAACGGCGCCGGCATCGAGAGCGTTTTAAGGAATATGCGGGTCGATTATGAGTACTGCGCCAGCGGCACGCTAGGCATGGACCGATTATCCTCAATCAAGGGTGTTTTTAACGCCACTCCACCAGCGCTTCACCTTCCTACCTGCGAGTATTACGTTGGTAATACGGGAGCGCCCATCTACAATGAGAAGCCAGCATGCTTACCCGATGAAATCGATACGATGGCTAATTTAGCTGCCAATAATCCCGATCGCATAAATCACATTGACTGGGTCATGGGAACGGCGCCCTTTCAATGGCTTATGTCGAAGGTCGGTCAGGACCTTCTAAGACGGTTCGGTGATGCCCTCTTAGTAAATTCGTACTGCGTAGAGTCATGGGCGGTGGACTCGGATAGAAACGGCCTGCCTGGGCAGTATGGACTTCTGCAGCGGAATAAAAGTGTTGAAGACCAAAAGGGGTTTGACCTTGGCGTTGGGATTGCCAACGACTGTGGCATACATGCTTTCTTTTCTGCTCTCTTATTTGAACAGCTGACTAAGAGCGAAAAGCTAAGACTAGATGTTAAAGGACAGCGCGTAAGGTATGCGCGGGCGCTTAGAGATCATCCGCAATATCAATTGTTTGATGACACCGCGGGCGCGTTAACATTTTTCGCGGGAAAGACGTGCCACAATGTGATCTTTGGAAAGGAGCTAAATTCTACTTTCTTCGGATTTGACGCGGTGAACAACGACTTCGCGCGTCTGTTAGTGTGCTTCGGGGTTCCTAAAGTGACTAATCCGCGCGAACCAGATGCGGCAGAGATTCCGCCATACATAGTATATGTGCCCGGCCCCTATGAAAAAGGAGCTGGAGAATGTCACGTCTTTGACTATAGGAGCGATAGTCTCTACGTTGGTATGGTCGTGAATTTTATCGCCTCAGCTTTAAAGCTTTCTGACCATGTAAGGCCTAATTTTCCAACTATTACAAATAAAATCTGTCTAACTGGGGTGCACGAACTTTCTATGTTGAAAAAGCGATTCTACGATATCGCGAGCTATGAGGAGTATGAAGTAGGTAGCCGACCTAAAATGATACCGCCTTTTTCAAGAGACTTTGGGCTGAAGTTTTAGTTCTAGTACCCACCCGCGATCTAAGACTCCGACCCTCTTACCTTGTTGTCTAAGGCTCCTACTATCATGCGAGATATACCCGCACGTTAATCCCTTGCGAACCCAAGTCCAATCCCCCTACCATACCCTCATGTCCGAGACGTGTTATTGGCTCACTTTATTTCAGTTGGCGCTTCCGATCCTGTGCGTTTTAAATTTTTCGCGCTCAATTAAACGCTACGGCTTTATCTGGGCTGGACTCGCAGGACTTACCCTCTACCAGGTGATTAATCTCACCACTCCTCTCCTGCTTGGAAACCTTAGACACCTCGAGGTTCCGGTTTTTAGGGTGGTATACCTCGCTATCGGCGCGATCCTGGCCGCTCGCGCTATCTTCGGCGCTCGCGCTCTCTTTGTGGCGGTTTCATCCCTTAGATACAGACCGAAATGGGTTGACCCTTTCTTGTTGGCTTGCGTAGCGCTAGGGCTAAATCTCTGGCTCAATCAACTCTTTGACGCGTGGCGTTCCGGCCCCGCTGAGTTTGATGCCAATAACTACCACATACCGCGCGCCTTAATGTGGAGTTGGCACGGAAATTTTGATGGTTGGGGAACATCAATATGGCAGCAGCTCGGAGCGGCTCTGGGTGGTAGCGCTTCCCTACTTCCACCTGTGTTCCTTGGTTGCGGATTCGTCACGTTTTCGTGGGCTGGAACTTTTTATTCTCTCGGGGCGGCCCTCGGGGTCTTCGTGATCGGACGCTCTCTCGGTCTTAGTCATCGCGCGGCACTAATCTCCCTACTGGCGTTCCTCTCGTTTCCAACCCTTTGCTTAAGGGTCTCAGGGGTCAATTCGGACATCGCCGCGACCTTTCCTGTGATCGCTGCGACCGCCCTATTTCTATCTCTTGATAGCATGAGGGCTCGCGCTTTTATATTCCCGTGCCTGCTTGGGGTTGGTATGGCGTGCAAGCAGTACGCTCTCTTCTCCGGCGCGTTAATCGGCTTAGTCTTAACGATCTACTCGTGGAGAGAGATCTGGAATTGGCGCGTTATCGGTTCTGGAATAGCTGGATGCCTGGCCGCCGGTTTCTTCATGTTCCTGTCGTACTATCCGATCTACACACTTTTTGGAGATCTGATGGGAGGCTCCGCCGGTAAGGCCAACTCTAACCTCGGTGGTGGCTCGCGCGAGATTATCAGATCGTTGGCTTATCAGTTTATTCATTGGCTCTCAGAGCCGGTAAGCGCAATCAGATCTGAGCCGCTGCGTGAGGAGTGGTATTTCAAATTGGGATTCGGCAAACTGTATGGACTCTTCGATCTCCATACCGGAAACAGCTACGTTCCTATATTCACCGGAAACCAGCTACGCGCGGGATTTCTATCGATAGCCGTTCTTCCGTTCCTTATCTTTGGAGTTAAAAGAGGCTACCGCTGGCTGGCTCTCATTGGCTTTATAGCGCTGTGCGTAGCACAGTTAGCCCCGTTATCTCTAAACACAACAGGACGCTTCGTGGTCGTTCCTCTCGCCGCCTTCGCGCTTCTGTGGGGAGCGCGCGCTGAGAAGTATCCGATCATCGTTACCCTCTGTGTTATCGGAGCGTATTGCGGAACGCTGTGGAGATTGGGGATTACCGAATGGCTCCCTAATTACTCACTAAATCGCATCTCTAGCTACACTGAGTGTAAGGAGCTTCCCGAGCTACTACAGGGACAGACGCTTAATCTTTTGACCCGTCCCCTATCGATCGACTCAAACATCGCTGGTCGACTCGGGCTAGCGCGCTTCGAATACGCTTACTGTCCGGCTGATAGAGATTGGCCTAAGTACCTCTCTGAGCTACGTGAAAAATCACCGTGGTTCGGTATGTATCCAGAGCTCCCCCTCGTTCCTGGCGTAAATTATCCATCTGGTCTCGGTTATCCGTGCCAAAACGAACGAGTTCCTCTCGAACAGATGAAGAGCTGGCTTGAGGCGACCGGATGGAGGTTTCACAGTAAATTAAACTGTGGGGTTGAGATCTACACTACTAATCCTCAATGACCCGCTTTTTTAGCTCAGGAGGAAGGAGCTCACACTTAGAGTGACTAAAGGGAACTAGCCTTCTTACGGCAGCTACTATCCGATACACAGAATCGCGAAGAAAACGGGGTATAATCTTGAAAAAAGCCAGATAGCTAAAGGGCTGCCCAAGCCGCTCAGAGATAAAGAATATCGCGTCGCTTCTTCGCAAAACCCTCTCTCCAATCACCACTATAATAGTTCGCTCACTCTCTTCAGTAAGATTTAAACGTTGACAGAGAGACGCCCCGAAATTCGATCTGTTCGGGGTAAATAAAAGCGTGCCACCAGTGTCATTTTTAAGGGCCAACGCGACGAACCGATCACAGAAGCCGCAGACTCCATCAAATATCACGATCGGTTTATCTATCTCATCACGCCGCATGACTAGCCTCTGAAGCCACACTAGTCAGGTCGCTCTTACCTGACACTAACGCGCCGATTAACTCCTCGTATCGCGCCACTACGCTATCCCAAGAGTAGTTTCGAGCCACGCGATCCTTGGCCCTCTCGCCCAGCTCAGATATCTTATCAGGGCTGCTTAAAAGCTCCGATAAGATCCGCGCTAGATCCTCAAAATTATTCTTCTCAAATATCACCCCAGCATCACCCACAACTTCGATGTTTTCAGGTGTTCCATTAGCGATCACACCGTTCCCATAAGACATCGACTCAATCAGGGCTGGGTGAGTTCCACCAACTTCGGTAGCTTGAATATAAAGGTAGCAGTTGCTCTGAAATTCCTGGTAGGCCTCTCCAAACTGATATCCAGTGAATATGACGTTCGAGCCAGCCGCGGTCTCTTTAAGCTGTCGCTTGTAATCATCGGCATAAGGAGCGTCTCCAACTATCACCAGTGGCATCTCCGTCTTCACCATCTTGTAGGCTTGAATAGCTCCTAGAGCGTTATTCTCGGGCTCTAAGCGGCTTACATAGAGGATATACCGACCACTTGTTAGACCAAACTGACTTAGGGTAGGTCCCGCTGGCCTCTTTACCGGATGCACCCCGTAAGGGATCACCGTCGAATCGATCCCGTAGGCTCCCTTATAATATTCAGCAATAACCTTGGCGTCAGAAACCACCCTCGTAGCGAACCAAACTGAGCAGTGCTCGCCAAGTAGATACCAAGCTTTACCCGCCCAGTTCCACTTAGCTCTATTACGCTCTATACCATCGACATTAATAACCAGAGGCACCCGCTTGCAGAGTATTATCGGTGCTAGCGGCGAATTAGCCCCGTTGCATAAGAGAACCGCGTCGACTTTTTGGCTGAGTAAATCGAGCGCTGAGGTAAGAGCGTGAAGCGGGGTCTCAAGATACTTATGAAAAATAGTTGGGGTCTCTCGACGCTCGACTCCGCTAATCGCCTCGCGCGCTCCCCACTTATCACTAAATTTACATCTACCGTAAACGATAACCTGATGACCTCGCGCAACAAGCCGTGACGACAACTGCTCGGCGAAGGTCTCAAATCCACCGTATCGCGCGGGGATTCCTCGCGTCCCCATCAACGCGATACGATAGCGTTTCTCATCTGGTGGTCTATGCGCTTCTAAACTCATATTAAACTCTTGTAGCTAATCACCAGTCCTAAAGCGCCAACTCGATCCACTCCTAGAGTCCAACGCCTCAACCCCGTGAGCGCTTAACTGCTTTCGTAGCTCATCAGAGCGCGCGAAATCTTTCGCCGCTCGCGCTTCTACGCGCTGCTGAGTAAGAGCTCTGACCTCTTCTGGCGTTAATGCGGTGGCGCCATACGAGGCCGCTGCTAACCGCAATCCCTCAGTCTCAACAACAGCTAGTGGATCAAAGAATGCACCTAAGATATTTCCTAACTCTCGTAACACCCAAACTCTGGTCGTGATGCCCTCAGGAATATCAGCGCCAGGGGCGATCTTATCGACCTCCTGAATCAGCGCGCTTTTAGCTCGCTCCAGAGCTACAATCGCCTCAGATGAGTTAAAATCACTGTCCATCGCCGCCTCAAAGTCCTCAATCAGACGGAGGCAATCGCTATCGCTAGCGGCTTTCGCGCTGAGATCTAACTCATCTGTTCTCACCCGATCAAAAAGCCTATGGAACTCAAGGAGTGAATTTATCGAATCGCGCATCAGCTTATTGCTGAGATCTAAGCTTGAACGATAATGCGACCGCGCTGCGGCGAAGCGTAGAGGATTAACCCCGTACCGATCGATCGCCTCACCTAGCGGTATAAAATTGTTTAGGGACTTAGACATCTTTTGGCCATCGATATTAAGCAAACCGCAGTGCATCCAGATAGAAGCGAAGCCGTGTCCCGAATGGGCCTCTGATTGAGCGATCTCGTTCTCGTGGTGAGGGAACTTAAGATCCACAGCTCCTCCATGGATATCAATCAGCTCTCCCAGCGCCTCATAGATCATAACAGAGCACTCGATGTGCCACCCTGGGCGGCCCACACCCCACGGTGATTCGAAAGAGAGCGATGTGCTGTTATCTCGCTTCCAGAGGGCAAAATCAGCCGGTGATCGCTTATCTCTCTCGACCTCCTTGCGCACACTCTCTAAAAGCATCGCCACATTTTGATTCGATAATTTGCCGTAATCAGCCTTCTTCGCGACATCGAAATAGACGTTCCCTTCCGGCGTTGCGTAGGCGAATCCCTTCTCTATTAATCGCTCAACGAAAGCCACTATCTGCGGCACGAACTCTGTTACTCGCGTTAGCTTATTAACCTCAAGTACATGAAGCTTCTTTAAATTCTGATAGAACTCGTCAGAGTACTCACGGGTCATCTTAAGAGGATCCACGCCTGTAGCTAAGACCTTGGCGATGATCTTATCGTCGATGTCGGTTACGTTCTGCAGAAAAAAGACGTCGAGACCGCGATACATTAAATAACGACGGACGATATCAAATCGCATCGCCATCAAGCCGTGACCCAGGTGAGCTCGATCCTGTGGCGTTAATCCACAAACATACATCAGAACTTTGGGAGATTTAGCGCTCTGATCTAGTGGATCGAGCGCGACCTTAGTTCCCCCCAAAGTGGAATATATCGTAACTGGCCTAGGGCTTTCTCTGTATTCGCGAGCGCTCTTTAACATGACTTCCCGTTCCATATGTCAACCGAAGTTTGGCGAGCCAGTGAATCTTTTCTCTCACCTTGAGCCGCCAGCCACGAGACTAACCCGAAACGGGCTGGGGGCTCAATTGGATCTACAGATCGCATCATATATCTCGCCAGATCTGGTGGTTATCTAATTCGATCTGGGGTATACTTTGCCTCATGGTCAAAGTTCGCCCCAAAAGCAACAGAGTCATCTCAGGAGCGATTTTTCTATCACCTAAAAGAGGGATACCCTTCTTGCCGGGTTTCCTCCTGATAGCTTTAGGAATCGTCGTATTACTAGCCCCAAGGTTTGTGCTTGGAGCGATAGCATTCTGTCTCTTAGTACTCGGTGGGCTTCTCTGCTACGCCGCGTACAAAGTGATTATGCTAAGAAAGCAGATAAACACCCTAGCTAAGAGCTTTGAGGGGACCCTGGGCGGATCGCTTTATGGAAGTGGAAAAACGAGGGGCTCATCGATCGATCCATTCGATTCAAAGCCTGACATAGACATCACCGACTTCACAAACGGTGGCGAGGGTAGCAAGAAGATCATCGTTCATTAAGGAAGGCCGGCAAAACCTACCCGTAGCGAGAAAGTGGAGGTTGAGTTGATATTCGATTTTCGAGATGGGAAAAAACCGGACCAGACTCCGCCAAGGCTACGTCCGGTCCTACATTATCTCGCCGGCCGTAGCTTTAGCGAAGGCCGGAGATGTATCCCCGGCTCGACTGACTTCGGCGAGCTCGGCTCGACTGAGCTCGCCGAAGTCTGTGATACATTGAGGATTTTTTCCCATCTCGAAAACTCGAAGAGCAGCTCAAGATCCGCCAGGGCGTCGCAGTGTTTTTGGAAAGTTGCTGAGACAATTAGTAAAATATTTTTCACCACAGAGGACGCAGAGGACACAGAGAAAACCCCATAATTGCCGATAAAATGGCCGTTCTCTGTGTCCTCTGCGTCCTCTGTGGTGATAAAGAACTGCGATGCCCTAAAGATCCGCTTTCGCAGTAGGGAGGGGTTTTGTCGGCCTTCCTTAGTAAAACCCCTCGGGACTGAATTTAAAGTCACTCCAGGGGGCGTTCTCCTTGAGCTTACGCGCCAACTCGGAGTGTCTCCTTAAGTCCTCAGCCGCAATAATGATCGGTTCATTTCTTGGAAGCAGGTCGATGAATGAACCGACCCTAGTCTGAACTTTCAGGAGTGAACTACGATCCAAGTGACCCGCCGCTTCGGCGTTACTTAACCTATCTCGCGCCAAGACAGCGTCATCGATCGATACGTTGTCACCTACAAACAGGAATAGATCTAGCCCAGCATTATGCGCTGTAACACCAAACGCCTCTCCCGCGACCTGGTCCTTGATACCACTCATACCGAGGGCATCCGCTACCGTTAGCCCCTTAAAGCCCAACTCACTTCGCAAAAGGTCGGTCAGGATCCTTGGCGAGATGGTCGCTTGATTATCGGGATCTAGACTAGGAACCATAATGTGAGCTGTCATGATTAACTCGATCCCCGAATCAATCAGTGCTTTAAACGGGGCGAGTTCGCGCTTACGCAAATCATCGATACTCGCCGACAGGACCGGAACTGAGAAATGAGAATCAGTGGCGGTATCGCCGTGTCCAGGGAAGTGTTTAGCGCATGGAATAACCCCATTCTGGCGCAGCCCTCGCGCGCACGCGATCGCCGCGGCCGCGACCCCTTCCGGCTCGGTTCCAAAGGCGCGCTGATTAATCACCGGATTACTTGGGTTTGAGTGAATATCAGCGACTGGAGAGAAAGATACGTTGATCCCGAGAGCCGCGAGCTCAGCGCCCATCATCGACGCCACCTCGAAAACACACTCCTGATTGGCGCCATAGGTAGCGGCGTATGGAAATCGCGTAATCGGCTCTGGGAATCGATGCACCGCGCCACCTTCGTGGTCGATTGAAACCACTATCGATTCACGCCCGATAGCCTGCCTGCAACTTAATAAGAGATCTCGATAGGTCTTAAGCCAACTATCGTAGGGTTCATTCTGCTTAAAATTACGCTTGCGTAGCATAATTCCAGCGGGGCGTAGGTCTTGTAGCGCGCGAGCCTCATGATCTAATAGCACCGGCCCAGAAGGCTCAACGATAAAACGGATACCTAGGTCTAGGGGATTAATTTGGTCTGCCATTCAACTGATGTTACTACGCGATTAATCTCGGCGCATCAGTTTAATGGCGGGGTCTATCCTACCGATGTGTAACTGATATTTGGTTGCTCGATCGGAGCTTGCGCCGCCTTGTCGGTGAACTTAGCAACAGCGAAGCTAATCGCGGCGATCAGCACCACACTTGAGAACCCCTTGAGGATATGGCCAAGCAACTTAGTGAGACGAAAATCTGTCAGATAAAGTAGTGTCGCGAACGGGACGAAGAAGGCGAACGCGATGTGCGGCACAGGTAAAATACGCAGGATCTCCGGTGAAACCAGCGCGTACGCCCCCGCTGTTAACCCTAGAGTAACAAACAGCGCACCTAGCAGGGACTTTCCTATATTTCCGCGACGCGCGCGGTACTGCATCGGAAATTGATAAACCTTGCCAGAATACAGGCCACCATCTGTGGCCTTGTATTCCGGCCCTCTGAAAACCGCTAATTCCTCAGCTCTAAGAGCGTTAGACATAAAACCTCTGTCACTTACAGAACCATGAGCGGCACCAAGCCGCCTAGGAGAACTATTACTAGCTGAACAGTAGTCAGGGGTTTTGTCAGAAACGCTTCAGGCTTTTTTTAAATCCTAGTACTGAAGTTCTAAGCGTTTGAAATCATCGTATTTTTGGTCTCGCGGCTCCCAGTAAGTAGCCCTGTCCGCTTTAAAAGATGTATCCATACGCCTTATGCCTAAGACCTTTAAAGCGAACGCCATCGGCAAAAAGCCCACGCACCAGGTGACTGTTAAAAGCACCGCTGTCATCACTATCGATAGGTAGTGCGCGAATTTCATCCATGCCCGCCAAACAGGCATCAGTAATCGCGGCGCGAAAAAACCAAGAGACCCAAAAAGCACACCAGCGACTAGCCACCCCGCCGTTGGGGCGAAATCGTGACCACGATATAATCTCCATCCAGCAACTGCTAGGCAGATTACCCCGAACAGAGCGCCGAATTCACGCACATGCTGACGGGTAGTCTTACCAAAAGACACAACCTCCAACGGATCTACCTCCGCTGCTAGCGCCGGCGCCGAAGCTTCTACCACTGACTGCTCTAATCCAACTCGAATTTCGTCTTCCAATCTTCGCGCTCCTGCCACTTTGGCTGCTCCTCTTTCAACATCACGATATTGCCGATTATGAGAGCGTCCATGTTAGTTCTCATAAAGCACGCGTAAGCGTCCGCCGGCGTACATACGATCGGCTCTCCACGAACGTTAAAGCTCGTGTTTACCAAAACAGGACATCCTGTTTTGGCTTTGAAAGCCGCTAGTAACTTGTAAAAAGTTGGGTGTTGCGACACCGTGACGGTTTGAATACGCGCCGAATAATCAACGTGCGTTACCGCCGGTATATCAGACTTCGGTACATTTAACTTCGCTATACCGAACAGTTTCTCTTGATCTGGTGTCATCGCTACGCGGCGCTTCTCGCTCACCGGCGCCACCATCAACATGTAAGGAGAGTCGTAATCCAGATCGAAGTATTCTGATACGTGCTCTCGCATAACCGCTGGAGCGAAGGGTCTGAAGGACTCACGGAACTTGATCTTCAAGTTCATCGTCGCCTGCATAGCTTGCGAACGAGGATCACCTAAGATACTTCGATTTCCCAAAGCTCTAGGCCCAAACTCCATCCGACCTTGGAACCAGCCGATAACTTTCTCTTGCGCTAGCAGATCGGCTGTTACCTTAAACAACTCATCCCCCTGAACGCGCTTCGTTACAGCGCCAAATTGCGCGAGCTGTGATACAGTCTCTTCATCGCTGAATTCAGGCCCTAAGAGTGATTGTCTCTGTGAGTCGGTATGCTCGTTGGTGTGGCGTGGATTGTTTAGGTATCCGTACCAAGTGCACAAGGCCGCTCCCAACGCGCCCCCCGCATCGCCAGCGGCTGGCTGGATCCAGATGTTTTTAAACGGTCCACTTCGAAGTAGCTTGCCGTTACCGACACAGTTAAGCGCTACACCGCCCGCCATACAGAGATTGTTTAAGCCGGTCTCACGGTGCAGGAAATTGGCCTGACGGATCATGCACTCCTCAACCACCACCTGAATCGACGCGGCGAGATCCATCTCGCGCTGCGTTAAGGGGCTCTCTGGCTTACGACGGGGGCCATCAAAGAGTTGATCAAACCCCTCGTTAGTCATCGAGAGGCCTTCCATATAATTAAAATACTTTAAGTTGAGGTGATACGAGCCATCGTCACGTAGGTCAAATAGATTGTCGTAGATCTTCTGAACGTAACGTGGCTCTCCGTATGGAGCCAGTCCCATGACCTTGTACTCACCCGAATTAACCTTAAAACCGGTGAAATAAGTAAACGCTGAGTAGAGCAACCCAACCGAGTGCGGGAACTTGATCTCGCGCATGATCGAGAAGAGGTTCCCCTTACCAACTCCGAGGCTATTAGTCGTCCACTCCCCAACTCCATCGATCGTTAAGATCGCCGCCTCTTGAAAAGGCGATGGATAAAACGCCGACCCCGCGTGGCTCTGGTGGTGCTCAGTAAACAGCACCTCACCATCATAGCCAAGCTCACTCTTGATCGTATCTGGGATCCACAACTTGTGCTTTAACCAAAGAGGCATCGCCCGCGCATAAGATGTGTATCCTTGAGGGGCCGTGGCGAGGTAGGTCTCTAACAAACGCTCAAACTTTAAGAGTGGCTTGTCGTAGAACGCCACGAAGTTGACATCTTTAATCGTGATCCCTCCCGCCTTAAGGCAATACGCCGCCGCGTGTTTTGGGAAATCTGGATCGTGTTTCTTACGAGTAAAGCGCTCCTCTTGAGCGGCCGCGATTATCTTGCCATCGCTGATTAGGCAAGCCGCGCTGTCGTGATAGAAAGCTGATATTCCAAGGATGTTCATAGGCGATTTCAACCTGATTCTAAGACGTAATTACCTCCCATGTTTTACACCGACTGACCAGGGGTGTCGACATGATTTGGCGCGGTTTCATCGAATCTCACGCCCATCCTGTCAGATTTTTATGGGGCTTGCATTTTAACCCCTGTTAGCTATTGAATACCCGGACTTAAGGCAGTTCTTCCCGGAGCAGAGTACAAGTGTCCAAATCAGATAAAAACCCGCGATCCACAGTATCGGCGTTCATCGTCTGCCGCGATGAAGAGCGCCAGATCCGGCGTTGCTTAGAGAGCGTTGCCTGGTGCGATGAGATAATTATAGTCGACTCCGGTTCAACAGATAAAACGATCGAGATCTGCCGGGAATTCACAGATAAGATCTCGTACCGCGCCTGGACCGGTTACGTGGACCAGAAGCGCTATGCTTTATCACTCTGTAGCGGTGATTGGGTTTTAAACTTAGACGCGGACGAAGAGGTGTCCCCTGAATTGGCGCGGGAGCTGACGCTCATAACCGAGGCGGATAGCAGAGGCGAGATAAAATTCAACGGCTACTACTTAAATCGAGTGGTATTCTTTCTGAACAGGTGGTGGCGAAAGGGCGGCTGGTATCCTGAGTACCGCTTAAGATTTTGCAGGCGCGACGCCACAACTTGGGGCGGCGAGGATCCGCATGAGAAAGCGAGTGTAAGCGGAGGTACAGCTCGCTGCACTGGGGAGATGTTTCACTATTCCTTTACCGATCTCACCGATTATATCAGGCGATTAAACACCCTAGCGTCTAACGCGGCGGCTACCATGTCTAAACGTGGGGAGCGCAGCGATGTTTTCGCGCACATAATCCTCCGTCCGATCGCCCGCTTTTTTAAGTTCTACCTATTCAAAAAGGGATTTAGAGAGGGGACCGCGGGGCTCGTAGTAGCTTTCATAGAGAGCTACGGCGTCCTAATGAAGTATTCGAAACTGTGGGAGATAAACCGGTGCTCGCCGAGTCAACCGCAAGGAAAGCAGTGAGGCAAAACCTCGCTTAGGGAAGGCCGGCAAAACCTACCCATAGCGAGGTTTTGCCGGCCTTGCCTAGTGTCCGCCGCAGTTATGGCCACCACAATCAGCGTGTCCCTTATGGGAGCAAGCCATCTTAGCCTTACCGCAGTCGCACTTAGCACCCGCGCTATCCTTGCACTTATCGCAGGCGCACTTGGATGCCTTTTTGCCGCACGAGCAAGCCGCAACTGCTGGAGCAGCCGCCTCAGGAGCTGGAGCTGAATGGTGAGTACAAGCTGATAATCCAACCAAACAAAATAACGCCAAAGTTAGTGTTGCCTTCATAAATAATCCCCTTTTTGTAATTCCCGCCCAAAAGCCAAGCGCTATACAAGACGTAAGATCTAGTATCGGTAGCGCTGAGGCGGAGCACAAGGTGTTTTTCCCACTTCGCCATGGCTCGGCGAAAGCCGAGCCATGGCTACGAGGGACAAGTCCCACTCCGCTACAACTCGACCATCACCAAGCCAGCGCTACGAGGGACAAGTCCCACTCCGCTACAACTCGACCATCAACGAGCCATGGCTGCGAGGGACAAGTCCCACTTCCTCTACAACTCGACCATCAACGAGCCATGGCTGCGAGGGACAAGTCCCACTTCCTCTACAACTCGACCATCAACGAGCCATGGCTACGAGGGACAAGTCCCACTCCGCTACAACTCGACCATCACCAAGCCAGCGCTACGAGGGACAAGTCCCACTCCGCTACAACTCGACCATCAACGAGCCATGGCTACGAGGGACAAGTCCCACTTCCGCTACAACTCGACCATCA
>JBIKWQ010000065.1:0-18766 GCA_044356215.1 Bdellovibrionota bacterium | reverse complement strand
AGGTAGAACAACCGCTAGATGTGGGTAATAGTCAGAGCTTTAGGTGGATTAGTTGAGGCTGGAAATCACCAATTAAGCCTCTTTGAGGACAAGCGCAGAGATTCCCTGATGGAGGCGCTAGATCAGGTAAACAACAGGTATCGCGAATCGACAGTGTATGTTGCTGACGCGCAGCCAGCGCTAAAGACAAAGACTAACGCGATCGCGTTTCAGAGGATTCCGGGGGAGGAGGAGTGAGCGGGGGGGGGGGATTGGGGCAGCTCGCTAATCAAAAACTACCAACTCGCCTGCCGGCCCATTCATCTCCAGATGTAGCTGCTTGATAACATCGAACCCAAGGAGCCCATCAATTCCATCTGCTTCAAGATTGCTAAAATCATAAGCAGCAACCACAAGTCCATCAAAGTTCTTACCGAACAATTCGAGAGACTCCAATTTAACAGCGTATCCTTCATCAATAGGTCCGGAAGGTCCATACGTTGAGATTCGCCTGATCGCATCAAATGCCGTATACCCTAGCTCTTCTACCACCGAGGTAGTAATCTGCGTCATAAACGCGCCGGTATCAAATACCAAGCGAAGCGGCCTTGTTCTTCTCCTTCCCGTAATTTTTGCAAAAACTAGTGGCAGAGGCTTAGTCGTATCAAACTTGAAAGCTCTTTTCACTTATTGACACCGTACTGATGTAAATTCGCGCTAAATACAGCCCCATCTGGTATCTTGATCGTTCCAGTGAATACTATTGCTGAATTATCCACTGGATCTTTCATGAATTGGCCATGAAGTTCTTTACGTTCTTTTGCTTGCCGACGCACCACTCCAGAACGCGGGTCTGATTCAAATTCATCCCACTCAAAATCCACAAGTTCGACCCACTGATCAGGGTATAGATTCCTAATTTCGTCCCACGATAATATTTTGCTCATATCGGTACCTTAAGAATAGAAAATCGCGACCGTGTGGCAGATTGTAGCATAAATAGCGTTTCTATACACTCCGATTAAAGGCCCTCTTACAAATCTGATAGCTAAGCTTAAACCCGCGTTAAGGAAGCGAGGCAAAACTTCCTTAGCCAAGCTCTGCATTAACAACACGAGGAAGGCGAATGCCGAGATTAGGAGGATCGATTGCAGCTAAGTACCGCGAATTAACAGTGTATGTAGCTGACGCGCAGCCAGCGCTTAAGACAAAGACTAACGCGATCGCGTTTCAGAGGATTCCGGGGGAGGAGGAGTGAGCGGGGGTAGACCCAATGAAGCAGCGCTTCCAGATCCCGGTAAATTTTTTGACAATCTATGAACTAATTACTATGTCCCTTCGTGGTAAAAAATATCCCGCAACGGATATCGTATCGGATAAAAGTTATAACTTTTGAAGAGCCAGAGATTTTTTTAACACAAAGAAGGGCTCAAAAGACACCGAGAGCTCTCACTAGAAATCAGGGAACCACAAGCGACCACAGATAACGTCCCACGCAAAACATTAAACAACATGCTACTAATTAAACGGCGCTTCTTAGGTTATAGTCAGTATAAGCCCTAATGCTTTACTGAAATAATTGTCGGCTGCGGCCCACTGCTTGTTCTCTTTACTTGACTATCGAGTTCTTTAAGAAGCCCGCCTGCTATTCGTTGTATGGCATCTGGTTGAGTTTCAAGAACTTCAAGCATAAGAGATGCTTTCTTTACTTCATTAATCTTATCAAGGGGATTACTTCCTATCGGGAACAGCCCGGGGTTATACACAATTGAAGTTGCCTCGGCAGCTAAGGATCAAATCCAACAATAAATTCATCCTAGTAATCTTGATTGCTTTCTTAGGGTGTCGCCGGAAGCTACGTCTAAATTTTCGACCTATCAGTGGCCTATGGCGGTCACACCATATGCGCAATAGGTGGTGTCTCTACTCGCTGCGTCAAATACATCTCCGCACACTAAACCGTCAAAAACATCGCTAGAAGCAGAGATACGGCTTTTCTGCTAGGCCGAAAATAATATTCGTCAACAGTAAGACTAGCGAAGCAGGTTCATTCTCTAAGTTTAACCAACCTCTGAAGTCTATCTGCCTATGCATCGAGGATTACTTGGTTGGGCCTCACGATTTAGAAACTAAGGATCGGTTTGATGGGACCATTAATCTTCCCCATAAATTACGCTCCCTTGGTTATACTTTGTACCTTTATTTTCAGTTGCAGAGCCACTACTAGCGGAAGCCACAAAGTTCAGATCTGGCTCCGGGATATGATATAGCTGACCATCCTCCGAGCTTCTTACCCTAATTCCTGTTTTAAGACCCTCGGGTGAATTGTAGCTGTAAGAGCCGAGATACTCACCTTTAATTACTACTGTATTATTGGTGTTTGGGTCTGTCGCATGAACAACGACATTCCCGTATCTGCCACCTAATTTTCCGTTGAGTCCTTCTTCTGAAATAATCTGCTGAAGATTTCCCCGTACCTGCGCCCCTTTGGCCTCCATTTCTACCTTCTGCGCCTCCGTAGGTTCGCGATTCTTATAGAGAGCCACCTGTTTATACAACCTTTGCACTCTAATTATTGAGGCTCCTTCTTTTTCTAATACCGGCGGTAGCGGCTCTCCAACTGTTACAACTGCTGATCTTTTATCGTATCGCGGATCACCTCCTGGAGGAACGTACTCGACAAGCAGTGTTGTTCCTTGCAGATGACTAGCGGCACTTAAAGCGCTTCTGGGATCGTCCCAGTTGTGGTTAGGATCATACGTAATAGGCGTATTTGAAAGCGGATTAGGGATCTCGCCGAAATTATTCTCCCTAGTTCTGCCGCCGGGCTTGAAACCTCCATTCTGAACCAGGGTAAGGTCTGATGGATAGAATGCCAGCTCGTTTCCTGTTGGCTTGTAAGCTCTGTTACCTTCTGGCGCGCCGCCGTTAGTAGAAACACTTACTACTTTCCCGTTTTCTATGCGTACCCACTGATCGCCGTCTATGAGCGTAAGTCGACTATTTTGATCCAACATTTTTCTAATTGCTAGGGGCCCACTCGCATTTGCCTGCGCTCTCCTTATCATGTCCTTTTTGTATTTGTCGGTCGCTGAGCTCACACCAGGCGACAGAACGATAGCTAATGCGGATAAAGTTAAAAATATTTTAAGTTTTCTCATATCTTTGTTCTTTAGATGGATGTGGGTTTGTTAATTCAAGCTTTTTAACGGCAGCACATGATATTGAAGATTATAATGTTCCTGTTTCTCTTTTCTCTTTTTATCTTTAATTTGGCCACTAATAAAGGATGTGGTTCTCAATTGAGCATCAGAATCCCATTGTTGATCCGGAGTAAACATCTTTCTAATCCAAGGGGTTGTATGTTTTTGATTAGCATTAAATGTTTCAGCGAACTCTATGTACTTCAGTGTTGCCTCATCTAATAAATCAAATACACTTTTTTCTTTTCCGCGACGGTCTTGTGCTTGCGCGTTTAGAACGGCGTCAACCATAATCGGCTCGTTCGCTTGTGAGGGTAATTTGACAGGTATTGGTTTCAGTACCCCCTGCCGGTACATCTCGTCGCTTAGAAAATTAACTGTATTCGTCGAACTTACTTTAGTCCAACTGGCTCCTTTTCCACCACCCAAGCCTCCGTTCGGTCCTAGCGGGACGCTGAAGCCCCCCGTTACAGATGTATTTGTTTGTTGATCTAGTCGCCCCTCGAATTTGGCTATGATATTAACTTCTGGGTTTTCATCTTTGCACTTAATAAATTGCTGTCCTGCGTTTTCGTATAATCCACACCCTGCTGGCAAGCTCACTAATAGCATCATATCCGCGCCTTTAGTTTGGTCCTGCTCATAATTGAAGAAGAAAAAAAGCTGGCCATTCCCATCGCCAGCATCCCCTGTTGAAGAGCTATAGACGATGTTAATAGGCACATGGCACGGACCCTTCGCAACTAGTCTTGGCCCCTGTGTGTTTGATGATCCGGAAGATTCCCCATCCTCCCCCCTCACCCCCTCAACTCCCCCCAACCCAACAAAAGCCACCACTGCAAAGCTAACAATCACCCAGCGCCTAAACAATCTTCTATCTCTCATCCCTCTCAGCTCCATATCTCTCCGCCCCCCCCCTACACCGCCAAAAACAACCTAATCAGATTAAGCGCGAAATCGGCGGCTTCGGCGTCTTGCTGGGTGTCCCCTGAGTCCTCCATACACAACGCCTCATTCTCTTTAAAGAACTCCGTTACCCACCGCTGTATCGGCCAGTTTGGTGGGAGTCCATCTTTGCCCGCTAGGGAGCTCGCGATGCGAACGAAGATCTCTATCTTCTTCTTCTCGTCAGTTGAGTAATCCACTAACGCCTGTGAGAGATCCCTTAGGTCTTCAGCGTAATCACCAAAACGCGCTTTAAACGCTACAAGCCTCTCTGGATCTAAAACTTCGCGCTTTAAGTAAGCTATCCATGTGTCTTGAGCGTCTTTAATGTTGGCGTTTAATAGATCGCGCTGAGCTTGCCACTGCGAATCCTGTGTCTGCGTGTAACGCGGCGCTACTAGGTGTAGGGTGTTCTTAACCCATCCTTGAACTCCGGCTACCGTCGCTACAGAACCCGCCCCCACTGTGTTTAGATACGTGTCAGCGAAACCTAAATAGAGCGCCATCTCCTTCTCATCTGTCATCGAGGCGCTAAACCAAACAGCTAGCACCGTGGCTATCACAGCCTGCTTGTGCTGCCGTGACTCCTCTGGATTAGCTAGAAGGGCGTTTATCTCATCCCTACGCTTTGTATTACCCGGCTCTACCGCCCACTCAGAATCTAGGCCACCTAAGAGCCCAAGAACCTTAGCGGCGTCTTTAGCCTCAAAGCTTAATCCACTTGCTGACGCCACCGCGTTACTCGTTCGCGCGGCGCGGTCTAGGTAAGTAACGAGCTCTGGATAGATGATCGCGAAGCTACGTAGAATCAGACTTGAGCCGTTTGCTTTGGTTAACTCAGAAACCTGTTGATCTTGAGAGTTTCTGGTGGCCGATACCGATGTGTGCGTCGCAATCGGCAACTTTGCTAGCGCCTCTAGCGTGCGTTTAACTAGAGCTTGGTCGATACTGCCGCTATTTTTCTTGCTCGTTTCAATATCACTTAAAAGAGCGTTTAACTCTCCCTGCCAAGCCGCGTCGCGCCAGAAGACCTTTGTTAATTGATCAAAGGGGGGATTGTCTTTATCAGTCATCTCCACGAAATCAGCTCCGCAGAGTCTTACTATTAGATCTCTTCGTGGCATTACCGCTGGACGATTACCATCGCCGTTATTTGAGCCACCACCGTTTTTGCCAGAATCTCCAAACTTACCCCAGCCTCCACCTGCAAAATTACCTCCGCCTCCAGAGCCGTTAGGGTTGCCATTTTTTCCTGAGCTATCGCCTCCCTCTCCGCCTGCGCTATCAGCACCTCCCGCGCCTCCGTTTTGACCTCCTCCGGTCACTAATAGATCAACGATTGAGACGTAGCTTCCGGCTGTGCCTTTTAAGGCTCCTTGATACGATCCATCACCATCTTGAGTTATAAGTCCTGAATAGAGAGCTTGTGACTTATCGCCATTTGTTAGAGCGACGGTAACTTTAATTACATTCTGCCCCGCGATCGTCTCTGGGTTCTGGGCTGTAATACCAACAGTCGCCCCGGCACGGGTCTTACCTGAATCGCCTGCCGTTGTGATATCGACTAATTTAGCTCCCTTATCAAAAAAAGCTAAACTTGGCGCCGCGCTCGCTATGGGCGTGGCCGCTAAATTTAAAAGCGCTCCGAACAAAACTCCCAGCTCTAGCCGTGTGGTCTTTTTGGTTGATCTTTTCATCTTCTCTCTCTCTACCTCGCCTCAGAAACAGTTATGTCGGCTAGTTGAATTACTAACTGCGGGGCGTTGCTATTCTTGGCTCTCTTTGATTGAGCTCCGCTCCCCTTATTATTCTCTATCAGGACTCCGTGATACTCATTTGGGCTATCAGTTCGCTTAGCGAGAGTGCCCCTAAAGGTGACTCGCGCTCTGTTTGAGCTATCCTTTGATTTAGCTCCTTGCTTATCAGCCGGAGCCGCGAGGGTCGCTACTACTGGGAACTCATCTGAGCAGTTAGGGGTCGCTTTGCCAGAGGAGACTACTAGCTTTGCTCCGGAGATAGTCGTCTCGGCGCGGAAGGCGTAGCGCTGTTGGGCGCGCTTCTTATTTTTGGCTTGGCCACAATTTTTTGTAGCGGCGGCTTTAATATCTAGTCGGGCAATTGCCGAAAGCGGCGCGTTCATCGCCGCGTCGTACATCTGAGCTGATGGAGCGGCGTTGGCGACAGCTACATTAAGAGAGAGACTTAAAAAAACAGTGCTTAAAACCTTGCCGGTTAAATATCGCGTAAATGATAGAGGCTTCGCGCCACTAAAAAGTTTTTGTCGGTGATCTATGGTCATTATCTTCCCCCTTACTTTCCTGATTCTCTTTGAAGCGTCGAAAGTATTTCGATAGAGCTTTAATAGTTTTTGTTACTTCTGAGTGCTCGAAACTAAGATGATGGTTTAGGGTGAAAAGGGTTTAGGAGATTTTATTAGGGAGAAAGAATCTTGGTTGGGGGGGGCTTAAAGACCAGGCGAGCTAGAAGCTCGCGGTCCAAGAGGTATGTTTTCTATTTAGGTATTGGTTTTAGGTATTTAGCTTAGGCTAAAAAGCAAATAGTTTACTGTATTGTAAACTATTGGTATTATAGGAGCTTATAAAAAGTAACGAAGGACTAGCCCGATGAATCTCCTCCAGGCGGACTCAAAACTGCTTCAGATTGGGGTTTCGTGTCTAACAACGCGCGAAGTGGCGGCTTATCTAAATGTCACCACTGTTTACGCATCTAATATCCTATGTCGATTAGTAAGGGAGCGGAGAGTTACACGGCTTGGTCGTGGGCGCTGGTTAATCGGAAACAAGGTCGATCCGTTCGCCGTTCCCGAGTATTTGACCACCCCGTATCAAACCTACATATCACTACAATCAGCTCTTTATCATCATGGGATGATATCTCAGATCCCCGCCGTGGTTTACGCTGTATCGCTCGCGAGAACCAAGCGCTACAGGAATCTGATCGGGGAATTCTCAATTCACCACGTAGAGCCCGGCTTCTTTTTTGGTTACGAGACGCTGGGACGTTCTACGATTAAGATGGCGTTACCAGAGAAGGCCCTAGTTGATTACATCTACCTCTCTCTCGGTCGCTCAAAATTATTTGGCGCTCTTCCGGAGCTAGAGCTGCCACGAACCTTTAGCTTAGAGCGCGCTCATAAATTTATTGACCGGATACCGAATCAATCCAAAAGAAGAGCCGTGCTTAGTAGGGTTAATTCTTTGGTGGATGGTTCACGGAAGTAATTGAACGAGAATCACAAGGGGCACCGAGGAATGATCCGAGGGAGGGCCGCCATGATTTTTAAGAGAGGCGCATGGGGTCATATTGTGATATACTCAATACATGGCGGAAAAAACTATACGTAAATTCAGCTCATTTGAAGATGCCGAGAAAGCAGAGATAGAGCTCTATAAGAATATGTCCTATAGAGATAAGCTGCTTGAGTTTTTCCAAATTTTAGATTCTCAGACTAAAGCCAATGAAACTGAACAGCGACTTCAAAGAGTTTATAAAATTATTAAACTTTCATAGTGTTAAGTATCTACTGATTGGGGGCTGGTCAGTAGCCTTGCACGGGCGTCCTCGTTATACGAAAGACATTGACTTCTTCCTGCTCGCTTCGGATGACAACTCTGAAAAAATGAAAAAAGTAATTGATGAGTTTGGCTTTACCTCTATGGGGATCAGTGAAGCTGATTTCAAGTGCGCTGGTCAGATTATTCAATTGGGAATCGAGCCACATCGAATTGACTTAATAAATGAAATCAAAGGAGTTGCGTTCAAAGAAGCATGGGAGAGAAGAACTCCTATTGAGATAGATGGCCTGATTGTGAATGTAATATCTCTCGATGACCTGATCCAAAACAAGCTAGCCACCGCACGACCGCAGGATCTCGCCGACGCGGAGCTATTAAAGAAATTAAAGGGAAGCCACGAACCAAGATGAGGGAATTAGCTAAGGAAGCGAGGGAGAACCTCGCTTACGCGAGTTTTTGCTCGGTAACGGCGCTAATCGCGCCGCTTAGGGTCTGAAATCGCGATGTTTGACCCGCCACCGCTCTCCGTGGCCCTCCGTGGCCTCGATGTAGAATTTAAGGATAAAAACGTACGCACGCTACTTACCGGATTTACTCCGCTAAGCCGCTTCTTGATCGTTTGGGGAGATTGATATCTTTAGTCCCAATCCCTTGAGTATAGTTTGAACCGTTGAAAACTGAGGATTTCCCTCTTCAGAGAGTGTTTTATACATACTCTCTCGACCTAAATCGGTAGCTTTAGCAAGAGCGCCGATCCCTCCAGTCGCCTCGGCTACGTTACGAAGGGCGATAAGAAAAGTATTAAGGGATCCATCCTGAAGAACCGCCTCAAGATATGCGGCCGCAAACTCAGGATCTTTAAGATCGTCAAAGAGAGAGCTCTCGCTTATGTTTTTCAATTTCATCTTTATACTCCTTCCAGATATGTTTTGCTTTTTTTATATCCTCTTCTTGTGAATTCTTATCACCACCCGCAATGAGCACTACTACTGTACTTCCCGAAAACGCGAAGTATATTCGATAACCTGGCCCTAGAAAGATACGCAGCTCATATACCCCCTCACCAACAGACTTAAAGTTGTTATAAGTTGCGTCCTGAAGGAGCGTAATCTTTGAGCCAATTGAGGCCCTTGCTTTTTTGTCCCTTACACCCTGGAACCACCGATCAAATGGACAAATGCCACTCTCCGTTTCCAATAGCGTGACAATTCGCTCATTTTCTCCCATACCCTAATCGTATCCTACAGGATACACACTAGTCAACAACTCTCTTTCTCTCTAACGACCGTGGACTGCTTACTAGCGGGGGTGCCTTTTCTGGCAAGTGGTTACATTTTTTCTTAAAAAATTCCCGCATCCAAACCCTCACTTCCTGCTTCTTAAGGCATTGAGGTCAGTTTTTGTAAAAAAGCGGAGAAAGCAAAGATCATGAAAAAAGCTCTATTTTTATTTACCCTGACGACCGGGGTGCTCTTAAGCGGAGCGCCAGCTTTCGCTCAGAATATGGCGGCTGGTCCGACTGTTCAGATAGTTTACGCCAAGGACGGAAAGGAGATGTCCGCGCCTGAGAGGATTAAGATCGCGAAGGCGGCTCTTAGAAAATGCACAGCCAAGAAGAGCCTCTATCGTTTTGAGGGTGACGCCAAGCCAAATAGATTCTCCATGCGTTTTAGGGCTGATAAGCGCTCGACAATCTGCGCCGAGCGTTTTCCTCTTCTTTCAACTTACGTAGTAAAGACCGGTAAAAACAAAAAAGGAACCAAATTAAATTTTCGTGGTGAATTAGTTCCCAGCTTAAGTGACCCGACGATTTATGAGGGGCTAATGATTCAGCAGATGGCGAAGCCGGATCAGGTCGCTGAGTTTGTATTGGTGGTGAAGAACTTTAAAGTGAGTGATTCGAAGAAATAATTTCTACAAAGAGAGCCGATCATGAAAAGAACAAGTTTAAAAAATCTAAGATTACTAGCGTGTCTAGGAGTAAGCATAGCTTGCTTGGCTGCGGGGCGGGCTTGGGGGGAGGATATTGTCTACATCGACGATGGAAGCGCTATTCCACAATCGAGTGCGCCGACGGATACTAACAGTTTTTATTTCGCACAAAACACTAGCGGTAGTAATTTTTTACCGCAAAACCAGGCTTCAAAAGATGGACAAAAACAATCACCTGCTGCACAACAACCTGAGACTAGGACTTCGGGGGCTGATGCCGTCGGCCCTTCTAACCCAAATGGTGGGGGCAGCAATAAAGGAAAGGACCCGGGATCATCTGCTGACTGCCCTTGGGAGGGACAGAAGGTAGAAATGGGTTGTGAATCCTACAACAAAAGAGCAACGGATAGTCCATGCTGTTGCGAGAATGACGTACTTGTTAAATGTGGCGGTGGTGGTGCTGGCGGTGCCGGTCGTGCCGGTGATCCTGCTAGCGATAGTACCAGTAATAGCAAAGATAATTCTACCCAAGAATTACCCAGCGCCTCTGATAATAATAATAGCGATAATTCCGATAGTGGCCGAGATAGCGAACTTACGACGTGCCCGTCAGGTCAATGCCGAAAACCGCCCACGAACAATCCGCCGTCTGGCACCACTTGCGGTTCAAGCGAACCATGCTGTGCAAAACCTGTTGAGAATCGACCGGATTACTGCCACATGGTGCTGCTTGACTGCCAGTGCCAACCTTAATCCGTACGCTGCCTACTTCTTAATTGAATTAGGCGCCGTGCTCACATGCGTGCCAACTTAGTGAAAGTATCTATAGAAAGCGCGCGAATGCTCGCTTAAAACGTTAAAAGGTGGGTGACATGCGTAATACGTCTTACGCATGTCGCCTAGCGGACGACCTTGGCCCTGGAATTTTTCACAAGATCCCAACCTTTGTGTCCTTTGCGTCCTTTGTGGTAAAAAATCTCCCGCGCCGGATATCGTGTCGGGTAAAAGTTATAACCTTCAAGAGCCAGAGATTTTTTTCAACACAAAGGACCCAAAGGACACAAAGAAAAGTTCAAAAGACACCGAGAGCTCTCACTAGAAATCAGAGAACCCCAAGAGACCATAGCTAACGTCCCACGCAAAACATTAAACAACATGTGTCTAGCGTAATAGGTTACTACGCCTGTCGCACACGAGATCCTCGCCTCCGCGTTCTCTGCGGTGAAATTATTTCGCTGATTCCTGGGATAGACTCGGGACTTGTGGCTTTCGGTTGACCAGGAGGTCAACCCTCCATTGTCGCTGCGATGTAACGAATACTGGAGGGTTGACCTCCCCATTCGACAGGCTCATGGCTGGCTGGTCAACCGCGTGCATCTTCCTCGTTGAAATTAGGTTAATTTATTACGCCTTACGTTAGACCCTGGACTTGGCACATCTCACAACCCAGCCGAGCTCCCAACCTTCGCGTCCTTTGTGGTAAAATACCTCCCGCGCCAGATATCCTGTCGGATAAAAGTTGTAACCTTTGAAGAGCCAAAGATTTTTTCAACCCAAAGGACACAAAGAAGGGCTCAAAAGACACCGAGCGCCCTCGCTAGAAATCTGAAATTATTTCGCTGATTTCTACTAGCGCCTCCCTAAGCGGCGCGCAGCTCTTTAAAAAACTCCGCGTAGGGAATCACGTCATATCCCGCGACTTTGCGAGCGCGATCGCCGTTGCAAACACAGATACACCTCGCCTCTGGAGATACCGCAAGAAGCGCCTCAAAGCCCGATACGAAATCTTTCGCGATCGGATCTTTTTTGCTTTTGATTTCAATCGCCCAGACGCGCCCATCGGGAAATGTAATAACTAAATCTGTCTCCACATTATTCGCGGTTCTTAAGAATGACATCTCTAGGTCTTTGCGCGAATACTCAGATATTCTCCGGACCTCATTGATAATCCAGGTCTCAAAGTATGAGCCAAATTCGAAAGTTTGAGGTTCAATTCGCAGGCTTAATTTTTTTTGCGTAGCTCGAAGGACCCCTGTATCAAAGAAGTAAAACTTTGGGCTTAGCTTATGTCTCTTACGCTCAGAGTGAGCGAATGGCATCAGAAAAGTCCCGAGCAGTGTGTCTTCTAAGATCTTAAAATATTCTTTTACCGTCACATCGCTTAAGCCAACATCCCTGGCGATATTTGAGAAATTTATCTGCTCACCGTTGCATTGAGCGGCGATGCTTAAGAAACGGATGAAGCCCCCGATATTTCTCGATAGGGCCTCCATCTCAATCTCCTCTCGTAAGTAAACGTCAACGTAGGCTCGTAGATTTTCGGTTCGTGTGAAATCATCGTTCGCTATTACGTTTGGAGGCAGGGTTCCGAACGCGAGAATCTTATTCAGCGTGTAATGTGATGGTAGCTCCTGTAGAGTTAAGGGATGAAGGTTGTAAGCCCATGCGCGGCCAGCTAGCAGATTAGCTTTTCCTCTGCGCAATTTTCGCGCGCTGGAGCCAGACAAGATAAAATGAAGGGTGGTCTTGTTATCGAGTAGGTACTGCACCTCATTGAGTAGCTCAGGAATTCTCTGCGCTTCGTCGATAAACACATGCGTAATATCTGGGCCAACGTTTTCAAGGTCCTCTCTTAGAATCCCGGGGTTCGCGATGAGTCGGGAGTAATCTTCGGTAACAAATAGGTTGTAGTATTTAGTTGTTTTTGGGTTAAATGATGTCTTTACCAGTGATGTTTTGCCTACCTGCCGAGCACCGAAGAGAAAAAAACTGTGGCTTTTCGGTAGGTTAAGCTCTCTCGCAAGCATACTTTGAATATCCATGGTATTATCAAAGCATGCCTGTCTAGGCTTGACAAGCTGTTACGTTGGTAGGAAGAGGCCTAAGAAAGCTGCGGCTATAGGACGTCCGGGGAGATACGGGAACCCGGATTTTATAACGGCTCTAAGCTACATTGAGATCACTGAGAGCCACGGAGATTTTTTCAACAGTAGCGTAACCTGTGGTGAAATTATTTCGCTGATTCCTGGGATAGATCCGTGTGCTGTGGCTTTCGGTTGACCAGCGTGCCATGAGCTTGTCGAATGGGCGGTCAACCCTCCAGGATCGCAGCGATGTAACACGGATCGCCAGATGAAATTACAGTAACCTGGAGGGCTGCTCTCCCATTAGACAGGCTCATGGCGGACTGAGCAACCGTGCTTAGCTGCCTCTTTGAAAATCGGTTTATGTCTTAGGCATGGCGCATGGCGTTAGATAGAGAAGGTCCTCACCTTTGTGTCCTTTGGGTCCTTTGTGGTAAAAAATATCCCGCGCCGGATACCATGTCGGGTGAAAGTTATAACCTTTCAAGGGCCAGAGATTTTTTTCAACACAAAGGACTCAAAGGACACAAAGAAGGGCTTAAAAGACACCGAGAGCCTCGCCAGAAATCGGGGATATCGAAGTGATCGCAGCTAACTCCCACTTGAGCAATTCGGAAGATCGGCTTGCAGGCACGTCAATCCTTCCGTGCCTTTCACTGGCACGCATGTGCAATCTCCCGATAACTGTTCATCACGTTTACACCCACTACATGGATCTCCACACCTCTTACTTGCGCAACTATCTCCTCCGGAGGATTGATCTCCGCTTTGGCATTGGCACTGACCGTATTTTAATTTGGTGGCGCCTTCACATTTAAAGTTTTTAGCACTGTCACATCCTGGACTCTTTGGATCCCAAGGCTTGCCGTACCAAGCGGCGCAATCTCCGTCGTTTCGGCACTCAAACTGGCTCAAATACTTGCAAGAACAATTGCCATCTTTGCACTCTGGCCATCCGACTAAGTTCGAATCGCCGCAATCTAGGTGGTTGCAGTTTTTATCTTCCCTACAACCGGCTGCACCACTGTCTCCATCTCCAGCATTTGAAGGCGGCGATGGATTATCGCCTGAAGGAGGATCCCCGCCGGGCGGCTTGCTCATACTTTCACAAGTTTTCTTACTATCCACACAGAAGCCTGCTCGCCCAATAGCATCGCTGTCTTGCTTCTTTAGACAACATATACCATCGTAGGCTTGGCCGCCCGTGATTTGTGCTTTGCAATCTGCGTCGGTGTCACAACCGGAATTCATTATCGGTGAAGCAAAGCTTGGGCCATTACCGCCGCTGGCACCAGACGAATTAGGGGTGGGGTCTTTTCCGTCGCTACCTTTTCCTGCTTCGCCGCTCGTCGGATTGTTGCTTGAACCTTCTGTTGTATTTGGTTTCAAAATTTCACTACTGTTAGGGGCTTGGCCAGCACTACCTTCTCTACCCGGTGGCATCACAGGATTACCTATCTCGCTAGTCTTGTCTTTATTTTTTTCCTCCGTCTGCGAATCACTGGAACTAGGCGAATTTTCAAACGGAAAATTAGGCCCGCTCACTTTATTTGTCGAAGCCTGGCCCCTCCCATTATAATAATACTCCTGCCCCACCCCACTACCACTCCACCCCAACACCCCAACCACCAGGGCGATACAGGTATAGTTTCTTAGCTTTCTGGGGAATTTATTTAAGCGCTTCATAACTCTCTACCTCGCTGCCATCTCTTAATAAAATTTCTCTTCTCGTCCTGCTAAATATCTCTACTTCACATCCTTCACAGGAAACTTTCTGATCTCGATGATAAACTCTGGAGCCCGCTTTGATTTACCCATCTGCTGAATCATTAACCCCTCGTAGATCCCCTCGGTGCCACTCGGAACTAACTCGCCACGAAAACGCATCGTTACAGCACCTCGAGTCATTACGTTGTAGGTCGCTAAAAGAGGGAAGCGCTCGGTGCAATCAGTTGTTACCTTGTCACTCTTAAAATTCATCTTGTACCGATTAGGCATAGAGTGCCCGGCGAATGCGTACTTGCTCTTTCTATCTTTACCGCACTTGCGCTGAGCCACCTTCGCGAACCTTAGCGGCTCTACCGCCGACATCTCCTTACGGTCACTAGCCCTTAAAAGCTGCATCGTTGGGCCATCACCCTGGTCCTGCGCATTCGCGGCGAGTGGCAAAACACTCACTAAAGCCGCTGTTAGGTAAGTCATGTAACTGGTAATGCTGGCTAATTTATCTCTAGTCATAGTCTGAGACCCTTTTCTAAAACGCACAAAACACAGGCGCTAATGATCTACGATGCGAGAAGCTCTTAGGGGGATTCGGGGAAAAGGCGTTATCCCCCCTCCCACTTTCCCGGTTGCCCAGCCCCCCTGACACAGCTACAGTTTCTAGTGTTCTTATGACAAATCTAACTAAACACCTCTTACCGCTGATATAGTTGAGTTTACCCACCCAGCCTCAACCGGGATCAGCGCCACCCCAGCTCATGGGGCCTAGTTATAAATAATTATGGTATCGCTTCTTAAGAGACCTAATCAGAGCCGTGGCCCAAAGCTCTTTACATCAGCGCTATACTTAACGTGCATCACTGGACTAGCGCTCTGGTTTACCCTTTTTATCTCCCTCTATGTTCCCTTCGACCAAGACGAGGTGCTGCAGCACCACATGCTGGCGTGCCTCTATTATCCACTTAATTGGCTTAATACCGGCTCTGGCGCCTGTAACGCCTGGCCACTTACGATCCCCGGATTCTCAACTTCGCTTCCTTTAAGAAGCTACAACTACGTTGGAAGCATTCAGTCGTTACTTTACCTCCCGTTTTTTCTGGCCTGGAAACACCAACATTCAGCCCGATTTTTCGGTATTATGATGGTCGCGGCTCAAGCCTTTATGCTAGGCAGGGCTTATAGGGTAAATCCTTTGGCGATCTTCGCTATCTGCCTAGCTTGGCTCCCATATGCCTATCATCACCTGGTTGATATCGGGCATCTTACCGTTCAAACCACCCTAGTAGTCGCTTTTCAACTCTTGCTACTAAAACTTCGCGCCTCTGGGTCAACTAAACGTGATATCTTACTAGCACTCGCCCTTGGAGCTACACTTGGACTAGGGTTTTATTTAAGGCTGTCGTTTGCGTTTCTCCTCCCCGCTTGCGGGATCCTTTTGGCGGTAACACTTATAGCTAAAGCGATCTCTAAAGGTATCGTGCGCGGGGCTTTTAGCTGGATTATTACGATCGGCTCGCTCTTTACTACCACTTGGGGAATCCTTACAGCGGCGCTTCTATTCGCTAGGGACCAACACGGGCTGCGCTATTACGAGATGATGACCACTCAGTCATCTTCTGATCAAGCAACCAGCCTAGGGCTTATCTGGAGCCACTTCTCTAATAGGCTCTCTAGCTTCTTCTTTGATCCAGCTTCAACATCACATATCTGTTGCGGTATCGCCCCTAGTAGCGCTCAAATTAAGGAGCTATATCTCTACAGCGCCGCAGCGTTTTTTTTAATCTCATTAATTTGCGCCGCCTCTTGGAGAGCGCGCGGTTGGATTAGCTTAAATCTCCTAGGCTTCGTTATAACCTCGGTGATCGTTTCAGCCTCTTCTCGCTCTTATGGCGCGCACCACGTTATTCCCGGATTCGTCTTTCTAGTTTGCGCCGCAGTTGCTGGATGGGGCTTCACCGCCAAGAGATTTAAGATCATCACAAGGAGCGCGCAGGTCGCCGCTATCGCGGTTTTTGTCTACGCTAACATCTCCGCGTATCGAGGGCTTATCGAGACACCTCGCTCGACTAATGGTCCGTACCACTTGAATCTCTGGCGGTTGTTTGAGGTGGTAAACGAACGCTACGCCAAGACTCACGTTCAGGTAACAACTAATTGGAACGCGCTCTATAACAAGAGCCTCTACGGGCCAAGAGAGCAGGTCGTTTTAGGATCTGAGAGCGATCGGCAGAACGATTTTGAGTGGGTAAAATCTGTCGCTATTAAGTTAAACCGCGATGTTGTGTTTATCTCGCGTGGGCCAGATGAGAGGCAATTCGCTGCTATGTCAGCAGTCTTCCCAGATTTAAAAAAGATTGAACTTCCCTTTGATGTTGGGGCCTGGGCGATATACGAGGCTTCCGCCACCAACAAATCAGGGGTTATAGTGGAGAGATAGCCAATGCTTAATCAAGCGCTTTTGTCGGCTCGCGCGGTCTTTACGATCGTCTCGTGCGGTTTGTTGGCTTATGGTGTCTGGGGGCTAGAGAGCGGCTCTATCGCGATAGCCAAAGCATATATCCTCACCGCCCTCGGAGCGGCCGGAATTGTATTCTCTCCAAAAGCCTCATCGGAACGCGGCCCGAGCGCGCTCTGGTCATCGAGGACAACTCCGATCTTACTCGGTATAGTCTCCGCTTTCTGCGCGTATAAGCTTTACGCTCCAACCCTTGATGTTTTAAGTGCAATTGAACCTAGAACGGCCACTGTGCCTAAAATGCTTATCTTCTGGGCCGGGGCTTTCTTGGCATTTGTCGGCTGCTGCGTGTCTCTGGATCTACGGAGAAGGATCTCTTGGATTAAGATTAATCGCGATGAGCTGTTAATTATCTGCGGGATATTTTCTTTAAGTCTCTTAGCGCGGATCTGGGGGCCTAATAGTTGGGTAGTCGATGAGATCTCGCAGGTTTTAGAGATATCTAAAAGCACACCTCTTAGCACCGGTCCACTTGGATCCACTTCAACCACCTATCCTTACTTCGTGCTTTACTGCCTCTATTGGTTGCACTACGCGACAAGAGATTTCATCGAGCTCTTGCCACTTTTAAAGGCCGTTTCATTTATCTCATCTTCTTTCTCTGTTGTATTTTTATACGGCTCCGTCCGTGTTCTCTGTGGCCGTAGAATCGCGCTTTATTCCGCCCTTCTTCTCTCTTGTTGGGGATGGCACTGGATTAATTCGCGATTCGTTTACGCTTACCCCCTTGATATGGCCAACATCACATTTGGCCTTCTGATGTTTGTCCTAGCTACTCGCCGATTTAGCTTCACTTATGCCGCTTTCGCCGGGCTCTCTTGTGGACTAGCGCTAATTACGCAGAAAGTCGGCGTAATGCTGCTGCCCCTTCTTGGCTACATCGGATTAGAACTTTTAATATTAACCGCACGAGCCGATCGTTTTAAACTTATCTTAACTTTCTGCTTTGTCGCGATCGGGCTAGTTCTCACCTATGAGCCTGAGTTAATCGCTCTCAAAGCGAATGGAGGACAGTTTAGTAGACAGAAAGAAGCCGCGACTCTTAGAGCTAATGAGCTTCCAAAGATGGGGCTGAACGAGTACTCAGCCACGGCGTTAATTACCTTAGATGGACTAAGACAACTTCAGACAGAGATCTTTGACCGCAGCCGCCACGTTTTTCGCCCTGACCGGCCGATCCTTGATCCGATATTCTCAGCGCTCTTCTCTGTCGGAGTCATCTACTCGCTGTTTAGGATCGTTAGCTTTCAAGCGGGGCGATTTGCTTTGGTTGGAATGATCGTATTTATCCTTCCTATGGCGCTTAGCTTTCCTGTCGAGAGCGCCAATCAGGGATTGGCGCGGCGCATGATCTGCGCCTCTTTTTTTATCGCCTGGCTAGCTGGGATCGGCGCTGATCTCTTAAGCTCGCGTTTAGTTTCTCACGCGCGCGCTGTTTCTCTGGCTACTTCTCTTTGCGTCCTCTCAATAGGGATTAATATCTATTACGCGTTTACGACGTACAGCCACCCCGAGCCAAAGCAGTTTTTTGAGCTTGGAGATCGCGGGCTTTCATCCACAGCGATGATGAAGCTTGCCCGTGAGGCTGGTGCGCAAAAGATACCGACAGTTGTTTTTGAGCAATACAACGCTGACACGCAAGGAGCCGCCTCGAACTTTCCCGAGGTTGTGCGCGCTTTTTCTCTGGAGGAGCTCAGAAACACGATTACCTCGCGGCGCGGCGAGCTGCAGTTAGTTATCGTTCCGTGGGATACGAAGATCTGGCCGCGAGAATCACAGAAACTGGTTCAGGATCTAAGCGATCTGATACCGCAGTACCTGTGGATCCCGGGGGAGAGGGATCCGCAGGGAATTCCGATGCTGCGGTATGCTTTTGTTAGGGTGGGATAGGTAGTCAATCCCTAAATAGGCTTTAGGTACCTGCACCTGCTCGTGCTCGTGCTCGTCAGGTTTGATCGGTTAGCACGCTGTTTAATTGGCGATTTGATGGGAATTTCTTATCTGCGATGATCGGTAGGCTACAAGTAAAAAGCTATCGTGCTTGGCAAACAGGGGCCAAGATTTGTTGAT
>JBIKWQ010000008.1:0-63035 GCA_044356215.1 Bdellovibrionota bacterium | reverse complement strand
GCCTTCTCATCGAATAAATAGTTTCACGCGTCATTAGACTGAGCTTACGTCTCTTTCTTTGGTTTTCCATAACTACCTAGATTCAAAATCTAATCCAGGTGTTGCTTATTTTTTGACTATCTACCCTATAACTAATAATCAATCTCGGCTTGGCGCCTCTAAAGAGATCGCTCAGCACATTACAGATGCTCTTAGAAATCTAGCTGTAGACGCGGTTATTTTCATTGATGACAAAGGTCAAATATTTTCGGAAAAGAATCGTTTTATTCAAGGAGAAAGTGAACCCCTCGTTTCCTTTAAAAGACTTGGGGAAGACTCGTTTGAAGTATTTCCCGGAATTCCACCGCGTAATTTAACATATGTGGTAGATAAGAATAGCCAAGTCCTAACTGAGCTTAAGTACGATTCATTTCTTTCAAGTGGCCAAGTAATCTATCTGTCTGAACTTAAAATTAAGGTGCCTGACCGAAACAATCCTCCCATCTCTCCCGATCCAGCTCAAAAAACACTGCTTGAATTTCGACCTGGTGAACTGCGTTCATTTGGAAGAATAAATATTGCTAGATGCGTCAATTCAGTAAGTCGGGTCCACCTAACTGTTAGCTGGATCGATACAAATGATGGAGAATACGTTCTTCATGTGAAGCTAGGGATACCAACGACAAAAGAGCTTTCCTTCCGCTATCAAGAAGGCCGCAATGAGTCGCTACTCAACTCACCGCAAGAGCTCAGTTCGGGGGCCGAAATTAACTTAGGACACCTCGGAATAGTAAAGCTTCCGTACTCCAATACGAATGTTCTACATCAAGTCGACGAAATCTACGGGGAAATGAAAGATTTATCGATGTCTGGAGAACAAATCTCCAAACTCGTCGATGAATGTGCTTCTCAATATAGTCGGCCAAACGATTCTCTTCTCATAGATTTCAATCACCGGGACTCCCAATGCGATTTCTCCGAAGTAGCTCTGCAATTCGATCGTCCTAACGCGACATTTGGTGGGCAACCACGTGATGTGCTACTGGCCAATCTGCTGGAGAAACACATAACAAGCGGGCTAGATCTTATTAAACAGGGAAGATACAAAGACTCTCTCGAGCACTTCAGGGATTCGAGGATACTTGAGACTTTGGGCTATAGCTTTGAGGAGAATAATCATTTTTGGCTCTCTAGAATATCTCTAGAAGAAATCAGAACACACGTCCGGCTGGTAGGCTCTTGCTCCTGGTTTTTACACCTAGAGAAGAAGGTATATCCGAGTGTTGGAGTTCTTCAGGATGGATTAGCTCCGCGCAATGAAAAAGAAAAAAATCTTCTCGATAAATGGGCAAAGGAGATATCACTCATATTTGCCGAGGAGTATACGCACGCTTTACAGGACTATTTGCAGCGAGGGGTATCTCGGAAAGCTGCCTTGCTCACACACCCCGAAGATAAATCTAGCTTTTCACATGAAGCTGACGTAGCGCTATTCTTTTACGAGCAGGGTGTGTCCATATCAAAGTTTTATCTGAATAGCTACAGGGAAGAACGACCACCCGCTATCAGAATCGTTAAAGGATTTCAAACTTCGGAGGAACAACAAAACTTCAGTGAAATGATGAAACAGGTCACAGTAGGAAAAGCCTTGGTTATCGGTCGAGATCCGAAACCAACTACCGCGGATGAACTAGTTTTTGCTCTATCAAAAAATGAAGACAGCGAGCGTTCAGACAGAAATAAAGCCCTTAGTGATTTAGGCAATCACGCGATTAAAATCGAGAGACAATCTAGCGGAGACCTATTAATCTCTGGCACCATCGGCGAGACCCCATACTGCCCATGTTTTATCCCCGACTCCGCCGGATTTTATCACTTACTTGATAAGCCAACTATCGTCAGACCTGGGACACCTTTCTATATTGGTCGAGGCTTCAAATTTATCCTTGAGTAAGCCCCGTTTTGCCAAGCATCCGTATCTCCTATTTTACCCCGCGCGCTATTTGGTGTAATACTAGACCCGCTTGTTTTATGCTAAACAAAATTTACCGATCCCCCCCTCCCGAATTTTAGTTCTAAAGCTTGACGATCGAGCGCCCCGAAAGCTTTAAGCCTAGTGAGTTTTACAGGGCGCTTGCTCGGTTTTTGTAGCATAACGTAAAAGCGCCGGTAATGTTACACCTTGCACCAGAACCGAGAAAAGCACAGCTACATAAGTACAGACAACTAAGAGATCACGAGTCTCGCTATCAGGCAACGAGAGAGCTAACGCCACCGAGATACCTCCTCGCAATCCGCCCCAGGTTAATATCTTTACCACATGAGGGCTAAAATCGCGGAACTGTCGCATGATAGTGATAGTTGAGCCTACGCTGATAAAGCGGCTGATAAGCATCGCGCACACAGCTACGAGACCCGCCAAGAGCTGTTGACCTGACAAGTTAAGGATCAGAACCTCCAATCCAACTAAGACAAAGAGCACAACGTTTAAGAGCTCATCGACTAACTCCCAAAAGGTATCCAAGTGCTCCCGGGTGTCGTGTGACATCGCTAGCTCACGCCCCTGGTTACCGATAATCAAACCCGCGACAACTACACAGATAGGAGCTGAAACGTGCACAGCTTCCGCCAAAGAGTATCCACCCATTGCCAGAGCCAGAGTAACGAGGATCTCGACCACATACTGGTCGACTGATTTAATAACCTGATAAGCGGCCCAACCAAGCCCCAATCCAAGTGCGGCTCCACCAACCACCTCAACAAAGAGAGTCGTAACAACGTCGCCAACCCCCATCCCGCCACCAAAAGCTAGTGATGATACAGCCAAAAAGACAACTACACCTATTCCATCATTAAACAGGGACTCCCCAACTAGCTTTAATTCCAAGCTACGAGGAACACCTACCTTACGCATGATTCCCAAGATCGCCACGGCATCAGTTGGCGAAACTATCGCGCCCAGCAAAAGAGCGAAAACAAAGGGTAACTCAAGTCCGATTAACTTGGCTCCCAACCAAAATACGGATCCCGTGATCGTAGCTCCTATAACTACCCCCAGACTCGAGAGCGCCATCACAACGCCTTTCTGCGTCTTGAGCTCCTGAAGATTAACGCTCATACCACCAGCAAATAGTAGCAGCCCGAGCATGGCGTGAAGGACTAGATCGTGAAAATTAAAGCTATTAACAAAATCAGCGACCCTAGTTGTGTCGACAAGCCCCACTCTTCCAAGAAAGATGCTACCAATTGATAGGATCAAACTAACCGCCATCACCCCGATAGCCGCCGGTAATTTAATAAAACGGTGATTACACCAAGCACAGAACGCCGCTATCGAGACGAGGATACTTACCGAGTGGAAATGCTGCATGGTTTGAAATTAAGACTCATTACATAGGATTTGTGGGGAGTATAGAATCGTATTTCATCGACGTCTATGGCTTACGTTTATCGGGGTTTAATCCCTAAATAGGATTTACATGTAACAGTGCTGTACGTAATAGTATCCCACCTATGCAGTCGCTCTTAGCCTGGGGACTTGCCCAGGGCGCTAACGCGCTTAATATCATCGCCGGAGTAATCGTCGCTCACCTAGCGTCACCAAGTGATTTCGCCAGATTCGCTACCCTCTCCGCCGCCTTGGCGATTATATCAGCGGCCTTAAATCCGATGATTAACGAGATCGCGCAGCGAGTGTCGATCCACCGCGGCTTAGAACTCCTAGCTTTAAGGTCACGCAGTTACATAGCTGTATGCGCGGCGATCGTGATTAGCATCTGCGCCTGCGCTTCGATAGTTACATCCGGTCTAGATGCTCTATTAATTTATCTCTTAATCCCAGTGGCGTTCGTCGCGCAATCGTGGGTACTTGGGATCCTCTATGGCCTACACCGGATGGTCGCCTCGGGAGCAGTGCTATGCGTCGCGGGAGTGGCGCGCGTCGTAACCTTAGGCGCGTTAATCTCGGTAGGAGCCGCCTTTACTGGGGCCACCATCTCATATCTTATCTATTTTCTAATTACTGTCCTGTGCGCTCCATATCTCTTATCCGTTCACTTAAAGAAGAGCGGGGAGACAAGCTGGGACACCAACTGGAGGCTTATTATTGGGTTCTTCCTCTTATCGCTCCCATTCTCCGTCGATCAGCCGATCGTTCAGGCTTTGTTCACCGATATCTCAGCCGATTACGCGGCGCTGATGACATACGCCAGAAGCGTTATGTTACTAGCGAGCCCAGCATTGACGATCGTTTACAGCGCGTCTCTGCAGCGGGATAGCGAAAACGTCGCCACCGCTAAAGAGAGCGTTTCTATGATCAAGACCCTAACGATCTTAAGCTCACTAGCTTTTGGTCTAGCGGCGATCCTCTGGATAGTTCATCCGTTCCTCTTTCCATTATTACTGGGAGATAAATATCTCCACGTAACTCCAAACTTAGCGTTAGCTCTCGCGGCGATCGCGCTTCATGTTATTTCTTACTTTCTCGTCCAGCGTCTTTTACTATCATGCAGTTGGAGACTCTGCGCTGTGTTAGCGATTCCATTTATATTACAGGCCATTCTGCTAGCTTCCCTTAAATCACCTAGCATCTCAGACCTGACCAGCACAGCGGTCGCTGTTCTTACAACTCAGACATTGATAGCCCTGTGGGCGACCACAAGGGATCACTCGCGGAGGAAAGATTGAGTCGCACTGTACTCTACCTACATCCGCACTTTACCTTACCTGGAGGAGCCGGACGTCACGCTTTAGAAACAGGGCGTGAACTTGCTCGACGTGGCTGGAAAGTGCATATAGCGAGCATCAGGAACTCCCCGCAGATCGTCTCTGATTTTTATAATGAGATCACATTTCACGATCTCGGAGGACCGCTATCTAGCTCGATCTGGTACTGGCCAAATCTGCCGATTCTTTTCAACAAGACACTCAAATTAATTGACGATATTAACCCCGATATCGTTTTCTCTCAGGTTTTTCCGGCTAATTGGTGGGGGTTTGGGGCGAAGCTTCTACGTAAAGAATCTCTGCGTCATATCTGGATGTGCCAGGAGCCCTCAGCTTTTATCCATTCTAAGAAATGGATTAGCGCGCTTCCAATGAACGCCGCGGGCATCGGAGCCAGAGCTCTCAACCCAATTCTAAAAGCGGTTGATACCCATCTCGCGCGCCACACAGATTTTGTTTTCGCCAACTCTGAGTTCTCTAAGTCTTTAGCGCTCGCGGCGTATAATTACCGAGGTGAAAAGTTAGGGATATGTTACCCAGGAGTCGACACAGTACGCTTCTCGCCATCACCAGAAACCCAGAAAACTAACTTTAAATTCATCACCTGCGCCCGTCTAACTAAGTTTAAGAACATCGATAAGATAATTCGAGCCTTAACGAGTATCTCAGATGAGCGCGTAACCCTGACAGTTATCGGCAGGGGCGAAGAGTACGATTCCCTTGTCTCGCTCACCGCGGATTTAAATCTAGTTAAGCGCGTTACGTTTCTTCAAACTGTTTCCGATCCCGAGATGATTGAACAACTAAGAACTAGTTATGGATTGATTCACGCTGCCGAGGAGGAGCCCTTTGGTCTTACCCCGGTAGAGGCGATGGCGTGTGGAACTCCGGTGATAGCGATGCGTGGGGGCGGACCGGCGGAGACTGTATTACACGAGGAGACCGGTTACCTCTGTCATGGCGCGAGCCCCGAAGCGATCGCGTCCGCGATGAAATGGCTTATCGAACGAGAACCCGATTATCCAAAAATGAGCACCGCCTGCGTTAAGCGCGCCGAGCGATTTACATGGAAGATGGCTGCAGATAGTTTAGAGGAGGTGTTTACCCAAACACTCCATTCTCCACCGCCCAAGAGTAAGTCTTGTTAAGCCCCTCTTTCAGCGAGATTCTCGGTTTCCATCCGAGGCTATTGATACGCGAAACATCCAAAACTTTTCGCATCATTCCATCAGGCTTTGAACGGTCATAGACGATCTCTCCCTGAAACCCGGTGACCTCTTTCATCAAAACGGCGAGCTCTGAGATCGATACATCCTGGCCCGTTCCAACATTTATCGTCTCCGCTTCCTCATAGCGCTCCATCAAAAGGAATAGCGCTTCGGCGAGATCGGTGATGTACAGGAACTCCCGCATCGGACTCCCACTGCCCCAGATCGTAACTTGCTTGGCATCGTTAATCTTGGCCTCATGAAACCGCCGCATCATCCCTGGTATCACGTGCGAGTGGTCCGGATGAAAGTTGTCTCCCGGGCCGTAAAGGTTGGTCGGCATCGCTGAGATAAAATTCCGCCCATACTGGTTGCGATACTTCTCACACAACTTTAAGCCAACGATCTTCGCCAAAGCGTACCCCTCGTTGGTCGGCTCAAGTGGGCCAGTTAAAAGGCTCTCCTCCCGAATCGGCTGCGTTGCCTGTCGCGGATAGATGCACGAGCTTCCGAGGAATAGGAGTTTCTTTACACCGCTTAAATGCGCGGCGTGAACAACATTCGCCGCCAGAAGAACATTCTCGTAGAGAAAATCTGCCTGATACTGATTGTTAAACAAGATTCCGCCTACCTTGGCAGCGCAGATGATCGCGTATTCAGGACGCTCCTGCTCAAAGAACTTCACAACAGCCTGCTGATCAAGCAGGTCCAGCTCGCTCCTGGCCGGCGCTAGGATCTTTGAATACCCGCGCTGCTCAAAGAGCTGCTTTAAATTACTGCCAACTAATCCTCTGTGCCCAGCTATGTATATCGAGGCGTTTTTCTGCATCGGGGGTCCCTCTTTTAGGTAGTTAGGTGGGGATATTAGACTGTTTTTAAATACTCAGCAAATGTTGTCGCAATAACATTAGCTCCTTTTAAACGACGGCTTTGCGAAGCTAATCCCGTTGGCCGTAGCCAAGAGTTTTGGGGGATAGTCCCCTATTTAAGGATTCACCCTTGGTCCTCAATACTAATGAACGGGAGGAAACCACAGAGGTACACAGAGTATCACAGAGGTCAGAACCCAAAATTCTGCCGGCCCAAGATTAAGCAACATCCCTCCTCTGTGTTCCTCTGTGGTTCAATCCTAGATGTTACGGATAGGGAGGAAACCACAGAGGTACACAGAGTATCACAGAGGTCAGGACCCAAAATTCTGCCGGCCCAGGGTTAAATCATATTCCCTCCTCTGTGTTCCTCTGTGGTTCAATCCTAGATGTTACGGATAGGGGGGAAACCACAGAGGTACACAGAGTATCACAGAGGTCAGAACCCAAAATTCTGCCGGCCCAGGGTTAAATCATATTCCCTCCTCTGTGTTCCTCTGTGGTTCAATCCTAGATGTTACGGATAGGGAGGAAACCACAGAGGTAAACAGAGTATCACAGAGGCTAGGGCCCAAAGAGTCTGCCAGCTCAGGATTAAATTATACTCCCTTCCTAATTCCTCAACAGCACTTATTCATGGGCTTTTTCCCCATTGCTAAAATCGAAATAAAGTTATATTTATGGAACAGTTTATCGCATCAACTCGCCCTCTGTGCAAAATGCCCATTAAAAATAGTTCCGCATCAATCTTAAGAAACCTGCTCCGTCCCGCGGTGCGGTTCGGCCTGCGGCGAGGGATAAAGGTGCGCGCTATCGTCGATGAACTGAAATCTCTTTTGATCGAGGAGGCTCGCGCGGAGCTACGGCGCGCCAAGCAGGACCTAACTATCAGCAAACTTAGCGTTATGACCGGGCTGCAACGCCGTGATGTGCAACGGATATCATCTCCAATTAACGAGTCAGAACAGCACCTAGATCTACTTACAAGAGTTATCGGAGCCTGGGGATCTGGTGAGAGATTTTCTCGCGACGCCAAACCACGTGCGCTCTCTTTTGAGGGTTCGCAAAGCGACTTCGCTGAGCTGGTCAAGGGAATCAGCTCCGATCTCAATCCGAGTACGGTTTTATTTGAATTAGAGCGACTAGGTCTGGTTGAGCGCAAAGGTAGCGAGTTAAGGCTCCTGTGGAATTCTTACCAGATCTCAGGTGATGTCGATGACGCCTACACCCTACTTGAGAGGGATCTTCAAACACTCGTTGAAGGAGTTGATCGCAATATAACGAAATCCACACCGATCCCGAATCTGCACATCTCCACTCACTTCGACAACGTGTCGGTGAATGAGGTTCCAGCGATCCGCGAGTGGCTCCTTAAAAAAGGCGCGGCTCTGCATGCTGAGGCGCGTGAATACATCGGCTCACTCGATAAAGATCTAAATCCAGCGCGTTATTCCGAAGCTGGGGGCGCGAAGGTCACACTAGGTTCGTTTAGTCTCTGCGAACTACCACAAGATGAAGACAACCTGGAGGTCAGCGATGAAAGCAGATAGCGCCACAGGTGGAAGTGGGATCATGCTCGGGTTCTTCTCTTTAGCTCTTGTAATCGTGCTAGCTCTGATGGGGTGCGGTGGTGGCTCGGCGGGAACAGGTACGGGAACAGAGCCGATCGTTCTTGTTCAGGGCGCGGTTGTCGATCAATCCGGAGAACCGGTCAGTGATATCAGCATTAGGATCTTAGAGAGTGGTAGCGAAGACACAACATCGCCTTCCGGAGAGTTCCAACTAACTACAGCTCCTGTAGCCGGCCAGATAACTTTGGAGATATCATCGGAAACCGGTGTGGCTCACGTGAATGTCGATATTCCGGAAGACGGAGGAACCGTTTCGATCAGACTAACGGTTAATCCGCTGCTCACTCAGATAGACGCTGCGACCCTCGAGGTAGGCGCGGCTATCGTGGGTCGATGCGATATATACTTTGAGAACAGGCTCATTATCCGACAGGCAAACCGAGTCCCTAGTGGGCTTACCTGCGTAGCCAAAGTCACCGTCCTATCAGATGCCCGAAAACTGGCCGATGTCCCCTTTGTTGTTCAGTACCGAGACTGCGCTGGTCTTAATCCTTGGACGACCGTAGCGGCGGCAAGCACGATGAAGAAGCCGAATCAGGGTGTTGGGCAGGTAAGATTTCCTTTTATTGATGATGAAACACACTGTATCTACAGGATTTTAGCCCCTGTTGGGGTGCCAGGATTACCTGAGTTAGAACGGGTTGTTCATACCCTCACATTTCAGCGACAGCAGAAGTGAAGAGGGTCGCAGTGTTTTTGGTAAGCTGCTGGGATAATTAGTGAAATATTTTTACCACAGAGGACGCAGAGGACACAGAGAAAACCCCATAATTGCCCATAAAATGGCCGTTCTCTGTGTCCTCTGCGTCCTCTGTGGTGATAAAGAATTGCGGCGGCCTAGCAGAAGTGAAGAGGGTTTGTTTTGGCCCCACATAACCAGTATTATCGATCCATGAGCAACACAGGAAGTCGTGGCGGTAATAACCCCAACAATTTATCTAACGTTCAACCAGAGAGCCTTCTCGATCAGCTAAAGGCGCTGAAGAATCAGAAGCCTACTAAGGGAGGCAGGAATATCGATGTCCAGTTAGCGACAGCGATAGTGCTGGTTGAGGTCGCCTCATCTGATCACATGGTTGATCGTTTTGAGCGCTCCGTGATCATCACCGGCCTAAAATCGATCTTTAAGATCTCGGATGAAACCGCCTCTGGATTAATCGCTAAAGCGCGCAGTGCCCTAGCGAGCATGCGTAGCAGCTCGGCTGAGGCTAGTTTGCTAAAGGACCACCTCGACCCAGCGACCAAGCGCGCTGTAGCTAACACGATCGATACGTTGATTAAGTGTAATGGTGTCGTCGATTCGATGGAGGTCTATTTAAGGCACCGCTTCCGAATGTTGCTCGGATTACCTGAGGAACCGATGCCACCGAGGGGTCGGGAGTGATTTGCGCTGCGAAACCTCAGCCACGATAACTACATCACCTCAGTCGGCAGACCATCAGCGACCAAGCTATCGACTATCTCTTTGGCGTGCTCGCGACTGCGCACCTCCATCATCACAGTGATATCTACGTGTCCCGGCGCCTTGGCGTAAGATCTATCGTGCATCACCTGCAACACATTCGCTCCAAGCGAAGCGATAATCCCCGATATCTGACGTAACATACCTGGCCTATCCGGCAAGGTGATCCTGACTCTCAGCAACCGACCACGCTCAGCCATATTGTACTCGATCAAGCGCGACAGGATATTCGTGTCGATGTTACTTCCACACATGAAAACCATCGGCTTGCGGTAACGATCTGGGAGGTGTCCCTCTAACAACCCCGCTATACTCGCGGCCGCTGCCCCCTCAATAACCGCGTGCTCGAGCTCAAGCACCATCACCAACGCTTTAGCGATCGACTCCTCACTCACCGCGACAACCTTATCAACTTTGGCGTCAATTATCGGCCCCGTTACACTCCCGATCGATTTAACAGCGATACCATCGGCGATCGTCATCGGAATGAACCCACCCGGCTGCGGTTTATTATTACGCGCGTTAAGAGCCCATTGAGAGCAGACACCTAAGATAAACACATCAGGCCTCTTCGCCTTCACAGCGGTAGCCACTCCCGCGGCGTAACCGCCTCCTCCGATCGGGATCACGATCGAATCGAAATCGTCGCACTGCTCTAATATCTCAAGTCCAGATACCCCCTGCCCCGCTATTACCAACTCGTGATCGAACGGAGGGATGTAAGTATATCCGTGCTGCTCGGGCCATTTGGCGGCGAGCTCTAAAGCTTCGTATAAAGTGGGCACCTGAGTTATCTTCGCCCCCAAACGCCGGCACGACTCAACTTTAACCAGTGGCGCCGAGACAGGCATAACCAAGTGACACGGTACACCAAGCCGATTAGAGTGAAGACTTAACGCCAAAGCGTGATTTCCGGCGCTAGCGGCGCAAACTCCGCGAGCCAAAGCGCTCTTATCTAAACTGAGCAGGAAATTAAGCGCGCCTCGCTCCTTAAAAGCTCCGGTTCTAAGCTTGTTATCCCACTTACAATAAATATTCCGGCTAAATTCCTCGGATAAACCAGGCGCAGTTGTCACCGAAGTCATCTGAAGATAAGGCGCCAGCCTAGCGCGCGCGTTCTCGATATCGGCTAAAGTTATAGAGTTCTTCGACATAATTTACATTAATAAAAACAACGACAGGATCTTAACATAATATGCAAAGCCAGTCGTGGCCCATTTTTGCGGCCTGGGGCGGCGCAGTTCTTTATCACCACTGAGGACGCAGAGGAGACAGAGAACGGCTATTTTATGGGCAATTATGGGGTTTTCTCTGTGTCCTCTGGGTGTACTCGCTGAGCATTCAGAAACATTTAACCTCTTTGCACGATAACTCTAAGGCACTCCAGCCAGAAGCGTGTTTCTGCCACAGTCGCGGACTCAAAAGCATACTCGTAGCTAGCCGAATTCGAATTACCTGAAGGCAAAAACATGTCTAAGCACCTACAAACACTCACATCACTGATCGAGAGATAGAAAACACGAGCATTTATACTAAAAATGGCATATTATGGAAGAGGAAGTGAAACCCGTCAGATGGATTGGATCAAGCTATAAAGATCTGCGGGATCTGCCGAGCGAGGTCCGAAAAGCGTTTGGATTTGCAATCGATCAGGCTCAACGTGGTGGTAAGCACCCTGACGCCAAACCTTTACGGGGCTTTAGCGACGCAGGGATAGTTGAGGTCGTAAAAGATCACTTAGGGGATACCTTCAGAGGAATATATACAGTTAGGTTTAGCGGGGTTGTCTATGTGCTCCATGTGTTTAGTAAGAAGTCGAAGATCGGGATCTCAACTCCAAAGCACGAGATTGAACTGATTAAGAAAAGACTGAAGAACGCCGAGATTGATTATAACTGGTGGAAACTCGAACAACTTAGGAGGCCCAAAAATGTCTAAGAAAGCCCCATCGAAAATACGCGAAAGCAGAACCAATGTCTTTGCCGATCTTGGACTTGCCGACGCGGAGGAATTGCACGCGAAATCAGGTCTGGTTTTCCGCATCTCAGAGATGATTAAGAAGCGAAGGTTGACTCAAGCACGAGCAGCCGAGCTGCTCGGAATAGACCAGCCGAAGGTTTCACATCTTTTGCGCGGACAGCTAGATGGATTTTCCACCGACCGCCTCTTCCGTTTCCTAAACGCCTTAGGTTGTGACATCGAGATTACAGTGAAACCCAAGTCTCGCTCAGCCAAGCGAGCGGAGGTGCGAGTTTTGGCGGCGTAGAAGTAAAAAAGCTCGCAAAGATCTTGCGGATCTCCTCGCCAGAAAGTTAGTGTCACAGGATAAAATTGGTCGCAACACGTTCTACATAGCCTCACCCCCAAAAACGTCAGGGCGTCGCAGTGTTTGTGGTAAGTTGCTGAGGCAATTAGTAAAATATTTTTACCACAGAGGACGCAGAGGACACAGAGAAAACCCCTTAATTGCCCATAAAATGGCCGTTCTCTGTGTCCTCTGCGTCCTCTGTGGTGATAAAAAACTGCAAAGCCCCCCAAAAACGTAAAGCCTTGAACAAAAAGAGCATCATCATTATTGGCGGCGGAATATCTGGGTTGGGCGTTGGGTTGGCCGCGGCTCGATCTGGGCAGCGGCCCGTTATTCTTGAGGCTCGCGAGATAGCTTCGGCTACATCAGATAATACGCTACGCATTATCCACGGAGGATTTCGTTACCTGCAGAAGTTTGATCTGCCTCGCGTCTTCCGATCGCTGGGAGATCAGACATCTGTCGCCACTGACTACTCCCAATACGTAAAACCACTAGCTTGTCTAATGCCCCTTACCCGCTTTGGATTAAAGAGTAGGATTCCAGTAAGCGTGGCGGCGATCCTTTACGGTGCCACTATGCGCGCCGCTCGCTCAAAGTTAAACCCACCCAGGGTATTAAACTCCAAGGAGCTTTTAGCGGAGCTATCACCCACCTTGAGCGATTACGCCCCAAACGGAGCCCTCTGTTGGCACGACCTTGTAATGACGGATCCACAGGGATTAGCCAAGTGTGCCGCCACGGAGATAACAACCAAAGGTGGAGAGATACGAGAATCCACTATGGTTACGCGGATTGAGCGGGGCGCTCATGGTTTTGTTGTCACCACAAGCACAGGTCAATCGTTGTTAGCCGAGAGAGTGGTCAACACGCTCGGTCCGTGGTTAAGTTCGGTTGAGATCCCTGAGTCGCTACGCGGGACACGACCTGATTGGTGCATAGGATTTAATGTAACGATCAATCGTCTAATCGATCCCACTTATGCCACCGCTACTCAGAGTGACGATGGGCGACTTTTTTTCGCGGTTCCGCGCGGGGAATTCACCACTATCGGCACATGGTATTATCCGTGTTCAAGTCCTCACTTAGATTCCCCCCAAAAACCCCAGGTAATGGAGAGCGAGATTCAGCGCTTTATAAACTCCTGGAACAGATCGTGGCCGAGTCAGCGGATCGTGATGGCAGATATTAAGGCGATCGATTCAGGAATCTTACCGATGAGGCGCGATTCACCGAGTGGACCGATCTTGTATGGAGCCGAGATAATTCATCGATCGTCCGATCGATGTTACATCGAGGTTCTAAGCACTAAGTATACAAGCTTTAGATCGGTTGGTTTGAGGGTTGTTGGGTAGAGAAAAGAAGTGCATGCAGGGTATGCGATGCCGCCACGCGATACGACCGAAAAGATTGTGGAGGCCATAGCATGCTTCGTTAGATAGGTATTGAAAGATTCTGCTCTTCTTGTTCTTTGCGCTTTCTCCGCCTCTCAGATCTCTCTGCGAAAGGCTCATATTTCGACACTAATTTTAGGTGCCTCTCGTATTGGTCGGTTGATCCTGAATTATAAGCTTGCGGATTTACCACCAAGTACCCGATGCGCTTGTTCGCGCTAACCTGCGCAAGTAGAACCGCATCAAGAACTTTACCCAGCGACGATACCTGAGATCCCGTACTAGGGCTGGGATCAGCTAGTTTAATCTCGTGCATGATGAACACGTCCCCTACAGGTACAGGCGGTGGTGTTCCAGGTATACGGATCTCTTTGCCGATATTAGCTCCCGACTCTAACTCTTTTAATCCAGTTTTGGTCAGTATTAAGCCCTTTTTCCCCTCATAATACGAACTCTTCTCATGCATAAGCGGGACTGTAACTCGCTCGAAATTAGCCTCGAAATCTTTTGCTGATACCTGGACTAATCCGTGGCTTAATTGGGTCCACTTCATGCCACTGCCCTTAGTGTCTCCCAGCTGAGTACCATATTTGTATGTTGAGCCTGTTTGTCGATTGATATAATCGCCAGCCGGATTTAGCAGGATATAAAAGGGCTCGCCCCTCTCATCGGTGATTTTATTGACGACAGTCGTATGATGGTACCCATGTTCACTCTGTTTGTTGGGGTCGTGCTGAGGGTCGCCCCAACGAGTGACAACCTGAGTACCAATAAGACGCTTGTTTTCATCAAGTAACTGCCTCTGCTTCGCCAAGTCACTGAACATAGCGACGGTATCCTCTGCAGTCTTAGGTCGAACTACTTGCAGATCTTTCCACTGGCGATCAAGATCAAGGCCTACATAATCCAGCGGCGTGACTGAAGTGGTGCTCCCCTCCCCTGGCCGAACCGCAAGGCCGTGCTTGTTGAGCGGGATCCGAGCGTCCTTTCTCGCTACATAAGTCTCATAATCTCCAAACTCAGAAGCGGAGAGACTCCACTCATGCTCCTCCTGGCCGCCACCCAGATTGGCTCCGGCTGAGTTCTGCTCCTTCAGCTCCAACAGGGCCAGAGTTACCAATGGATTGGGTTGTGCACATCCCATTCGTCGCATTAGCTCCTTAGGCTGCTCATTATCATTAAATCCCATGCCGGTCTTCATGGTGATATAGGGCATCGCTCGCTCTCTGACGTCCTCCAGCCTCTCTTCTAAGGTAGCGCCATGACCCAAAAACATCTGTCGGCCATTAGGCTGGGTGCACTCACCCTTCAAGTAAAGCCCATTCCCCAATTTCATCCACTCAACCACTGAAAATTCGTGCTTTGCCTGGTCCGTATTGGTACAGAAGTCTGTGTGGCCCTGTAGACGTAACACACGATCCGCCGCGGTTGCCACCCACTCGGCCAAGAACTCCTTACGCCTCATCTCAGAGATTTGGCCTTCGATAATCATCTTTCCAGTCGCCAATTCATGAAGTGAATTGAGACCCTCGGCTCTTTCTTCAAGGAGGTCGGGGATTAAACTCTTGAGGTAGACTCCAACATTCTTGTCATCCGCGGTACGCGCCTGAGTCCAAATATCTTTAAGTTTCTGTTCTTGATCTGGGGTCAACCGCTGCCCTTCTATCACTTCCTTAAATGAAAGCTCTGATGATCGATACCAGTCGACGCCTGAAAAGGAGGATGCCTGGCCGAGCGATTTTCCAAGGGAGATTGATGAGGCAGTCGCGCACTGTGCCATGCTCGGTCCTTTAGTGGCCTTCAGAGGATTATTTTCTGAATCGGTTCCAATCGCAGGGTTTTGGCTCGGGGTTGCCGATTGAGGCGTTAGAAAATCTGTCATAAATCTACCATCAACAAAAAAGCTGTCGCACCACTGAAATAGTTATGCTCGAATAATTCTCAGGTGTGACTTAGAATTGCCTAAAAAACTAAATTAGTCATTTTCAGCCCTGTCCGCGGCACCGAGGTATATAGCTATCCTATTGCAATTATTCATATTTTATGAGTTTTGCTCTCTTGAAACATGCTCCTGCTGGCAGGATATATAATCCTAAAAGCGGCAGTTAAGGAGGACCAAAATGGTGCAGCTGGTTAAAAGCACAAGAGATTTTGAAATTTTCGGCGCGCAACCCTGGCACGACTCGCCTAAGTCAGTCGAGTCGAGCTCACCGCCATTGAGATATTCACAGTAATATCAGGCAGTTAGCCAGCCTAATGGAAAGGGGCAAGTTTCGCCTCGACCCTTCGTGCCGATGTCGGAATTTTTCAACCTACGACTATTATTTTCATGCAACACATAGACCAGAAAACTGCATAACTCCTGATGAAACACGAAAGTGGTGAGATGATGGCTCAGAAACCGATCGTCTCCACTAAAAAACGGCGCCGAAACTGAATTGCTTAAAGACAACGGGGTCGAATTGGGAGTTTAGGAAATGGGAATCAAAAGGAGCGACGGGAAGGCGCCGGACACAAATAATGTCAACAACACGAATTCTCCTGAGCTTTATCACAGTTCTTCCACGACAGACGCATCAACCAGCGCTAGCAATGCGGAGAGTCTCACTAACCTGCAAAAAAGCATAATAGTCACTAGCTCTCAACACCTAAATTCTCAATGCAGTAGCATACTTGTCGGAGCAGGTTTCCCACAAGAGCTACGTGAGAAATTCCCCGCGGAGACCGATAGCGGACTAGGAAGCAGTATTGTGCGCGAATTAAAAGAAATTAAAAATTCCATCGCTCAGTCTAGCTCACAAATAGCAGGGGCGATTGGTAGTCTCAATTCTTCCCTAGGAAGTGGGACTCAACAACCACAGCAACAGCAACAACCACAACCGTTGCCACAGCCGCAGCAGCAGACTCAGCAACAGCTGCTGCCGCAACAACAGCAAGATCAGAAGCTGACCAACCACCTCGCCGACTGTATAGACGACGACGTCTTAAGAACAAAAATGGAAGACCTCGCTGAGATTGCCCAGAAGGTTCAGAGTGGACTCTCTATTGATCAAACGCAGGTCACTAATGCTACCTCTCTCGCCAAGGAGATTAGTTCATCACTGCATAAATATTCCCTCGACCTCGAGAATCATCAGGGAACTTTGCCAATAGATAGCGACCATATGGCGAACTTCCAAAATGTTTACCTAGAACGTGTCCTCTTGGCCGCGAGTATTTTACGTGGTCTGTGCGATCCGGGTTCGGAAATTGCCCCGAAACTTAGAAAGGAGATCGGCGCAAAAATTAGGTATAATTATGCGGGGAAAAATGGATCTTTTTCCGCGCTTGATTCAACATCACAAGATGAGATTCGGGGCCTGCTCACTTCCGTGGCAGATATGCAGCAACAGTTCCATCGCTTCAAGTACCTCGCTGACGAGAAGGCTCCACAAGCTCTTAAGTCTGGAGCTGTAAAATCGAGTCTGGGTATTAGCGAGATTCAACAGCATCTTGAGAATCTAGATCCTGATCTTGCGCTTTTAAATATCCACTATCTGGGGCATGTTGACCTGAAAAGCTTGGCTCTTACTTCCCGATCTATAAAGGTCTCGTACGAGTCAGCTAATGCAGGCGGAGCTCCGAAAGTAATCGATAAAAGTTTAAATTCACCATCGGCTTCTATTCTTAAAGCATGGTCCGTTGCGGCATTATCTTTAGGTGTTTTTGCTGTAAGCTCTCTTCCGGCACCCGTGGCGAGCATACTCTCATCATTTCATGCCAAACTATTTGGCACTCTAGGAGCCTCAATATGGATCTCTCGAAAAGATTTGAGGACTGAGAATAATGTGAAGGATGCATGGAACTTCCTGATGCAAAGCGCCGGGGGTACCGCGAACAATCCGGATGACTTGCTTATATCCTGCATAGTGGCATTAAAGCTGATGAAAACCCTCGGCGACGATGTAGTGACCCTGAATCGACGAGACAGAGGCAATCAAAGCAACCAGCCGGACTATCTCCTCAGAACTCACCTTGCCAGTCCACTGTGTGATTTATTAGGAAAATGGGGGAACTTGGTCAGACCTAAAGATGACACCACTTACAATAACGCCAAGAAAAATATGGAGGAGGCTATTGGCTACTACAGCGATGCCTTGCACCGCGACGAAAGGGGTAATGAGTGCTCTAACCGACTACTCGAAAGATGGACCGGCTGGGTAAATGGCTGTATTGGGCTAGCTCAAGGCACGTCCTACGTATTAGCTTGTGTTGCTGCTCTTCCCTACTTGCCGCAGGTTCCTTCCTACATTTTTTGGATGGGCGAAAAGGCAACAGGGTTACTGCAGCTAGCGAAATAATCAACCTCACTCATACACCTCAACCTCATTAACATGCACGTAGTTGTCGCGTTGTTTTCTTAAGACCTCGACATAGAAGCGCTTTACCTTAAGGCCCTCGGGCCAGGTCATTGTTGACCAAGCTCCGTCGATCACTGTATCGACCAGCAACCTCTCTGACCCTTCTGCCGCGAAGGCCCAGCTATAATCTGAATAGGTCGAGAGAACCCTGATGGCCTTTATCGTTTTGGTATCTTTAAACTCAAAAGTTATCCTGTAAGGATTAACCCCTTCTGACTTGGACAAGGTATCCTCACGCTCATCAAAAGATAATCCTAGATCACCAGTTGGCGCGTTCGCTGATACCATCAACGCCCCGCTCTCTCCCAACTCACTTAAGTTAATCTTACGAGCCTTAGGTGGCAGCTCGGCTTGTCCGGATATATCTCGGCCCGGGGCTATAACGGGCTTAAATTCCGTCTGAACTGGCTCGACCCGCACCTGCTTAAGCGGGGCTTCCTGCTCGGCAGCTTCCTCCGACTTAGAGACCTGATACGGCGCTGCGTCGCCGCGATCTTCTCGCCACTCGTATTCGCAGCCAGATAAGCAGAGGGTCACGGTATAAAGCGCAGCTCCGCAAAATACAGCGCGGCCGCCACGTACCACCCCTCTACCTGTTACTGAGAAGACCGACCCTAAAAGTTTAATCGTAGACATGATCGAGATACCAGAAAGCCCCTAGTCGATAAGCTCAGAAACTGCCGCCTTATCGGGGATAGTGCTGAGGGGTAAATCGTATCTTAAAGATGTTGTTGGGGGGAGGGGGAAGTTGGTGGTTATGACTGATCAAATTAAATAGGTTAATTTATTCGCAACTACTGACCGGCAGTAATTGCAGCGCTAAATAAGCTGTTCTGACGGATCTTCTCTCTAGTCACCCCCAGTCTGGGGTGCCTTTTTCGGGTGAGCAGTTTCATTTATTCCGGCTACCGTCGTTTTTTATTTTTGTTCCCCTCGATCGTTGTTTGTTGGCACATTTTGATTGTTATTCTGTCCCTGCTGGACTACTTGTTGTTGAATTTGTTCTATCACCTGGTTTGTCCTTGCGACATCTTCTCCGCTAGTTATTCTCTGAGTACCTTCTTTCATTTCCTGCCACGGTTGAGGTGTTAAGTAAGCACCAGTCTTCATAAAATCAGCGATACCAGCTGCTATCATTGCGCCCTCATACTCGAAGACACTTCCAAATGGGTTAAAATGATTCATATACGCCTGACCACCCTTACCTCGGCTACGGGCGAACATCTGCCTGATCCCGTCGTTATATCCGAACATAGAATAGTAGGAGGCCTCTCGTGCCTTCGATCCAAGGGCGCCGGACGCCGCGAGTCCACCCATATCCGTTGGCTTAGCGCCTGGCGCAAGGCTTCCTGGGTTTATACCTGCAACTCCGGCAGTTCCAGAGATATGTGTGGCGAAGGCGTTCCTGGCATCCCAGGCGGCCATGTTAGCCTCAAAATCCGCCTCGCGTTGCAAGTTCTGGCCGTAGGCCTGCATTCCCGATTTATATAGATCGAGCCCACTTTTCTGCATCCCAGCATCGAGACCGTAGGCCGAGCCATAGCCGAGTGCCGCGGCGTATTGCTGGGCAAATAGGTTGGATAGGGCCGTCTGCGCTAGCTTGCCGTCGGTAGCCTGCCCAAAAATAGCTAATCCAAGGTTCGCTGCGTCATTCACTCCATCTAAGACTCTGCCGCCAGTTCCCCCATTATTGCTTCTTCTAGCTTTATTTCTTCCTTTAATAGAGTTTCTCAAGCCCTTTAATTGCGGCGGATCTCCTGCCTTTATAGACGATGGAGAATCATCATTTCCTCCGCTATCCCCCTCAGAAGATGCCGAATCATCATCTCCTCCGCTATCCACCCCAGAAGATAATGACACGCCCGATTGAGCCTGGATCTGGCCCTTAGAGCGACCCATAATGGCGTCTCTCATCTTCCCTATCGCCCTCTTAGCTGGCGCTACGGCAAACTCCCGATTTTGCGCAATCGCTTGCTGTGCGCCACCAAAGGCCTCATTCGATCCCATCGTGGCTTTGATCGCATCCGCAGCAGCTCCCGCCGCCCCCTTATTAATCCCAATCTCCGCCCCCAACACATCCATATCACTGGCGGCGTTCTGAGCCTCTAAGCTCCTTAGCGCTAAGCCTGACTGTCTGTAACTCTTGGCCATTGCGGCTTGGTTCATCGATGCCTGGTTCGTCATCAGCCGGTTCGTACCCTCTCCAACGGTTCCAGACTTCGAAGCGCCTCCGGCCTCTCCCGCTGACTGGCCCATCGCCTGCGTCGCTATTCCACCTAAGCTGGCCTTCGCTCCTAATACTAACTGTCCTGTCACCGTCGGCACCGCGAAGTAAAGCGCCGCCATGATGTAGATGTAATATCCGTTGGATAAATCGAGATCTAAACTTCCCGCGACCACTAAGATCTGGTCGAGTGTGTACCACGCGTCAATTTGATTCTGGTCACCACCCGCTGATTTCACTTCTGGTACCGCGCAGAGTTGCGATAATTTTCCAGGTATCCCCATCCCACCATCTTCTGGACATGTCACGTTAACATCTGAATTTCCCTTCTCCGCCGCTACGATCAACCTGCGACCTACCTTCGCCATCGCGCTGTGGTTTCCGATCATCGCCCAAACGCTGCGCTCTAATGTGTGGACTATCGCGAACCCAACATCCCACAACTTCACCCACGCGAAGAACGAGATCCAGGTAAAGAATGCTTTCCAATATCCAGGGATAACCATCAACATCGCGGCGAATGGATATCCGATTAATACCAGATAGGTCAGGATCCCCTGAACTTGCGGCATCATAACTGCCCAGTTATAGAGCTCTCCGTACTTCGCCCGCGAGCCCTGCGTGCGGACATAAGATTCCGAGAAGTTAAGCACCTGCTCGGATGGAGCGAACCGCTGACCACTCTCAGTTATCTGTGGCGCGTACATCAATTCGTTACGGACTAAGTGCGCTAAGATAAGGTGCCTGGTGTATGATTTGATCTCCTCACCCTTGATCATCACACTGCTTTCGTTTTTACGCAGATTCCAGCCGTAGTAGAGGGTCGATAGGGCGGATTCCTCGCTCTGGAATCCATCAGGGAAGCTCCTTACAAGTTGGTGGTACGCGTGACCGGCTTCCCAACGCATCGCTTGAATAATGGTGTATAAATACTCGGAGCAGAGGATCTCAGAGTAACGGCTATAGATCTTCTCGTCACTAAAAATAGGGCTAAAGTTACGAAACGAACCGTTGGTTCCCGGGCTGTTAAACAATCTGATTATCGACCTTGGAGTGGGGATCGCCTCTGTATCCATCCCCCTGACGAAGTCCTGATAGTTTTTCCCAGACTGCTCATCACCGTCCTCTCCACTCGCCCCGCCACCGTCCTGCCCGATGAAGACTGTCTTAACTGTCGTCGCTCCACGCGACTGTGAGGCCGCTGAGTAGTACCCCGAGTGAACTCCCCGCTTAAATTGATCTCCGCACTCAGAAGCGAGAAAGGTTACCAAGGCATCGCGCACATCTGGATCGCGCGCTGTCGCTCCGACTATATTCTCGATCATCCCCCATTTTGAGTTAGCCAAGAGGAACCACGGCTCCCTTTCAGCCTGCGCACCTGTTCCGAGATCCTCACCCCCAGCTCCACCATCCTCCTTCTTGAAACGATTGGTGTCGACACCACCATCTCCCTCTCTCCGTTGAATTCCCACCCAACTGATCAGGTTATTAGTCGCTTCGCTGAAAATCCCATCCAGAAAAACCATCATCCAAGCGACCTGATATTCACCACTTGGCCCCCGATTACGGTAAACCTCTATACCGAGGTCATTAACTAGCGACGTATTCGCTAGTCCGGTCTCGGCATCGCGCCAGACCGATTCCATACCCATATCTTGCCCCGCCACGCGCCAAGCAACCCCCTGAACTGTGGTCGGAGTTCCAACCAAGAATGAGTAGATCGCTGGACCGATAAAGAACCACATATAGGTCCGTGGTGGTTGATTGATCGAGACTGAGATCAAGGCGCCCGTGGCGCCGAGAACATACAGCACCGCCGCCCAAACACCGAATTTAGTGTTCCAAACAAAGTGCACGAAATCAGCGTGCGTCATGTAACCGATATTAGCCCACGCCGCCGTGATTGAGTTATACGCGCTTCCCGGACAGCTCTCCCAAGAGCACTCTTGCACCGTGAAGCTTAACCCCGAGATAGAGAGCTCCAGAAGGAGCGCCAGAATGCTCACAACTTGGTTTAGGCAGAGGTTAATAACTGTCTCGAGCATATTTACTATTCTGAACCTCCTCCACCGCCGGCTGGAGGAGAAGACATACCCTCTACATTACCTCCGGCCTGCGCTATAGAATTAGAACCAGCGAATCCGAGATTTGAGGCGCCACCGATATTTTGGGCCCATTTAGCGAATTCTTCGACTTGACGCACCCACTTTTGGCGATTCTCTACAGCTAGAGCTTCAAGCCATACCGCCGGATCGCACATACTGAGATCGGAAGCCGCTCCTCCCTCGGCTTTTAGGCTCGCGCACATATACTCATGGACCTTCACCAGAAAGATCGGATTTTGCGACAACGCGCCATTAATAAGCTTCTCGTAGGTTAACTTGAATTCACTTATTGCACGATCCTTTGCAAGCATCTGAGTCAGCCGGAAAAGCCACTTGTTCTGGTTGCAGCTCTTAGGTGCACCGATACAATCCGGCCCCTTCCCTTCTCCCAGCTCCTCATACTTCATTGGCATCGCCTCTTGATGATTTTTGAAAACATTACAATTGATCGTAGTTGGCTTGCTAGGATCAGCCGGCCTTTGCGATGCATAGACCTTAAATATCTGATCAACTAGGTTAATCGTTAGCTTGATGGTCTTTGAAGACGCCTTCTCTAGGATCTCCGGAGTAACTTTTTTCGACGGCAAACTTTTGTTGAATGGATCCTGTCTGTAGTTCTCGTCCTGAGTCTTGAATTCGCAGTATTTTTTCAAGAGTTCAACGCTAAAGGCGTCCCAAATCTTTTTCTGAAGCTCCGCGGTGCGGAGTTCTAAGCCACGGATGTCTACCGTCGTTGTTGTACCAGCAGCTTCCGCAACCTCTTTTTGACCAACTTTTTTTGCCGCAACTGCCTTCGTTGTCGAAATTATTTTAGGTCCAGTTGCCTTTTTTGTGTACTCAATTTCGCCCAAGTAAGCGAGTGCGTAATCTTTTGTGCCTGGAGCTGGGTTAGATTCGCCAGCTGCAGGCGTTACATCCGCGAGCAGGGTTTCTGCTAGTTTGAGGGTTTCTGTGTCTTCGCGTTTATCTTTACCTTCTTCTAGTGTAATTGCTTCGCCTGCGCTGATCGTTTGCAGCTTTGGATCTTCTGCGGCCACTAAATCTTCGGGGATAAAAAACCTTTTATCATCGTCAGCTCGCTGAAAACTATCCCCCGTTGCCCGCATTATGCCCAGCGCCCATGCGTTTGGGTGCTTCTTATCCTCCTCCAACTTATCATAGATTCTGTTTTGAAACTCCAATTGCTGAATCGTTTCAGGTCTCCCCCTTAATTGATGGTTGAGGGTGGCACTGCTGTAGATCGATTGCATCAGATTTGAAGATGCATTGAATCCGTTAGCGAGACCGAATGCGGCAGCGTTCTCCACCATCGTTATGGTCTGAAAAAAGGTTGTGAATTGTGAAGTTATAAGCGAGTGCATCATCTTGCGCGCATCCTTGGAGTCTGCCATTGCACGCTCCCCCTCAACTCCTCGGAAATTCACCTCAGTCTCGTTGCGAGGTTTATCAAAAGGATTACCAGCGTTATCCGAATCATCGCCCTCAGCCACGGTTCCTGTCTGCCCATTCGATCCTCCCGCGGACACGGCCGCACTTGGATTCGGCACGCTTGGCTCCCCAACCACCCCCCCAACCCCAATCATCAACCCGCAAACCATCACAGCCAGGCAGAGTTTTAGTGTCTTCGCGCCGAAGTTAATCACAGCCAAACCTAAAGATCTGTTCTTTAGAAGAGTCATCTTTACTGCTGTCCCCCGCGCATAATTCGTATCGTCTTATCCATCTCTTCCACACTCGGAACCCCATCAACCCGGTAAGTCTCCTTTGTGCTGGCAGCGACAAAGACAGTTGTGGGATAACCCCTTATCCGCAGGTCAAGCGCAAGTGCTTCACCACTAACTAGCGGAAATGGAAAGGAGATCTCAGCAGCCCGCTTCTTTAGGCCAGAAAGCTCGTAAGTTCGCTTAGTTAGCCCAAAAAGCGCGAACTTGGCGTCCCCTGCATAGCGATTCCTTAGGGGTTTTATCCTTTCTGCGATCTTAGCCGCCTCCGCATTGGTTTCATCTAAGAAAATCAATATCTTAACGTTTCCGTTCGGGTCCGCTGGGATCGCCTGTCGCACGTTCTCGCGAGCCGGCTTTTTGGAGCTATCTACCTCATATTGCTCAAGATTTACATCCACCCCAGGCGCCAATTTCTTAAGCTCCTTCTGGCGCGCCTCCTGATAGTACTCCTTGACCTCAGCCAGACTCGGGTCGATCGGCTCGCCGTCATCCGGCATGGGGTTAGCTGGTCTGATCCCGATCGCCTCCATCGCCAAAATCTGATAGTCGGTCGCCTTGCCGACCATCTTCTGCATCTCAACCTGCCTGCGCGCCAATGCCATGGCGTATTGGAAGGCAAGCTGCTTGTCGTTGCTGTTCAACGCCTCAAACAAACCCTGCATCGCTGGTGGTGCGTCCTTCTGCGCCCGAATTACCTGCGGCTCATCAGGCGACCCAAACTTAGCCAAAATCTGCTCACGTGACAAAGGGGTGGCTGAGACTCGTGGTTGATTAGGCTCCTGCTTCTGCGGGTCTTCCTTAGGTGAAAACTCGCTATTTTCCGGGGATTTTGCGGGTTTTCCCCCTTGGCTTAGGTCCTCTTTGATAACTGGGATCTTAGCTTCGGCGGCCCGGCGCGCCTCCTCTGCCTTAGTGTCCTCTTTGACCTTGTCGAGCATCACCGGATAGTCGTGATACACCACCTCGCGCGATGAGTTCGGTCGAACGGCACGGGTCCAATCTCTGGCATCATCGGTGTTCCAGAAGCCACGTAGATCGTTAGCTGGATTTGGGGCAGCCGCCTCCGATTCCTCCTGAGCCGCTAGCGGCCCCGAGAGGGAGAGCAAAAACAGCGCTGAACACACCACCAGTCGAAGCATAAAGTATCTGAGTCTAGGCTACCCCTTATGAGGGTTATGCTCTCTTATCGGCAATATGATGCGTAATGAATCAGTTTGAACCTAAAAAGAGCAGTTAAGGAGGATGAAAATGGTGTAGGTGGGCAAAAGCACAAAAGATTATCGGAACTACTTTTTACAAAGAGGTCCCTCTGTGGTTCAATCCTAGATGTTACGGATAGGGGAGAACCCACAGAGGTACACAGAGTATCACAGAGGCTAGGACCCAAAGATTCTACCGGCCCAAGATGAAGCAACATCCCCCCTCTGCGTTCCTCTGTGTTCCTCTGTGGTTCAATCCTAGATGTTACGGATAGGGGAGAAACCACAGAGGTACACAGAGTATCACAGAGGCTAGGACCCAAAGATTCTACCGGCCCAAGATGAAGCAACATCTCCCCCTCTGCGTTCCTCTGTGGTTCCACTCTAGATGTTACGGATAGGGAGGAAAACACAATTGTCTGCTCTCCTCCCCTCTCAAACACTACTTGTGGGCAATAGCGAACGCCCCCCAATTACCCCTTACTCGACTGCTCCGTCAGCTGCTGATAGAGCTGGGCGTACTCCACATCGAGCGCGTCATATCGCCGTTTTAAATTGAAATATTGCTCGTTTGTGTCCTGGATCTGATTGAGCATCGTCTGGATCTTCTCTTCAGACCGGAGGAGTTCGGACTTCATCGCAGCCACCTGGTTCTGCATCTGCGCCGTGAGCTCGATCTCCTCAATCAGCAGATCCATCTTGGCTAATGAATCAGCTATCTGCCCGCGTAACAAGTTGTTCTTGTCACGCATATCGTCCTCTTTGCGGCGCAGGATCTTTAACTCCTCTTTCGTCTCAGTCTGGCTCGCCTCTAACTCGCGGCCGATCTCCTCAAGCTCACGCATACGGACCTCAAGCGCCTCGATCTCAGCCTGCGTCAACGTAACTCGGCCCCGCTCTACCTTAAGCGACTCACGCGCTCCGATAAAATCGCGCGCGGCTCTCTTAAAGTCACCATCCTCAGCTATCTCACCCTGTACCGCTTCAACCTTCGCCCACAGATCGCGCTTCTGCTGAACCTCGTCCTTAATCAACTCAAACTGCGCGACCACATCGTCGTTGGCGTGGCGGGCGCGGTTAAATATAAAGAGCGCAATTAATCCAGATTGAATCAAAGCCAGTAATAGGACTGTTAGCCACATAACTAAACCGCCCCCTCGCCAGATTCGCTACTCGCCGCCTCGCCCTGGCCCTGCGCCGCCACTGGATCGTTCTCTCCATCGAGAACTCCAGCCGACTCGATTAACTTAAAGATCGAATCATCGAGAGACATAGATTTCGCCAGTGCTCGCTGCTCAAGAACCTCAATCGCCTCCAAAATCTGCGCTGGCGGAAGATATCTCTGTCTGCCCGCGGTACCGGTCTTGGCTCTCTTTTTCAATAATTTAAAGGCGGCGCCGAATCCGATTAGATTAAGCGCTGTTACCACAAGTATAGATTTTAGCGGAAATTCCCCTGATTCCGCCGGTTTCTTCTCGGACTCACCATGCTTGCGGCGGGCGTGGCCGATCTCGGCTTCATCTCGTGGCGTTCTCGATTTAAAATTAATCGAGATTACCGAGCTTTCGGCCTCAATTCTCTCACCTTTTTTATCTCGGCCAGTTAGAACCGCTTTAACTTTGTAGCGCCCATCTTTTGGAAGCTGATCGGCTAAGGCGGTGTACTCATGTGCGCTGGGCGAGACACGTTTAAGCGTTAGGTCAATTCTCTCACGATCTTCCGTCAACGCGACCAGCAAGACATCAAAAGATTTAAAAGCAGCCGATTCCTTGCTTACTGAAACGACGAACTCACTCGTTTCATCACCTGAATTCTCCGCTGGTTGAAGCTCCTCTTTAAATACCTCGCTTGGATGACGCAACTCCAAAGTCACAAGGCGCGGACGAACGGTAAAGGGGATCTGCTGACTCCGTTGAAATGTTGGGCCTTTAGCTACCACTACGAGCTTATACGCCCCTGTGGCGATCGCCCCAGTCGCTGATGAGTAGATTCCATCCTGCGCGACCACATCGCCGTGGGTTCCATCGTCGTAGAGCGCCTCCTGCATAATCGGCTTAGAGACCTTATCTGTTGGGATAATCTGAAAGCCAAACTTAACAACACCCCCCATCTCAGGCAGGGTGATCGGCTTATTCTCCTCGTATAACCGCGCCTTCACCAGCGGCTCGTCCCCCGCGCGAACAACCAACGGCCAATCAGTCAGCAGCTTAAGATCGGTTAGCACCGTGGCGAAGCCGTCCTCAAGAGTTGAGCCAACAACCCTCCAGTCCCCCAAATCCGGCTCTTTTACGGTGATTACATCGAAGTTTTGTCCAGTAAACCAGGTGACGTAATCGGGGTGTTTCTCGGCTGTCATCGATTCGTCTTTAGGTGAGATAAGAGATAGCCTAGCCTCTGGCTCGTGGTTGATATAAAAAGTCGCCTCGTCGACATCGGAATCGATTGAGAACCCGCGTCCGGTCTGAGAGACCACCTGCGGTCGCTTTACGGCTAAAAAAAGTTCGCCAAAGGAGGTATGAATCTCCTCTGGAGTTTGCGTATACCACGACAATCCATCGGTAGCGGTGGCGATTTCAGCCAGAAAACCACGATCAGCCTCCGCGCTTAGAGCGAGTGTGAAGATCTTAGCCTCACGCGACTTTATGTCCGGCAGGATCTCATGAATCAACTGCAGTGTGCGCGCGAAAGCTGGGCTGACCGCTGGATCAGGCTCACTCTTGCCATCCGATAGAAGCACTATCAAACGCTGCGTATCAGTTCGCGGCTCTTTGTCGAGCATCTCGGCGGCAACCTTGACCCCCTGCGCGATATCGGTAAAGAGCCCCTCATTCGGAATTGCCTTAATACGCCCCAGGATCTCATCGGTCTTTGACGGGGAGAAATACTGAAGCTCCTGGGCGACCTTGGCGTCACCAGAGAACTGCACTATACCCAAACGATCGCTCTCGGTCAGAAATGAGCAGAGTATCTTAGCGCCCTCATACCGCAGCCCTTTGGGGTCGGTTTTAAGCATGCTTCCTGAAGAATCGAGCATCAGAACAACGTCGAGCTTGTTTCCGCTATCAGGGACCTTATTTGGCTCTCCGTGAGCGGGCGTGACCTGGGTGGCAACGTGCGTAAATAAGATCACAGCCCCGAGGACTCGGGCTAAGCGGATAGCAAAGAGGAGCGGTGACCGGGTTTTAGATCGCGACATTGAAGCTTTGAGTTCATTAATTTCCCCCTAGTCTTCCCTGCTCGGGGCTTTTTGCCAAGGTGGAAAGAGACGGGTTCCGCTCGCGCAGCCTCGCTCCTGTATATTTTCTCCTCGGCAAAGCCAAGATCATCGATTATCCTGAGGATTAATGAGTACCAAGCTAAAGCCAGATAGCCCTCCGCACAGGCGGTTGTCGATCAGGGGATTGCTACGAGCAATGCTTGTAGCGGCGTGTATCTGTTTGCATATCAAAGTCGCCCTCTGTGATGATGAGCCCCCTTTCTCGCTGCCTTTGCGACCTGAGCTGTTAAAGCTACGCAGCGCGGTTATAGAGACCTCGCGGGGGCCGCTTTATTTTGAGCTCCTCCCTGAGGAGGCCCCGTGGCATGTGGCTAGCTTTAAATACCTGGCCGACAAGGGATTCTATGCTGGGCTCTCCTTTCACCTCTTTCAGCCTGGGTACCTGATACAGGGCGGCGACCCCAAGGGTACGGGCTTTGGCGGTCCTGGCTATTCGCTTCCCGCTGAGTTTAGCTCTCGCAACCACAAGTTTGGAATTCTCGGCATGGCCCGCAAGCCGGATGCGTATTCAAAGAAGAAGCGGCTAGTGAATCCCGAGCGCCGCTCGAACGGTAGTCAGTTTCATATTTTATTGGACGAAGCTCCGCACATGGATGGCCGTTATACGATCTTCGGCAAGTTGGTAGGCGGAAGGAACGTCCTGCAACAGCTCCGGGCTAGGGATAAGATAAAAAAAGTCACTGTCTTTGTTCGGGAGGGTGGGAGGTAGGGTTACAACTCCGCCGACTCCAAATAAGAAGCGCTATCCTCCCCCTCTTCCTCCTCCGAGTCGGCATCCAGAGACACCTCCGGATAATCATCGGGCTCAGTTCCCTTCGCGAAATACTCAAGTATCGCTCCGGGGGCGCCCTGAGTCGTTTTCGCTCCGCTGCTCTTTGATACCCAATACGGCTCAACACCCTCTGGCACCGCGAAATCAAGCTGCTCATCGCTCTTTGGAGGACGATACTCGATTCCAAGCCGCGCGGCCTCAGCTCGCGCCTCACGCTCTAGTTCGTTAGCGCTCTCAGCTTTCTCGTAATTTAAGAAATCACGCATAAAATTTAACCAGATCGGCGCTGATACTACACCACCAGTTTCTTTCGGACCGATCGCCTTCTTCTGATCAAACCCAACCCAAACACCACACACCCAACGAGGGGTGTAGCCAACAAACCAAGCGTCCATCTGATCGTTTGATGTACCCGTTTTGCCAGCTACGGGGCGCCCAAGCTCTTTAATTTTATACCCAGTTCCGTGGTCGATCACACCTTTCATCATGTGCGCCATGATAAAAGCGCTGCTCTCGTTGATTACTCGCTTCGCCTGCCCGGGCTTCTCAGCCTCATAGTCATAGAGCACCTTACCAAAACGATCGGTGATCTTAGTGACGAAAACTGAATCAAAGAGGATCCCCTTCGCCGGGAAAACACCGTATGAACGGGTGATCTCTAATGGGCTAACCTCACTACTTCCTAGAGATAGTGAGAGGTTTCTTCCAAGCGGACTCACTATTCCAAGGAGTCGCGCGTACTCAATAGCGGCATCAACTCCTATCCGCGAAACGATATCAGCGGAAACCAGATTCCGTGATTTCTCCAGCGCTGTTCTTAATGTTATCGGCCCAAGGAACTTCTCATCGAAGTTAGCCGGGGTCCAAACTGTATCACCAACTCGAAACGACCGCGGTATATCCCTAACTATCGTTGATGGGGTGTAGGAGAACTTATCAACAGCGGCCAGATACACTATCGGCTTAAATGATGAGCCAGGTTGTCTTAAAGATTGCGTCACACGATTAAATTGGCTGTGGTTGTAATCGTATCCACCTATCATCGAGCGAACCTCGCCAGATAGCGGATCAATTAAAACCACCGCTCCCTCAACTTGAGGTGTTTGATCGAGGAACAACTTAAGTGGCCTCTTTCCATCAGCCGCGGCCGCTTGCTTCGGATCCTGTCTAAACGATACTTCGATCAGATCGCCTGATTTAAGGGCGCTCGCCGGATCTCCAAAACGCGCCTCCTCATCGGCGGTCAAAAACTTCTTAGCCCAGCCGGCCTCATTGAGATCGAGTTGATAATCTTTATTACCAACCTGTAGTCGCGCGATCCCCTTTGAGCTTGAGAGGAAGAGCGCTGGTAACGGGGAATCCTCCTCAAACACGAGATCCCGGAAGCGCTTTAAATAATCCTCGCGTGACATATTACCCGCGGGACCACGCCAGCCGCGCCGCTTATCTACCTCACGGAGTCCAACTCGCAAAGCTTTAAGAGCCATCTGATCCGCTTTTGGATCAACGGCGGTGACGATCTCCAGGCCCCCAGTATCGAGATCGAGATCTTTCCACTTTTCCGCGAAGACTCGACGTATCTCCCCTACGTAGTATGGAGAGGCGAAGATATTCTGTTGAGAAGCCGGATGCACAACTACGGGCTCGCGCTCGGCGGCCTGCATCTCCTGCTCCGATATAAATCCGGATTGGCGCATCTGGATCAGCACCATTGAGCGCCGCTGCTTCGCCTTCTCCGGGTTTCGCAGGGGGGAATAACTGCTTGGGGCCTTTGGGAGACCAGCTAACATCGCCGCCTCCGCGATAGTTAGCTCTGGAAGCTCCTTGTGAAAGTAGATCCGTCCCGCCGCTTTAATTCCATAGGCCCCATTACCGAAGAATATCTGATTAAGATATATCTCAAATATCTCATCCTTCGAGAACCGGCGCTCAAGTCGATAAGAGAGGATCGCCTCCTTGCCCTTTCGCACCAGACTCTTCTCTGGCGTTAGTAGGAGGTTCTTTACAACTTGTTGAGTGATCGTCGAGGCTCCTTGCTTCGCGTTGCCGCTCTGCATGTTTTTATAAACCGCGCGGGCGATACTTACCGGGTCAATACCGTGGTGGCTATAAAACGACGCGTCTTCCGCGGCGAGAAACGCTTTGCGCACCCGGTCAGGGACCTCAGAGAGCTTTACGGGGTACCGCTTCTCAGAGAAGAACTCGGCGATAAGTGTGCCATCTTTAGCCAGTACTCGCGAAACAGCCGGAGGCTGATAATCCTCAATGCGCGCCAGACGTGGAAGATCGCGGATAAGATAAAAATATCCCCAAGCCCCAAAGAGCGCCGCGACACAGCCGGCTGAAACCGATACTGTAAGTATTAAGAGAAATAACTTCTTTATCACCCCCTAAGGGTATTCCAGCAGCGAGAGTTCGTAAACGGGACAAGAGAAAAAATGGGGGGGGGCTACCTTACTCGCCTGGCACGCCCCGGTCACTCAACCCCTGATTAGCATTTTGCGGGCAATGTCACCGACGGATTGCGGCATTCTGCAAATCCCGGTAAAAGTCAAAAAACTTTTCCAGCTCAGCATTTAGAGCTTCTTTTACATTAACCGCATTAACTGCCCTAATGCCGCGCTCAAGAGACTGATATGCGGCAAGCCTCCACCGACCTATAGGATCCCCATCCGCGTCGAATTTATAGAGAAGCTCAACTTCCATTAAATTCCCGCAGATAGTTCGTTTTGCAGTAAACGCGAGATCACCATTGCCATAGTCGTAACCATCTGGCATCGGCGTCTGTAATACAAACCCTAAATTTTCTAAGCCTCTGACAAACTGTTCTAGTTCACGCCTAGTTGCAGAGTGTCCCTTAGATTTGAGGGCTGCTTCCCATCTACCCGTCAAGGCGAAACTGAATTCCTGGGTATTTGGTGAGTAGCTCGTTAACATCATATCTGCACAAACGAAAACAAGCTGAGCGAACAGCTAATAGACTGGAGTGTCCTGCAGCGTCAGCTTATTGTGAACCTGCAATGCCTTGAGCGAATCTACCTGTAACCCTAGGTCCTCTAACTTCGCTTTCACATCTCGACTCTCACGAATGGCACTGAACAAGTGATTAAATTTCAACGCCCTAACCACCAGGGAAGTATTTTCACCATCCAGAGACCCGTGAACGAGATTATCAAGCACCGCAAGCCAACAGCGCGGATCCCTCGTCGGCAGGTCTAATTTATTCTCGATTTCCGTGACCTCGTCAGCCGGGACATACTTCTCAAGCGTCACAAGTAATTCAGCGACATTACAGCACCGATCGATAAACTCGACCCTAGCAGCATCTTTCCCGTGATGCTTTCTAAAATGGAAGAGCAACTCCCTAGCGAAAAAGCGCTCGTTCTCAATCGTGGTAGCGCTCAGAATATACTCGCAGAGGGCATCGGCTATGTTGGGTCGATCTTTGATTGACTTAAAAGATTCGTGCACCTTAAGTAGCACGTTAATGATCGTGCTCCGTTCCTCCGAGCCCTGCTTCTTGGCGCTACCCTGTTTATCAAGGCTCCCCTTCTCAAAGCTAAGATCGAGAATTTGACGATCAATATCTGTCACCGCATCGATTAGGCCATGAACTTCTTTTTGCACCGCTCTTGTAGCCGGTAATTTAAGCCAATTCGCCAGCGCGCCGAGAAGGGGGCCTAATCTACTTGATGTTTCTACAATTTTTTGAGCATTTCCTACCAACTCGCTTAACTGGTCGACATCGCAATACTCATTTGGATTACATATCGAACAAGCTTCCAACTGGCTAGTGAGTCTCTGTTCTAATGCTGTGATCACGCTGGAGACTCGTTCTCCCATAGGGTTTCCCGAGTAATCTACGCCCTCTCCGAACAGTGTCCCCTCAATATAACAGAGATGAGCGGCAGCATTATTAAATTCAAATTCAGTATGATCCGTTGAGTCGATTACAGGCTGCAGGATAGCCTTCAAATCCTTAACTACGTTCTGTACAGCGACAGAATTCATTTCACCCACTCTTTAACCACGGCGTTATTCTTAAAATCATCCGATATATCTGGATGCTCAACCAGGGCTAGCAGTCGACGACGGATCTCGTGGTTCAGTCGATTTAGCTCCTCAAGAAGCTCCGCTCTCGTCTCTTCATTATCAACAACTTCGTCGCTCATCAAAGCTCCAAAAATAAAGGTGCTTAGGCCTTGCCGTCAGATAACATAAGATATGGCAAATTTGGCCCCTAATCAAACCGTGTCGGAATCTGTCGGTTTTAGATCACTATTGAGCCTACAACTCTTCTGTGTCGCTCGGTGGTTTTCACTTTTCCCGAGCTTTATTTACGCTCCGCTGCCGCCACGGACGGCGCTGGCGTTGCCTTAGCCACCAGAGCCTCCTCATGCGGCACCAACCTCTTCGCCTCTACATCGCGAATGGCATAAACCGTCTCGGACCGCGATGATTTAACATAACGCGTCACGTCGCTCGCTCCAGGTGTTACCTCTTTACCCACCGTAAGGGTCGTTACCTTCTTGTCAGAACCCTTGTGGGTGAGAATGAGCTTTAAGAAAGGAGGCTCAAAAGCATCAGCGGGAACAGACTCAGGGAAATCCACCGCTTTAAGAGCAACTAGGTCTTTTAAGTACTGCTCCATAAAGATCGGATCACTATCTTTACCGTTTACCGTCCACACTAAACCCGCTGTAGCTAACGTCGTCGCTGTAACGCCACTTCCCTCAGAAACTATATTATCTAGATCAGAGACCTTCACTCCCAAAATATCAGTCTCGCGGAGATCATTAACTCGTTTCACCAGAGAAGCTGATGGGTCAGACGCCAACTTAAAGAGAGTATCCACACCACTCATCTGCAGGAACAGGTCACCTGGACCATCTTTTCCTGCGTTGGCGTTAGCGAGAGAGAAAGCGATCTGATTTACCGCTAGCCCCTCGCGAAGCTGAATGTGGATATTGGCTCTCGGTGATTTGAATCCATACTGCCCGAGATCAAGATCTTTAAGATCGATAAAATCGCTCACGGTAACACCCTTTAAAGCGTTAAAGAGCGCGTCCACACTATCCTTTGAAGCCGGAAGCTCCTTGGGTTCGACGATCTTCCACTCTCCGACCACTGGTTGCGATACCTTAATGCGCCCCTGCGATGAAGTTAGCAAAGCCTCTCTTATATCAGCGACATTAAAGCGGATAGGATTTTTCGATCTAATATCTTTGCGACTCTTGCTTAAAGGAGCGAAGGCGGCGTCGGCGACAAGAAAAACACCTGAACGACCGGAAACCTTGGCGTACCTCTTTGAGAGGTATTCGCTGCGCTTACCGAAAGCGATCTCGCGAGAGAGTTCAACACCTTGACTCGCGACCACCGTTAAGACCGGCTTGTCCAATCCATAGACACTTAGATCCGGATTAAGATCACGATCAGAGATCGCCTCCTCAACCACGAGATCCTTTACACCCTTGATAAGCTCACGCACAACGTTACCATCAAGGACAGCTCCCTGGGTCCCGCGCATAGTCCAATCAAGGTTATCATTAAGCTCACTCGGCACAACACCGCCGCGATCAAGCGAATAACTCTCAGTGCTGCCATCGAGAGCCCTGAGGTTTAGGTCGATGCTGGACAATTTAGATTCGTCGAAATCGGCGAAAGCTCTCCCCTCCGCCGCCTTTTGTTCCCTCTGAGGGAGCGTCACCTTCACTAAGTAAAGCACCGAAGCCGCGAGTATCGCGGTTAGAAGTAAGGTCTTCTTAAGATTCATCGCGCATCCTCCAGTTCACTATTCAGCTAAGCTAAGCTCGCCCGGCGTCTCCACCAAACAAAGAGGCCAAAGAGAAGAATCAACTCTGGTCCAAGGAAGCTCAGCGCCAAAATAACATTAAAGGTGGCCTGCGGTATCGGAGCGGCAGACGCCCTGATGCTCTTAGGTCCGATCGCTACTCCGCCCTCTTCACCGACCGTCCAATTTATGGAGTTAAGCGCCATATCACGATTACCCATCGCTGAGAGGTTGCCGTTCTGAGCCCACGTTACATCCCCGAAAACAACCACCCGACTCATCGTCGAGAAGCTTGGCTCGTCAACCTTCGATTTATCAGCAGCTTTAATCTGACGCTCCATCGCCACCGCGATCGAAACCGGACCCTTCAAATCATCTGGATCTAGAGATGCATTAGCTCCTGCCGGATCAAAGAGCGCTGTCAGGTTCTTCTCCCCCCACGAGTTATTTCCCGATTTGACCAACTCTACGTAGGTAGAGCCCGCCTCAGGTGACGCAGGAGCTACTACACTAGAAGCGAATGTGAACACCAACGGCTCGGCGTTGGTCATTCCAGTTGTGATCGGATGAGCTGAAAACTGCTGCGCCAGAAACTGCACCGCTAACTGAGGTCCAGCGAACAATCTAAGCTGCTGATCGAGAATCACATCATCACCGACCGTTATCCCGAACTCCTTCGCTATCGTTCGAACATCATCTGACTGACGATCCTCTGGATTCGCGAATAGCACCAGACGACCACCATCTTTAGCATACTTAATCAGCGCGTCACGCTCTGATTGAGGGATTGACTTTGATGGCGCGGCTAGAACCACCGCCGCCGCGTCCGTTGGCACACTTCCGGTTTGCGCCAATAATAGCCCCTCTATCTTTATATGCTCATCCTCTAACGCGTCAGCGAACTCCTTCATCCCACCAACGTCTTGTGATTCAAGAGATGGTTCTCCGTGACCTTGAACGTAATAAAGCTTCTTCGACTCTCCCCTAGAGAGTTTAATAACAGCATTAGTGATCGATTGCTCATCGATCTGATTCAAACGATTTACCGCCTTAGTGTCGCCCTCTCCGTACTCAACATAGAGCAGATTTCCGGCTTTCATCCCCATCGAATCAACCTCGACCGGCTTAACCCGTGGATCGATGATATCAAAGCTCACCCGCTTATCATTAGCGTACTTGTATAGCTGAAATAACTCACGTGTCTGTTCTTCGTTGTGCGCTTGCGGGGCCTTTAACGCTATTAATTTAAGCGGCTTTTGCAGACCCGCTACGATCTTCACCGATTTCGGTGAGAGGCTATACACTCCTTGCTCTGTTAGGTCCCAACGCTTCTCATTCAGCGCGATAAAGATATTCGCGACAATCAGAAGTCCGGCGGCGACAACGGAATAAGCAACCGCGTGAGCACCAAAACGAGCGGTTCTTCCAGTCAACGCCCCTTTAGCCTTGCTCAAGCTGGTCAAACCTGAGGTCAGACCCCAAGCCACTAGGCAGAGCACCCCTAATACTATGTGCAAAAGGAGTATCGGCTGCGATACAAAAGAGCCAACCAAAACCGCGCCCAAGACACCGAATAAGATCAGCGTAGCGCCGATATACCCACAAAAACGAAGAGCTGTCTCCATATATCTTCTCCTCTACATCAAACCTTAAGCTAACTACCTCCAGCGATGCGCCTCTAGCGCGCGCTGCGACAAAAAGATCCCTAATAAAATCAAGCTAACGAAATACGTCACTGACTTAAGGGAGATCACCCCACGTAAAAACTGCTGCACCTGATCGATCGGCGAGAGGTAACGCAGAACCTCCGCTGATGTGCCACCTAAAGACTCCGCTGGAGCCTGAATTACATAAAGCAGGAGCAAAACTACCATGCTACTAACACCAGCGACGATCTGATTTTCAGTGAATGACGAGACGGCCATTCCGATACTAGCGAAACCGAGAGCGCACAACACCACACCGAAGAATCCTGAAATTATCGGTGGAACTTCTGGATTTCCATAGACCATTAAAAGCAGCGGAAATACGAAGCTAATTCCCAGCATAACCACTATCACCACCGCTAAGCTCAAAAATTTCCCTAGCACTAACTCCGTGACTGACACGGGTGAAGTGATCAACAACTCAAAGGTTCCACGCCTCTTCTCCTCGGCGATGATCCTCATAGTCAGCAGCGGAATCAGAAAAACCAGGATCACCACCATAGTTTGAAACAATCCCTCAACTACGAGTTGATTCAAATTAGGGAGCTCTCCACGTCCTCTAAACGCCATCATCTGCGACATCTCAAACTCTCGAGCGAAGAACGCCAGGTAATTGAAGAAGAAGAACCCAACTAAGAGCGCGAAGCCAGTGATAACAAAGTAGGCTATCGGCGACACAAAAAACGAAAGCAGCTCACGCTTACAGATCGCTAAGATATTTCGCATAAATTACACCTTAAATCTCAAACAAGAATACGCGACACAAAACTAAGAAGCGAGGCTAATCTCTCCACGTGATTCAATATCATCCTCGCGGCTTACGCTCTCAAGGAATATCTGTTCAAGATCTTTCTCGCGAGTTAGCTGGTTCAGCATGCTCTCGATTACAACTCGACCTCGATTGATTATCACCACCTTGTTACACACCATCGACACCTCTGGGAGTATGTGGGTGCTGAGTAAAACTGTGTGCGACTCGCCTAGCGATCGGATGAGTTGACGGATCTCGATAATCTGTTTCGGATCGAGTCCACTTGTTGGCTCATCAAGAATAATTACGCTTGGCTCATGGATAATAGCCTGCGCCAACCCGACTCGTTGCCTATATCCACGTGAAAGGTGCTGACAGAGCTTATTTCTCACATCAGCGACAAAACACCGCTCCATGACACTATCGATCCGATCCCTCATCTCAACGCGCGGGACACCTTTTATCTCGGCGATAAACTTCAAGTATTCACGCACCGTCATCTCAGGATAGAGTGGGGGATTCTCTGGGAGATAACCGATCCGCTTACGAACCTCATCGGCTTGAGAAACGACATCGAACCCCGCTATCGTCGCCTTACCAGCCGATGGTGGAAGGTAGGTAGCGAGCATCCTGATAGTGGTGGTCTTTCCCGCTCCGTTTGGCCCAAGAAATCCAACTATCTGCCCCTTTGTGGCGGAGAAAGTAACGTCTGAAACCGCTTTATAATCCCCGTAAGATTTAGATAGATTGTTAACTTCAATCATCGTTCGCACCTAAAATTGTTAAGGCTTATCTTTTGCGCACTCTGGCTTCGTTTTTCAAGAGCGCAGACTCGCCCCTATTAATAACGAATCCACGACACCTGACAACTCTGTTTCTGGAAATTCCCCCATGCTAGGCAGCAACTCAAGCAACGCGCCCTTAACCGCCTCATGTCCCGCTAACTTTCCACTCCGCACCCCTTCGGTAGCCGCGGCGACAGCCACTGACCAAGCCAGCCCCCCAAATTTCGCGGAAAAATCAGCCGCCGATGCGAGATATATTCTACGTTGAGCTTTGGCTACGGGAAACAGCCTGCCAAGTGCCCTGTTCCATAGCGAGATCCCCTCGGGCTTTTCGTGATCATACCAGTTAGCGGCTAAGGCCCTCTTGGTCCTATCGCCGAGGAGTAAACCGACCGCGGTTACCAGTCTATCTAACTGCAGCTCCTCCTCCGCTACTGCTCGGGAATTCTTTAAAGTGCCACCGGGCTCAAATACTCCATCGATCCAGCGGTCAAGCGTCTCTAGATCCCCCAGAGAACCATCGAGCTTCACCCCAAAATCTTTTAATTTATCAGTAACCCACACAACCTCGGCGTTAAATTGAGCCTGTCGCGCATCAGTCGCCTCCTGCCACCAGGAGTTAACTTGATTATCTGGCTTATTAGAATCAGGTAAAATTAATTCGAGAGCCAATGACTCCAATGACGAGAAATTATCTCCACTAGCCCCTAGCAGAACGCGATCCCTGACAAACCCCTCCAGAGGTATAGTTACCCCGTTTCGCAGCAGAACTAGATCCTTAGAACCTGACTCAGCAAACGCTAACTCCCCACCACCTCTGCGCGCCAAGAGATCTCCTAAGTGCAACGCCAAGGCGCGTGCCGTGACATCCGACCCGACCTTTGAAAGCTCAGAAAACCGCCCACTTTTCGGGAAATCACCATCTGGAGCGAAATAATTGATTAGATCATCTAAGAGGGCGAAATTAGCAATAGAACCGCTTAATGGAACATCCCAAACTTTAAGTAGCTCTATCGCCGTGCTAATCGCTCCATTTAAATCCTCTGACCAAAGCTCAGAGCACTCGCGCACCTGCGTTGTGGAGCCCATTGACCCGCTCGTCGATCTCGATTCAGGATCCGCGCCCTTAGGAGAACTATCCTGGTCAGTCAAAGACGCGCCTACCTCAGCTCTAAGCTTAGCTCCGTAGTTTGGTACAAGCCTCTCTAACGCCTTTAATTCCGCGTTAGCAGTCGCTCCCTTCCCTTGCGCGCAGAGGATCCTGATTAGCGCGTCCCTGGCTGTGACACGATCTCTCTGAAAAAGCGATTGTCTAAAGGCGTTCTCCGCGTCACTTAGCGCCCCTAGCCGAGCAAGAATAGTCCCCGCGTGATAGATCGCCTCCGCCGCCCCATATCCTCCTAGTTTGGCGACTCGCTCAAAATCACCGTATGACTCCTTTAAGCTCTCAACCTCTCCGGCTTCATACGAGATACCTCGGGTGGCGGAGCCTCTTAAGATGTAAGCTTCTCGGAGGTCTGGGTCATGCTTAAGCGCCGCGTTCGCCGCATCCAAAGCGCGCGAGAATTGTTTATCAATCAGGTAAGATCGAGCCAATTCACACGACGCTAAAGCTCCCCAATCGGCGTTAAACGAAAGGGTGTGCAGTATCGTGCGCGCCTCATTAAGCTGTTTTAGTAATAGGCGGTATCTGGCGGCGAGAAGTTGTGAGAGGGGATCTGATCCCCCCTGCCCTGGATAACTCTCGTAAAGATTTAGCGCCTCATTCGCCGAACCGAAAAAGCTGTAAGCGAATAGTTCGTAAAACCACGGTGATTTTTCACTCGGATTTATTAAACGCTCACGATTAGCCAGGTAATAGCACTCGAAATAAGATCCCCGCTTAAGCGCCGCCTGACACGCGGCTAATCGATCGCCCTTACTTTGAGCGATCATTCCTCCGATCAGCGCTGGAAGCTCTTCGCGCTTTAACTCCACGCTCGCCTCAAAATCCCCTGGAACCGAGAAATCAAGGCCACTCTGTGGGATCGCCGCGTGTGGGCAGTTATCACGAGGATTTAGGACCAAATCAACCGGTTCAGAGATGTGCGAAAACACCTGCTCCAAAGCCAACTGCGTCGGCAATGAAATCACAGTTACCTGCTCTCCGTGTGGCGGCTCGGCTGTGAACGCGTAGATCACCCGCTTTGACGCGCGTGGATCGAAGTACAGATCCTGAATTGCTCTAACTTTTAAACTATCAAACTCACCCCAGCTAAGATCCGAGCGGTACTCACCGGATTGCGCTGAAGCGCCGCCTTTACGCACCAGAAAAAACAACACCGGTGGCAAAGAATCAACGGAAACCTTTTGGTGAGTCATATCACTAACCATCACTCAGGTCGCATCAGTGGGAAGAGCACGACATCACGCAGGTTATCTTGGCCTGTGAGAAGAGCTAGAACTCGATCTACTCCCATACCCCAGCCGCTGATCGGTGGCATGCCGTGCTCCATCGCCGTAAGGTATCCCTCATCCATATCCATCGCCTCATCATCGCCAGCTTGACGTTGCTCGGCCTGTTGCACGAAGCGCTCTCGCTGATCAATCGGATCAACCAACTCTGAGTAAGCTTTTACGATCTCCCATCCATTCACTACTAGCTGAAACTGATCGACTAAATCAGCGCTCTGATCGTTTACACGAGCTAGCGGCTGCAGGATCTTCGGATAGTTAAAGAGTATCGTCGGTTGAATCAATTTCGGACGACTCACCTTCTTGTAGAGATTATCGATCAATGAGGTCAGCCCCATCTCACGCATCCCCTCAAACTCGATCCCACGCGCCTTAATATCCGCACGTAGCGTATCAGCGGATGAATAACTCATCACATCGATCCCAGTGTCAGTCTTGATTAACTCAATATAGTTAACCCTGGGCCACGGCGTGCTCCAATCAACCTGATGCTCCTTGCCATCACGATCTTTGAGGGCTAGAATCTTCGGTAACTTGAGGGTCTCGAAGAGGTAATCGAACATACTCTCTGTAAAACGGATATTATCCTCAAAGCTCCAGTACGCTGCGTAGTGCTCAAGGTGTGTGTGCTCCGGGAGATGAGATGGATCGTGTCCCTCATTTCTAAACGCCTTCCCAAGCTCAAATACCCGCTCGAATCCACCAACTACGAGTTCCTTAAGCGGGAGCTCATGCGAGATACGAAGAACGAGATCTATATCTAACGCGTTATTATGTGTGTGATAAGGACGAGCAGCCGCGCCGGTGGCATGATGCATAAGAGTCGATGTCTCCACCTCGTGGAAACCCTGTCGCCAATAAAACTCACGCATCGCTCTGATGAAATTAGATCGAAACGCGAAGCGCGCTCGTGTATCCTGATTCGTCATTAGATCGAGATAACGCTTACGGTGCAGCACCTCTCGGTCTTTTAATCCATGAAATTTTCCCGGGGGTGGCAACAAAGCCTTGCCCAGAAATGTCCAGGTCTGAACAAGCACCGACTTCTCTCCAGTTTTAGTGGTGAAGATCGTCCCCTCTACACCGATAAAATCGCCTAGATCGTGGTTCTTGGTAACCAGCTTATAGAGCTCCTCTCCCAAGAGATCCTTCTTAAAAACCACTTGCATCCGGCCGGTGAAATCCTGGATATGCGCGAAGGTGATGCTTCCCATCTGTCGAAACAACATGATCCTTCCAGCGGTCGCCACCGGCTCGGTCTCGCTACGCGTTAAGACCTGCTCTATATCAAGGGCCTTCTCAAAGCGCGCTGGGTATGGGTGGATCCCCGCCTTCTTAAAGTTCTCTAGTTTGGCTAGGCGATTCGCTCGCTCGGCTACGTGATCAATCGCCTCTTCAACTTCGTTTACCTGTCCATGATCTGTTGTCATAACTGCTCCATACTCCCAGAAACTTGCTCTGTATTCTTAACTATTAGTCAGCACTTTTCAAATCCGTAGTGCGTCGCAGTTCTTTATCACCACAGAGGACGCAGAGGACACAGAGAACAGCCATTTTATGGGCACTTATGGGGTTTTTCTCTGTGTCCTCTGCGTCCTCTGTGGTAAAAAATAATTTACTAATCATCCCAGCAGCTTACCAAAAACACTGCGACGCCCTGTCAAATCCGAGATTAGCAGATCTCGACGAGCCCAAAACGCGTCCATCATCTCTGCTGTAGCCCAATTTAAGGGTGTATGCGGCGATGGGAATACCATCTCGACCCCGGAATTAGTTGTATCAGCGATATAGCACTCGGGCATTCGCCACGCGGGGATCTTGATTATCCGCGTTTTTCCTCTCTGATCTATATCAAAGCTTCCATCATCTCTTCCGGTAATTAACTTTAATCCCGTAATGAAGAGCTCGTTATGTAACTTCTTATAGCTTTTGTCCTTAGTCGCTATAAAACGCCTCGCTGACCAGGCCGCTAACTGCCATAGCGGGTGCGTCCACGCCGCTTGGCGTCCCTTCGGTACTAAGTGATGCCGATAAGCGAAATTGCCGCTCGCGTCACCTGACGGCACGCCGTAAACCGCGACTAACTTAGCCGCCGTTAAATGCCGAAAGAAACTCACACGCTGGTAAGTATCCCGCTTATAACGGTATATCCCGCCGCTACGATCGTCTTGCAGTTTAAACACGCCTGCGAGTATTCGCTCCTCAAGCTTCCTCTCCCACTTGCGATCTTTACCCAATCGCTCCGCCAAGAAAGGGATGTAATCCATCTGTAACAGATAGATCAATGAGGCGTCTTCCTCCCTGAATCGGGCGTCCTTACGTGGGTACATCGGACTCTCAAACGGAAGATCCCTTAAGATCACCCGTGACACCTCTTTACTCAGAGAATGTACGGCGCCTCTCAGATCGAATTTATGAAGTTTGGGCGTGAGATATCTTTTGTATCGCGCGTATGACGAATTTAGGAATTCAAAACCCTTGTCATTCGAAAGTTGGGCTATCCTTACTATCAATCTGTGATCCCAAGCTCTCACTGATGTTCTAACTGCCGCGATCTCTTCCCAGGAGCCACTGTTCTCACAGTTCCAGAACGACACCTTCGCTAAAAACGGCACAATTAGCCCTAAAAATCGCTTATTTTTAACGGTTAGCTCCGAGAGCTTTATTCGACCATGCTCTAACTCTTCAAGGACGTTCCATGCCAAGATCTGCCAGGCGTCCTGTTTATGTGACCATCCCTCATCGCGCGCTGTGTTTAGATTATCCGCTACTGCGGCGAAGATGTGCGGCCAATTGTCGCAGTTATCGATAAAACTCTTTTCTTGCGATCTGATGACCTTCTCGAAGCGCTTTAGTTGCGCCACTGATGACATAAAGCTAAGGCACGAGATAAGGAGCTCTTTTCCCTTCTTTCGCTCACTGCGATCTGCGGATCTTATCAGCCTAGCTCCGATAATCGCGTTATCACGAACCCAATAATTAGTACCCATCGGATACATATCCGTGCTCGTGGCTCTAGCCAGCGTGAAGGTTCTCCGCTCCCCATCTGAATCGAGCCACCTGCGCCTCTCTATCCGAATATCAAAAAGGCCCTTCTTTCGCGCGACCGCCTCTATCTTCGCTAACCCGGAGAGGTCCAACCCATAAGAGGTGACCAACTCTCTAACCTGCGAGCTCCTCCAATCGCAACGGCGTTTTAAATGCGGATATCTCCCCTCAAATTTCTGTAGTAGCTCTACATCGAGCTCTTTTAATCTCCGCGTTTGACTCGCGGTAAGTAACACCATGATTGTCTGCGCCTTTTTCTCTGTCGTAGCATCACATATTATAACGATAGCTGAAATAGACCTAAAAAGAATGGAATCAAAAGATTTTCTACACCAACTCCTTCTCACTCCGTCCCCAACAGGGGCGGAACAACCGATCCAGAGAATCATCCGCGAAAGGATGAAAAGTTTCGCCGACACGATCGATACAGATCTTCACGGCAACGTGATTATGGCGATTAATCCCAAAGCCGAAAGGCGGATCATGCTGGCTGGCCACTGCGACCAGATCGGTTTAATGACGCGGTTCATCTCAAGCGAGGGCTTTCTATACGTCTCTCCGATTGGGGGGATCGATGTCGGGGCGCTGCACGCGTCAAAGGTTACCGTACACACCGAAAATGGCCCTATTCGCGGGATTATCGGGAGAAAGCCGATCCATATGCAATCCACCGACGAGCGCGATAAAACAAAGAACGACATCGAAAAGATCTGGATCGATATCGGCGCTCGAGGAAAGCGCGAAGCTGAGAAGTTAGTCAAGCTCGGGGATGTAATAACTTTTGAGCTAGGTGTTACAGAGCTGGGCAACAATCTCTTCTCCTCTCCAGGCTTAGATGACAAGGTTGGGCTCTTTGTGGCTCTAGAGACGCTGCGTCTCTGCGCTAAAAACAAGAGAGCTTTAAAGAACAATTCTGTGGGGGTATTCGCTGTAAGTACAGTTCAGGAAGAGATCGGACTAAGAGGCTCCGTTACTTCAGCCTTCGGAGTGGATCCGCAGGTAGGCATCGCTATTGATGTAGCGCACTCTAGCGATAACCCTGGGAACGAGAACCCTAAGATGATTCCGTGTCTGCTAGGAGCCGGACCAACGATATCAAGTGGGCCGAACATTAATTCAGTTGTTGAAAAGATGCTAAAAGCGGCTTCGAAGAAATCTCGCGCCCCTTTTCAGATAGCGCCAGCCACCCGCCCTCTGGGAAATGACGCTAACTCAATCCAAACGACGCGGTCCGGTGTCGCCACTGGAGCTTTAGGAATCCCTAACAGGTATATGCATACACCAGTTGAGGTTTGCAGCTATAAGGATTTGGAGTACGCCATCAAGATCCTGGCTCAGTTTATTAGTTCAATCACCCCAAAGACGGATTTTAGGCCTCTATAGGGCGATTCTTCCGATGGTAACAACCTGAAGAGACTAGACTTAATAAAGCTATTCGCACTATATTTCTATTTCAGACGAGCCTAACTTAGGTCACGCCTACGGTGATGGGTGCGCAAAGCTAACAAGTGTCGTAAACTCATCGGGAATTAAATTTTTAAGCAGGTGCTTACTCAAGGATAACGCATGAAGAAGGTCCTCTCCCTTTTAGTAGTAATCGGCGCGCTTGGAGCCGGATTGTGGTTTTATAACAACAACAGCTCGCTCGAAAACGGCGGCGGCCCAACACAGTCAGCATCTCTCGGCTCAAATGTAGAAGGCGCTCCGGCTCCAGATGCTGGCGCCGCTTCGCAAGGGTCTCCGCGTGATACTCTCATTAATTCGATGAGTAACCAGGGAACTCAAGCAGGTGAGGAGATCGAAGAGATTAAGCCAGCCACTGAGGCATACGCTAACGCGGCGGACGCGCTAGCCGCGGCGATGAAGGGGGCTAAGGATTTCGACGACTCGATCTTAGAGCAATTCACAGAACCAAGCGCCGATTGCTCATGGTGCTCAGAGTTCTACAAATCTGTTCAAGATTTCGTCATGAATCCAAGTAGCCCACAAGATCAGAAGAGCTACATGGCTGAGATTCTTGCTATCAGCGGCAGAGCCGAGAATGTTCAGACCTTAGTAGATGCCATTAAGAACGCTCCAAACGCCACGGAGGCCGATCTATTCGCCGAGGCACTAGAGCTAACTCTCGGCAAGGACGACGTCGTAAAGGTCCTGGGAGAGCAGCTCTCAACAACTAATGACACCCTTCGTGAGGCATCTGTAGCCGCGATCACTAACCAAGGAACCAGGCAAGCCGCTGAGATCCTAGCCAAGCACGTTCAAGACCGTAACGATTCTGACGCTTATTATTCTGTGGGAATCGGACCAGGCGAGTTTATTCCAGATGAGGAGGCGCTACCATTCGTTCAGGAACAAGTTCAGAAGAGGGACCAGTACTCCGCGGCGTGGGCCAAGTCCCTCGTTAATGCTGGATTACCAGGACTTCAGAGCCTTTTTGAGCAGCTAGAGAACTCAAACAACCCGGAATCGGATCGCGCTTTAGTCAAGGACGTCCTAGATCACGTAAACTATGAGGACGGCATAAAGGAAACCGTTGATAACGTAATCGCTAACAGCCGAAATCCAGAGGCTGTTAATTTGGCGAAGCAGATTCAAGCTGAGATGTCACAGCAGGAAAATGAACCGGAATCAGAGGGCGCGGTTGAGCAATAGTGGAGAGAGTTACAGCGAAAAGATAGAGAGGATCCTTAAGCGCGGCACATCAGCAGTCGCGTTTCTTCTCCCGCTTAAACTATCTTTAGCTTACATAGCTCTATCTCCCCTAATCGTTCTTTGGGCTTGGTCTAACAGACTGACCCTGCTCAGAGGATCGATACCGGAGAGGACTCGCGGAATCGCGGCGCCACTGATTTTATTTCTCTCTTTATGCGTGTTATCCGCGGCGGTTGGTATCGCGCCGTGGCGCAGCTTTAGGGCGCTAAGCTCGCTCATCTTCTTCGCGTTAACTATCCCACTCTTCGCCTCAAAGGCCGAAGTTAAGCCTGTTTGCTTCGCTCTTGTCGTCGGTCAAAGTATCGCTGCTCTCCACTCGTTTTTTGAGGCTGCTTTTTCCGGAGCTGTGCCTCGAGTTTTTCTTGGTAAAGTCACCGAATCTGGGCAACTAGCGATTACTATACCGTTAGCTTTAGGCATGATCTATTCAGCTAGGCGCCTTGACTCATCGCGCGCCGATGATTTTAGAGCGATAGCTTTCGCGATCGTTTTCACTTTACTATTAACGGCGAACGGATTTAGCCCGGATCTTGGACTACCAAAAACTTTGATCCTACCTCTCGTGGCCGCGCTTATCGTAGCTGTAGCTTTTCTCGCCACTCAGCTTAAGCGGATACACTCAGCAACGAGAGAGACACTATTAACGCTGACTCTGGCGATGCCCCTGATGATCTGCGCTTTGCTAGTTAATCTAAAGCGCGGCCCGTGGTTGGGAACTATCATCGGCGCTGGCTGCTTTGCTTGTTTTTATTCACGCAAACTGATCGCCCCGCTGGCTATCGCGGCGATCTCCGCCGCGATCCTGATAACTCCTATCAGAGATAGGATCCTTGATTCGTATGAGCATTTCACTATTGCTGGTGGCAGGAGCACTATTTGGAGGATCGGCGCGGAGCTTATCTCTGAATATCCCCTAGGAATCGGCTACCACAACAGCGGAATTCTCCGCGAATTCTCCCCAGAAATCCCCCCCGAGCTAAAACATTTTCACAACAATCTCCTGAATATCGCGGCCGAGACAGGGTGGCTAGGTGTCTCGGTTTTTATCTGGCTGATCATAGCGATAGTTAAAACCTGCTTCAAAGATCGCAATAAGCCACTTTATGTGGCTCTTGGATGCGCTGTAATCTCATGGCAATGCGCGGGATTAGTAGAGTACAACTTCGGCGATAGCGAAGTGACGATTATGATCTGGATATTGTTGGGGTTGATCTTGAAGGGAGAAGCTGAATGAGAGCACGAGGATCAAGACACTCTCATCACTATAGATCCCCAGCTAAGTCCAGCACCCACTACTGCTACAACTATATGCTGTCCCGCCTGAAGAGAATTCCAATTCATACTTAACGACGCGGGCGCGCCTGCCCCAGCTTGATTACCGAGATAAGTCACATTATGCCAATGATTGCTCGGTGGTATCTCACGATTATTGGTAATCTGTTCAAGCATCGTCCGATTCGCCTGATGCCCAATAAAGATATCTCTAGACCAATCGATCGGATAACTCTCTTCAATCGCCTTTACGAGCCTCACGGTCTGACGCACAGAAAAATCACGCACTGCTCTGCCATCTTGATGAAAGAACCTGTAACTATCAACTACCACAGCCGCGCAACGTGTTGGATCAGCCGTATACGTTGAATCAAGGATCTCCAATTTGCCCGAATGCTTGGAAGAAACTACCCACGCCGCCGCTCCATCACCCCAAATCGCCCCATCCGAGCGATCATTGTAGTTAACATGATGCGTCATCGTCGCCGTCGAAACACACAAAACAAACTCTGGCAGTTTAGAAGCGTCAAAATTCCTCAGGAAATCGATGTGTAAAGCAAAAGCGGGGCACGCTGTATAAACATCAAAAGCCTCGACATTAATCCCCAATCGTTCAGCGATTCTCACTGCCTCGCCCGGCACTGTCTGGTGCGGAGAGCAGCAATTGACGATTATCATGCCGATATCGGTGGCTTTTATTCCAGAATTTTTAAGAGCATCCTCAGCGGCTTTGGCTCCAAGGTCTGTTGGAGTAGCGGACGCGACTTCACGCGCCATTCGAGGATCCTGATTCCTGGTGGTCTTAATATAGTCGACTGGAAGCGTTGTGACTCGCTCGAGAATACCTATCTTCTCCTCGATCCACTGCGCATTAGTGCCAACATCCAGCGCCTCAAGGAAGTGATTGTCGATCGATGTAGTTGGGTGGCACGTTCCCATGCCCAAAATGCTCAGCACTTCTATCTCTCCACTAAGTTTAAGACGCCTCAAGAACAACGCTACCGCGCTGTCCATCACCACAGTGCATTAAAACTACCGGTCTCTCCTGGTTAATCTCCTCCCACACCTTAGCTAACGCCACTCCATGCGAGGCACCGATTGAGAATCCTATATCGTTTACCCCAGATACTATCCGCTCACCGGCTACTCCAACGCTGGTTAATATCTCGGCAGCTCTAGCGGCATAAAGCTGTGGGGGTATGAACACTGCTTTATCAATCAGCTTTGCGTCAAATAGTCGCAACGCATCAAGCTCCGCGGTGATGTTGCTGGCCAACTGATCGGCGGATAAAAGCTCATCCTGATTGAGTTTTACCGACCCTTCTATTATCACTGGCAAACGACGCCTATCCTCCGCGCTAAACTTGGCGTAGACGACTTGCAACTTTTTTCCAGCAGTAGCACCGGTTTTGCTAATTAAAAGCGCGGTCGCCGCGTCTCCGAAGAGCGCGGCCGATGCTGGGTCTTTGTGATAATTAATCTGCTGCGAAGGCGTGTTGGAAGAAACGTACACCAAATACTCTGGCAACCTATCCTCGCTCCAACGAGACAACGCGAAGAGCACGTGCGGGATAGCGCCGATACCCCCAACCAAATCAAAGGCGGGAGCCTTGACACCAAACTCACCCATTATTCGTTGCGCCTCTGATGGACAGGTCTGATACGGCGTGCCGGTATCTCCCAACATCAATCCAACCTGTTTGATAGAGACCCCGGATTTGCTCAACAACTCACGCACCGCCTGAGCCCCAAGTGCAGTTGGCGAGATCGTAGCTACCTTCCATCCCTCTAACAGATCGCTGTTACCGGTTGCTGTGATGTATTCGAATGGAAGTGAGATACGTCGCGATGACACCCCCGAAAAATTCCTAGCTATATCAGAGGGCTCGCCACGAATTAATCGCTTGAGATCCGTCTCCGAAACTGCTGCCTCTGGACTAACTGTGGTTACACCAAGGAGAAACATCACTAGTGCCTAACAAATCTTTAAAAACTACGTAGCGGTAACGATACCACCTTGTAGAGGATTCAGTAAAACCCCCAAAATATTAACCAGTTCAGTAGGTTATGCAAGCACCTAGGACCATATAGTTCTAAGTCACGTAAAACATCGCGCCAGCAAGGTTTTACCTCTTCTACCCTGAGTGTTCTTTAACGTATAACCCCAACCATGCTCTTTAATTTTTCCTGGAAGATTACCGTAACTTGCCTGGCGCTAGCGCTCGGTATGATTCGCGCCTCAATTTGGCAATGGGATAGACACATCCAGAAGCAGGAATTAATTACTACCCTCAGATCGACCTTAGAGCGCGAAGTTGTCGACCTTCAGCCGCTTTTAGACTCGTCGCCAAACTGGCGCGAGCAAGCCTGGAGGCGGGTCAAGATATCTGGGAGCTTTGATTTTGAACGTGAGGTGATCGTTAGAAGGAATCGTGGAGAGAAAGACCACGCCGGTTTCCATGTCATCACCCCTCTTAAATTAGATTCCAGTGATACTCATATCTTAGTTGACCGTGGTTTTATTCCTTTGGGCCGCCACGAACGTGAGTATCGCAAGCGTTACCAGCGCCCCCAACACGTTGAGCTTTACGGGCTGGTAAAGATACCAAGCGAGCCGAAATTATTCGCTCCCAACGATCCACCCTCCGGTCTTGATAAGCCGTGGGTTGATCTATGGATCCGAGTCAACGTTGAAGCTATCGCCAAACAGCTACCCTACGCGGTTTTGCCGATCTATCTGGAGGTGATGAACGATCCCCAAGATCCCCTTCTCCCTGACCACATAGTCAAAGAGGGCTCCGCCGGAAGAAATGATGTGCTTGCCCTAACAGGCCAGAAAAATGTCGAGAATTTCGGGCTGGATTCTCCGGATCTGGAATATCCCCTTCCCCACTTTGATACGACCCCACCACCGGATATTCATCTGGGGTATGTATACGAATGGGGATTTATGGCGCTACTGACATTAGGGATCGGATTTATCGCGCAGCTTCGGAGGCGCTAACTTTTTTCCACCGATCGATCCATTTTGAGATCGCGTACGAGGCGATCATCCAGAGCAGCGCCATCAGCACAGCCTCCACTGGTCCGAATTTAAAGCGCGCCTCATGAAGAGTTGTCTCGGCGTATAAACGCAATGGACCTAACAAGACGAACATTAAAACCCACATCCTAAGTGGCTTGCTTCCAAAATATTCAAGCCACAGCAAACGAAGGTTAAGGCGCCTAAATGTGACCAAACACAACTCACCCGCCAGCGCGCTCAACGCGCCAAATGAAGGGGCGAGGTTCATCTTGTCAGGTGAGCCAGAGAGAAAATAGAAGAAGATAAACAGGGCAAACCAGATAGCGCATCTGACAACTGAACTAAGCGACACCCGTGGCGCGGCGAGAGAACCCGCCAGAACGATCGGCAACCACGCGAAAGATAGCGGATAGCCGCCTAGATAACTGACAGCTGGGTCTACCAGTTGGCCAAACTTACCCAAAGCAGCGACCAATCCCCAGATAAAAACGATAACGCTAAAGCTGAGAACCTCACCCAGGCCGATTATGAAAAGTGCTGGAATTGTTAGCACTAAGTTGAGCATCATCTCATCCATTCCAAACGGCTCACCGATAGAAAATGGAGTAATAAAAAGCGAGACTATTACCATGCGCGATAGCCTGCTGATCAGTTTAAGCCACATACCGCGATCGAATGAACTCTCGTAGCGTCGCCTCACCAACGACAGCGAGATGCCGCTGGTAAAGAGAAAGAGGCTCAAGACCAGATCTCCAGGCAAAAAGCGTCCGGGGATGTTATGCAGCAATAGAATCGGTAGAGAGCTGGAAAGCGTCGCCACGAAGCTGAAGAAAAACATCCCAGCTACAGCTACACCACGAAGGAGATCTAGTGAGTGGTCTCGCGAAACATCGTAATTCTGGGAGTTGCTACTCATAAAGCTAGATAAAGAACCCCTTTTCTCGCAATCCTGATATTATCCGCACGACTCTCTCACGCGGAAAGCTAGCCAACATCACTGTCTCTAACGCTAAGAAGCTCATCGGGGCGATCAGCTGTGCGAGCACCGCCCGCTCTTCAGAGGATAAATTAAACGACTCGTGTAACTCGCTGGTGACTAATGTGTTGTTTACTGCCTGCATCCGCGCGACAGGACTCACACCAGCCAACTCATTAAGGCCGCAGAGAGGTGTTGTTAACGCGTCAACACAGCCGGTCTTCCAAAGTGTGTAAACAGCTCTAAAGCAGTCCTCGCTGGATACATTATTGGTCGCCTGAACTGCTTGGGCTATCTGCTCAAACTTCGCTCCGCGCGGACCGATCTCGGCTATTACTTTTAGCGCGCTAGCGCATTCGCCCGCCTGAACAGAGCTCTCTCTGCCACTATACCTCTCAACGAATCCTATTTCACCGTCGTTTGTTGACGACCCTGAAGGGATATACGTGGCGATAAAATAGAGATCCTGAAATACGGCGCTACTCAGCCCTCGATTTAAAGTCGCCGAACCGTGACAGAGCAAGGTCTCCCTAAACATCCTGTTGCGAGCTATGTCTATCACCTGCTCGCGCGCGATTGGATCCTCATCTAGGCTCTTAAGAACCTCGTTAATCTCAGGACTCAGATCCTCGGATGACATCATTACTACACGCGCCTCCGAAAGGAACTGCAGTCCCGCCGCTGATGCCTCGCGCATAAAATCAGTGAACATAAATGGATTATTGTAATCACCCAGGAATTCCTGAACTATGTATGATGGGTCGGAATTTTTCAGCCTCTCTGCCGCCTCTCTTACATACGGGGTAATTGAATTGGTATGCTCGACGACAAGCGACAGGAAAGCCATCGCGTTCTCTAACCTAGCGACGTCACCGTCATGCTCAACAAAGGACGCGCCGACACTCATAATGTCTCGCAACGCTCCGCGCTGGCGCCATCCTGGTAGTGTGTTGTAACTTAAGAAAAAGACCCCTTGAGCTGAAAGAGCGGCAACTGAGCGATCTAAGATCGCCTGCCTCACACTCGGCGCGACCCATGAATATACTCCGTGGCATATTACATAATCGAAGCTGGCCGATGGCGGCTTGTACTCAGATATATCACCACTGATTAGCTCAATATTCGATAAACCGAGCGCTTCGATCTCTTTTCGGCCTTTCTCGATTAGCTCAGCAGAAATATCAATTCCGAGGAAACGACTCTCCTTATAACGTGCCGCCAGCGGAATAATATTACCTCCATCGCCACATCCGATCTCAAATACAGAGCAACGATCGACCTCGGCTGCGTTTATTCCATAGAGACGAGCGATCGCGCCGATTCGCGCCGGGTGCGTCTCTTTGCGAGCGTAGGTTTTATAAGGGTAAGCAGATGATAAACTCATCTGTCTAGGGTAATCGCTTTGATTGGGGTTTAGAAAGATGGAAAAATTTGGCCACTACTCACTGGATTTTTTGGATCGTTGCAGTCATGGCATCGCTAAGGAAGAGCGGCAAAAACTCGCGCAGGCGAGGTTTTGCCTCGCTTGCCTAAATATACAGTTATGAAAATTGATCGTTGCGGCCTTGGTATATACTGGTATATACTAGTCTTATGCTTCTGGAGAAACTAGCTAAAGAACTGGACCAAGCGAAGGTGCCTTACGCCGTTGTTGGCGGGCTGGCGCTGGCTTTACTTGGAGCTCCTCGCGGTACGGTCGACATTGACATTGTAGTCGAGCATTCAGCGGAGATATTCCGGCGATTAGAGCAAAGTCTCGAACGGCTAGGGCTTACTTCTCGAATACCGGTAAAAGCGAGCGAGGTCTTTAACTTCCGCGAGGAGTACATTCGCGAGAGGAATCTCATAGCATGGAGCTTTTATAATCCACGTAACCTATTTGAGGTTATTGATGTGATCATAACTCATGATTTAGCGCGAATGAGTCGCGTTACTAAGAATATCGGCACGAGTAAGATCTCGGTTCTAGCCCGCGAGGACCTGATTAAGATGAAAAGAGCATCCGGGCGTCCACAAGACCTGGAGGATATTAAAGTTCTAGAGATGCTGGGAGAATATGAGACAAAAAAAGGGAAATAGCTCAAATAAGAATAGGGCCAGCAAAATAAAATCGGACGGAAGACAAGCACGAGAGTCGCGCGAGCAGGCTCCTACTCTGAAACCCTTACAGCTTGCCAAGCGCGAGCAGATCATCGCCCCTAATATTGATGATGTGACCGAGGTGATGAATTTTATTGAGAACTACAAGCGGATGTTAGATCCGCGAGCTCAAAAGCGCTCAAAGCTCATCAGCATAAAGATTCCTGAGCCACTACTAGAGGCGTTTCGCTACAAAGCCGAGCGAGAGAAGACTCCATATCAGACCAAGATAAAACAGCTGATGATGGAGTATCTTGAACGTGCCGGGTAGACTAATCTGCTTGAGAATGGCCAGCCATCAACTTTATCTCATCTTCCGAGAAAATCGCGTCTATGCGGAGTCCTGCCCGATAGCTGAATTCCTCAATCTCTCTCCAACGCCTCGCGAGATCAACGCTTGGCGTCTTGGCGACAACCCTACTCAGAGCTCCGCGTTCAATACTCTCTCGTACTAGCTCGAGCTCATCTTCAAGCTCGCGCGTCCTCGCCGCGAAATCCGACCGGTGCTTATCATCGGTCAGATCAACTACGTCAAAGGCTAAAACACCATAGTCTATATCGACATTCTCATTATATATCTGTTCACCGAGGATGTGCCGCAATGAATCCGCGGATTTCCGGGCGTTTTGGATTACCCTCTCAGAAAAGAAAGTTTTCGGACACCCTCCATCGGGAACCAAAGCCGGAACCTGCGAGCGGTAGTGGCGGCGAAAGAGGAGATCTACGCCGGTGAGATTCTCCCGGGACATTTTAAGAAGCATCTGCTCAGGCGATGCGGATACCTCCGTCCGGTCCCACACACCACGATACAGGACTACTTTGCAGGACCACTTAAGCTGATTCTCTTGGACTAGCTGCTCTAGAGCGATACGGGTCGCCATCTCGGTTAAGCAGTGAGCTTCGTGATCCATAAAGCCCTCTCCGTTAAGGACGATGACTTTAGGTTTAGTTTTTAGGATCACTTCTTTCATCTGTTCGATATCAACCTGACTGAGCGTGCGCTCTCGCTCCGCGCCTCCCGTGTACCAGGTCGGGTGCATCGGCGGTTGGTAATCATCGTAAGCGACTTCACACGCCATAAAAGCTGTCTGGTCCTCTACCACTCGGATCCACTCCTTCACGTAGCGCAGGATTTCCGGCTGTTTTGGTGAGGTCCACTCTGGAGATTCTTCGGAATGAACAGCTAGGACATCTCTCAGCGCGGCTACATGCCGCTGATCTGTGTACGGCTTCGGAACAGATCCTTCGCCCGTTCTCCGGCCGTATCGAATCAACGAGAGCAGTGCTAATTTAGCTCGCAGCTTTTGCTCCTCCGGCGATAGTTTCCCCCAGAAACTAAAGTCCACGTGATTATCGTTTACCACGACCGGTGGTTGTGATGATTCTAGCAGTATCCGGAGATCACATAAGAACCCTTTCTCAAGAGAGTTAGCCCCTTGAGCATCCCGAGCACCCGCGACTATCTCTTTAAATTCGTCCTCTGGTATCTTAGCCACCTCATCCAGGACGTTGAGTACATATGTTGTCGCCACAGCACTGTCACCAGGGGTAGCCGTCACTACGTGTTGCCGGACTCCCGCTTCTGCCAAAGCCTTTAGTGGACCAGGGCCAAAAGCGAGAGTTACATCGTCTAAGTGCGGGCTTTTGTGAAGCACACTGTTACCTTGCTCTAGCCCCAGCCAATCGGCAAAATTGTCCACGTCGACCAGAGAATTTTTAATTCTACTAACCACCGCATCCTTAGCAATCTTAAACGGATCGGTCGCATCCGATCGCCCTTCTAAATCACTGGTCGGAATAAGCGACCCTAACTTCTCTAGAAGCTTATTAGCTCTTGCATCATCTGTATTGGGATATACCAAGGCAACTATATCACTACGGGTAATAGAGCTGATATCTCTCTGGTTATCTGGGTTACGTAGGTTATGCGCCAACAGAGCCCTGGTCAGGAAATTAGGCCGGTCCTCTTCGTTCATTTGGATAATATTGGGATCAAAAAGCTCTGGGAGTTGGCCATATATCGTGTCATCGACGCAGCTAGGTCCAACGATAACTACGCTCTTGCCACCGTTCTCTTCATTTGCCCCAATCCCGCTCAAGACTCCAGCCGGATATTCGGCACTGATATCATTCTCACAAAAAGCACGAGTAGTGGATCCCTTTCCAGCGCCCGTAATGGTTAGAATAATTTTTGCATCAGGGTTAAACCTAAAATCCTGAGATGATAGAGTGGCCGCACCTACTGTCTGATTACCCTCTGAAGTGAATGCGTTATCAATCCCACCATTTGCCTTTATATTGCCAGCAAGCGCCGAGTGGCTGGCTAATCCGATAAAAGCTGGCATATTCAAGAAATTGTCCGCATGCTGAAGATGCTCTGCCTCAACAAACCCTACATGTCCCTGCCCTTCATAGCCCGAGCCAACTCCAAAGAGGATGATGTGGCCACCACCGGATTGACGTAAATTATCCGCATAGGCCCTGAGATAGCTCTGCATATCTTGAAGATATGCGTACTGGGAATGACTTTGATCTAGTTCGCCTGACTTAAACTTATCAACAAGCAGTCCTTCCTTCTTTATAGAAGCCAGAATTTTTTCGTACTCATCACTCGGCAAGCGATTCTTAGCGGCATCTAGTAATGCGGCGGGATTATTTGCCTCCTTTGGATCCTTTATATCACCGTACCAGAGGAGCCTCTTATCTTTGCTGATACCGAGTCGATCACAGAAAGCGTTAACCTGAACCGCGTATGAGTGAAGCGCCTCGCGACTCTGCGGAAAGATCGTATCCAGATGGGACGCACGAATCCTATGCGGATTGAAGGGCTCATCTGAGTGCGAATCAAAATCAACACCCAGTCCCTGAAGCAGTGCCTTCTCATTTTGATCAAGTTTTCTCCAATTATCTTTTATTCGCATTACTTCAGCTATCGCCATCAGCTGCGATTTGCCCGTGGCAAAAACAAGGTTGACATCCTGATCGGGAGCTAACTTATTTTGCCAGTGCTGTAAGCCAGAGATGATCTGAGCCGCCTGAAATATCGCGACCTGTTTGATATCTGCAGCAACTTGGAGATCAAAGTTTTTAGGCTTAAACACCGGCGATTCCAGGTACCGCTGTATTCCATGTGGTTTGCCAAGCTCAACCTGTGATGGACCTACTGCTGGCGAGGAGGTGAGAACTGATTTAACTGCCATAAACTGCTTCTAAAAGATTCGTGCGCTGGCTAGCTTATACAAGCCGCTGCTATAAGTTTGCACTACGGTATTTTACTAGTCAAAACAGCCCAAGTAAAACGGGGATTAGTAATCTGTCTACTCTCATAAGCCCTGATCTTTTAGGGGGTTAGAAGAGCTAAAGGTCAGGGCCGGAGGGGGAATTTTCACCAAGAAGTAGCCACATCTCCATTCCGAGTTATCACTTTAACCTCCGCTGGCACCTCAAATAAATTATCAGCATTGATCTGATACGAACCTGCCGAGCCGTTCATCATCCTTGAATTTTTAAGAAATTCCCCGATATCTCCGCTCTTGGCAGCTTCAATCAGGAATTTAGCCCCGTCGTAGCCATACATTCCCTCAGCTACGCTGGGCTCGCCGTACTGCTCACGATACCGCCTAAAGAAAGAATCACTAACCCCACTCTTTGGGCCGATCAACAACGCCTCAGTAAGCGCGCCATTGGCCGCCTTAATCTCTGAGAAATTATATGTAGGTGGCCCAACAACAAGACGACCCGAGTAACCCTGGTTTTTAAGGAGCCTCGCTAGCGTCGCTGACTGTGGAGGGAGTGTTAGACTAATTACCACCTCCGGCTTTCGGCTAATCATACGAGTTACTAAGCTAAAGAGATCCACATCTCCCGGCGCGATCTCCTCATCGAAAACTATCGGTCGCGCGGAAGGATCATTAGCTAAAGAAGTCAGTAGAGCCTTACGAATCCCCAACAGCGCTTCTTGAGATGAGGTAATTAAAGCGACCCTTGGCGGATCCAATCGCGATATCAGTTCAGACATCATGCTCGCTAATTTAGTAGGTGGGATAAATATCGTGCGAACTAAATCCTTTCCCGCGCTAACATCACTAAGCGCTGTCACTGATATCATCGGCACGCGCCTTCTATCTGCCACAGCGGACACAGCCATCGAGGTAGCGCCACTAAACGTTATTAGGGCGTCCACTTTATCGCGATGAATTAGCTTATCGGCCGCGCTGACAGCTGTTTTTGCCTGAAAGCCATCGTCTTCAAAGATAAACCTAACGTGGTCGCCTTGGTCGCAATCCCTATCGGCGAGTTCTATCCCGTTTCTGACACTAACCCCAGACGCGGCGGCTATGCCCGTTGTACCTACTATAACACCTATGGTGAAGACCCGGTGGGGCTCACCTATTAACGCCTTTGGCTGCGAGAAAGATAGTAAAATTAGGGAAATGGCAGTTAAACGCGCTTTTTTGGTCATATTTCCACCTATCATTCGGATGAGGGTGTCATAAATAAGCTGCCTACTCAACGTTATGATGTTATATTGTTGTCAATGATTATTGACAAAAACTCTAACGGTTCAGAGCTCAGCGCCCTCGAGTCATTTGGCTTCACTAAATATCAGGCTAAGGTTTACCGAGAACTAGTAGCGCTCGGACCTTCAACCGCGGGGCCTATAGTAAGGCGTACTCGGCTGCATCGACAATTTGTGTATGCAGCGCTCTCGGAACTAGAGGAGCTTGGCTTCGTATCCTACGCTACCAGCCGAGGACGAAAGGTCTTCAGCGCGGCTAGGCCGGAGACGCTATTAGATCGCGAAGCGGAGCGTCTGAGAGATCTTGAAAAGGTAGTGCCGATACTTCAGGGACTTGCCAAGTCATCTCAAGACACCCTGCACGTTGATATAATCAAGGGGAAAGAGCAGTTTTTTCGCCGCCTGATACAGGTCGTTGACTCAGCCGCGAGAGGAGATGGTGTGATCAGAGCGATTGCCTCTGTGCGTGACTCCGATATCTACTCAGTGTTGGGTGACCGCTATCTAGAATACGCCAGATACTGCCGGGCGAAGAAGGTACGCAAACACTTTATAATACCAAGCGCCGCGATCACTCGCGAATACCAAGAGCGCTTATCACGTGAACGCGGAACAATTATTAAGGTTTTAGACTCCCGAATCACCTCGCCTACTTCAACTATTATTACATCTGAGTTGGTAACGATGGACCTCTTTAGTCAGGAGGTCGTCTCAATTATGATCTGGAACAAAACTATCGCCAGGAGCTTCCTGGAGAACTTCTCGGTAATGTGGAGGAGTGCCAGGAAATACGCAAAGACCCGTAGCAAGTAACGCCGGAGATTAGACCAACCCGCCAAGTAAGCCCAAACTAAATGCTACAAAAGACTCGGTAGCGAAAAAACACAGGTGTATTTTTGATGGCAGTGTAAATTACACAGGCCCCGCTTCTATATGTTGGGCTGCGCACCTCACATTTTTGCCGTCTGCTTTAATGGATTTAGCTCAGTCCTGCTGGGCATGGTCCTCATCTTTTATACTTCACCTTTCCTCTCCCCCTCTTTTCTCTCGCCGCTCTCTTTGTACAAAAAGGAGCCGCCGAGGTTTTCATTTAAACAAAGAGGCCAGCGAGAACGGCCAGAGGGGGGAGGTACTGACAGCGCAGCTTATACCTTGCCCTCGCTGTTATCGCTGGTCTCTTTGTAAAAGCTGTCTAGGATTGACGAATTGATCATTTCTTTACAAAGAGTAAAAGAGAGCGGCGAGACGTAAAAGAGCTTTTACGTATTTGTTATCTTGTTCCCTATCTGTGAAGACTTATCTTCTAGAATATAGGTAATAGTCAGGTTCCCCTGCGCCCCCTGCGGTAAAAAATATTCCGCTTCAGGGAGCGTTTAGTTACCACGCTCCGCGGATTATGACCCTCTCCCCCTAAACGACGGATACCCCAGCTTTATCCCCAGAAAATCTTTCAGGTAATTATTCCTCACCCGCTGATTAGAGAGCATCGTGTATCCACCTCGATTAAGCACCTCCTGCTCTGATATCGATCTAGGCCACGGTAATGAATCTCGTTCGCAGATATACTTCACTACATCTCTCGCCTGAGTCGGAGCGTCATCATTAACGCAAAACAACGGCGGTAATTTACCATCGTAACTAATACAACTAACTATAATGTTGGCTAAGTCCTCAACATGGATCCGATTGGTCCACTGCGAGCCATCCCCAACTAATGAATATGTGCCTGCTCGTAGCGAAATAGCTACGCCACGATCATCTCCATAGATAGCGGGAAGTCTAAGCGATGTCGCGGTTATGGCACCACTACTCTCCGACGCGACCTGATTATATATCTTCTCTGACTCTAGCCGCGCCGCGCTCTGCGGATTCCACGGTGCTGGAGTGGTTGCCTCATCGACCCACGATCCATCCCGGGTACCAAAGACTCCGGTGGTGCTTAGGTAAATAATTCGCATCACCTTCGTTGAGGTAACAACTTTAGCAACGTTTCTCACCCCTGCTACGGCTTTAGATATATCATCTCCACCTGACCTAAACGGAGGAACGCTGTCCACTACGATTTCTATATCTGGATACCTATCAAATAGGGGCTTTATGGACTCTTGGTCATCTAGCTCTACCTTAATGCTATACCAGCCCAGAGCTTCCCACTTAGCGCGCTGCTCGTCGTTTCTCGATGTTATTACAAAGCTTCCGGGCTGAAGTCTCTCGGCAACTCTGTTTAGGGTGTAGCCACCACCTAATAAAAGAATCTTTGGGGAAATACTAGCTACGGCCACAGTCGATCAATCCTCCAAGAGTTATCAGCGCTACCACTTATGTACTGAATTCTGTCGTGCAATCTATTCTCTCGTCCCTGCCAGAATTCAAACTTCTGAGGAACTAAACGATATCCACCCCAATGCGCCGGCTTTGGTACCGCGCCATCTTGCACGTTATCTCTTAGTCGCGCCATCGCGTCATCTAATTCTTGTCGAGACGCCGCTACCTCACTCTGCGCAGAAACAGCTGCACCAAATTGAGAGTCCCTTGGCCTGCTGTAAAAGTACTGCTCGCTCTCGGCGGCCGATACACGCTCCACTACCCCCTCTAAGCGCACCTGTCGCTCAAGGCTCGCCCAATAGAAAACTAGTGCCGCTCGATTGTTAAATTCAAGTTGCTTTCCCTTGGCGCTTTGATAGTTAGAGAAGAATACAAACCCAGCGCTATCAAAACCTTTTAATAAGACCATCCGTACTGATGGTTGTAGGTCCTCTCCTACTGTCGCCAGCGCGCAGGCGTTTGGCTCGTGCGTCTCACTTGCGCTTGCTTGCTCAAACCAAGCTTTAAACTGATCGACTGGATTCGCCGCGACAGAATCTATATCTAAAGCACCTTTTTGATATTCCTTGCGTGTTTTGGAGAATGGGTCACTCATAAGGAAGGTCCTTTTCTAGTTATCAGCTTCAACCCCGGGTCAGCTGAGTTAGCTAATTTATCAAGTGGCACGAAATCTTTTTTGCGATCAGTATAACCGCGAATGGCGTATAGCTGCCCATCAGTTACTCCATAACGCTCAACCGCGCCAAGCTCCCTCACAACTTCAGCACTCCCGGTTTTTCCGGCTAACAGCTCAGCGTATATCTCCACCTTTCTGCGCGTAACCTCCGCTGAGTCGAAGAGCACCTCGACCCTGAAAGTTGCCACACCTAAATCTGTTAGCGATGGGATCAATTTAAGAGCTGTCTGTGGGACTCCATTAAACATAGTGTTGCGGCACTCCGCGTCAGCTTTTAGTGGATGCAGCGCGCCTTTATTATCCCGTAGCTCCACTCGATGCTTCTCACATGGGCGCCCGCAATCGCGGTAACTTGAGCCGTTACTTAAAAAAGCCGCGAAGACGCAGTGCTCCATATGGAATGCTGGGATGTAGTGATGCAGAGTTACCTCAAAGCATCCAGGATCGCTTGCCTTTAAAAGCTCAACTAACTGCTCGCCATTTAGATCGTAACTAGGACAGAGCCTTTTAAGCCCCTTTGATAAGAACCAGTCAGCGCTGAGCGAGTTAGTGATATTTAAACTAAAGTCACCAACAAGCTGCATCTCGCTATTACGGCGGAGGTATTCAAGGGCTCCTAAATTTCGCACTAGAACCGATTCTGGCTTAAGCCTCTCTATAACTTTTAGATGTGCCAGCTCCCCGGGCTTTAAGATCCTGGTTGTGGCGATACCAGCGCGATATCCGTAGGAACGAACCAGTTCAACAGCGGGGCCGTATTCTTTACCAAATTCAAAATCGAGATAGACAGTATCGATCGGCAAGCCAGCTAAAAGCGATAACTGCGAGAACTCACGTACAAGAAGATTTAATTTAGGACTCGCGTGAAGCTTTGGCTCTTTATCACTATTCTTTATGAGTTGCTGTGGCTCTATCCGCGCTAGAACTTGCGGCTCTCGCGAGATTCTAGCTTTAGCTAATCGGTCAGTCACCGCGCGCCTTAATTCCTTTAGCTCTCTCGAGTGAATAAAACACGTTCCAGAGATCTTCATCTGTAGTCGCTCTAATACAAAAACAGTTCCCCCCAAAGCTCCTAGCTCAGCAGCAAGAGACTCCTCTGTTAGAGGCGCTTTCTGAGCGGTTTCGAGGTTGGCGTTAGAACTTACAGTGACTAGATTGCCGTCTCTATCGGTAACCTCTAATTCAAGCGGCTCTCCTATGGCGCCACGAACTGTGACAGAGATAGGTATCTTTTTAAAAGATCCCTTATCAGCAAACGATCTCTCGAGCTCCTTTTCGGTTCGGGGTGATGAATTTAAATAAACCTCAAATCCTGGCTTGGTATTTTTGGAGAGATCGGAATCACGCGAAAACGAGAGCACTATCTTTCTTCCCTCGCGTTTGGAGTTAAAAACAACCCCTCCAAATTCCTTCCCAGTTTCTGGATCTCGAAACACAAGACCATCACCTGCGATAATCCTAAAAAGAGCAGTTGCGGGTCTGAAAACGGCGCATCTGCTCAAAATCACTTTGGCTTTTGAATTTTCGGTGCTCACCCTGACGGTGCCAGGGTTGCGCTCCGAAAAATTCAAAAATCCTG
>JBIKWQ010000007.1:0-64395 GCA_044356215.1 Bdellovibrionota bacterium | reverse complement strand
GAACAGTGATAAGTGGACACCTGATAGTTGGTGAGTTTGTTCCAGAAAACCACTTGGTTTACACGGTCGCTGATCTATCCGAGGTCTGGGCTGATTTCTTTGTGCCGCTAAAAGATCGCTCGGAGGTAAAGATAGGTCAGAAGGTACTGATCCGTGCAGTTGGCCAGGAGCAAACAGTAGAGGGTGTTGTCTCTTATTTAGCGCCGTATGCTGACGAGAAGTCTCAGGCTCAACTAGTAAGGGCTATAATTCCAAATCAGAGTGGCGCGCTCTTAGCGGGAACTTTTGTCGCGGGAGATCTGATAGTTGAAGAGCTTGAAGCTCCAGTCGCGGTAAAACGTTCGGCTGTGCAGAGGTTTCGCTCGTGGGATGTGGTCTTCCTTCGATTCGGAGATACCTATGAGGCTAGGCCAGTAGTATTGGGACGCGGAGATGATCAATACGTTGAGATCTTGAGCGGCCTAAAGGCGAATGAAGAGTATGTTTCAGAGAACTCATTCCTAATTAAAGCTGATATTCTTAAATCAGGCGCTAGCCACGACCACTAGGAGATCGCATGTTTAATCGGATCCTGCGTTTCTCGATAGATTTTCGTTACGGTGTCATGATCGCCACTTTGCTTGTGGCGATCGTTGGTGTCGTGTCGTATCAGCGGCTGATAATCGACGCGGTGCCGGATATTACAAATATTCAGGCGCAGATAAATACAGAGGCGCAAGGTTATTCGCCTTTTGAAGTTGAGCAAAGGGTCACGCTCCCCATAGAGCAGATCTTGGCGGGAATGCCGGCTCTTGAATACACGCGCTCCCTTTCACGGTACGGTTTGTCGCAGGTAACCGCGGTTTTTAAGGATGGAACTGATATCTATTTCGCCAGGCAGCTAATAGCGCAGAGGCTACAGGAATCAAGGGGACGGCTGCCAGCAGGAGTTACTCCGCTAATGGGTCCTATCGCGACCGGACTAGGAGAGATCTTTCAGTTTATAGTCGAGAATAGGGAGGGTTCGGCCAGTCCTCGCTCACTTCAGGAGCTCCGCGAGATTCAGGATTGGGTAGTAAAGCCACAACTGAAGACTGTTGCCGGTGTAGTGGATATAAATTCCATCGGCGGCGCGTCTAAGCAGATAGTGGTAAGCCCTGATATCGAGAAGCTAAGAGCCTACGGACTGACACTAAATGATGTCTCCATAGCGATTGCGAACAATAACGCCAATGTCGGAGCTGGATTTGTAGAGCAGAATGGAGAGCAGTTTCTTATCCGTGTTCCGGCTCAGGTAGAGATTCCTGATCAGATCGGAGAGATCGTTGTCGGTGTTCATGAAGGAACACCGGTGCAGATAAAGAATGTAGGCTCAGTAGATATAGGATCGGAGCTGCGTGCAGGGGCCGCTACAGAAAACGGCCGTGAGGTGGTTCTCGGAACTGTATTTATGTTGATGGGTGAGAACGGCCGCGCTGTCGCAGAGCGGGTGAGCACGAAACTTGAGGAGATCTCGCGTTCAGTACCTGAAGGGGTAGTAGTAAAACCTGTATATAACCGAGCGCGATTAGTTAATGATGCGATTGCGACTGTGCGTAAAAACCTCTTTGAGGGTGCTGTCCTCGTGATCATAATTCTCTTTGTCGCGTTGGGAAATCTAAGAGCGGCATTAATTACTGCGTGTGTTATTCCGCTTTCTATGACTGTAACTATCTTTGGCATGGCCCAAGCTAAGTTAAGCGCTAATCTGATGAGCCTCGGGGCCCTTGATTTTGGTCTTATCGTAGATGGTGCGGTTATTCTTGTGGAAAACTGTGTAAAGCGGCTCCGCGAGGAGCGCCATCGACTGGGACGGAATTTAACTAGCGCGGAGCGACTCGACCTGGTCTACAACGCCTCTAGTGAGGTGCGGCAGGCCACTATGTTTGGTGAGCTGATAATTATGGTGGTCTACATACCGATCCTAGCTCTATCAGGGATCGAAGGTAAGATGTTCCACCCAATGGCGATCACGGTGTTACTAGCGCTCGGAGCGGCTTTTGTATTCTCTTTAACATTTGTTCCAGCAGCAGTTGCTATCTTCTTGCGGGGCGAGGGCAAGGAACACTCCTCATGGTTTGGTAAGTTTTCGGAGCTTTATGAAGGGACGCTGAGATCTCTAGTGAGGTATCCAAAGCGGGTTATCCTTGTGGCGGCGTGCTTACTGGTAGGTTCAATCGCGATATTTTCGCGGCTTGGCTCAGAGTTCGTACCTTCACTTGATGAGGGTGATATCGCTATGCACGCTCTTAGGATCCCGGGCACTTCACTATCTCAGTCGATCGACATGCAGCATCATTTAGAGCGTGCCATAGAAGAGGTGCCAGAGGTTAGTGAGGTCTTCGCCAAGATCGGTACCGCAGAGATCGCGACCGACCCAATGCCTCCAAGTGTTGCTGATGGTTATGTAATCCTTAAGCCAAGGTCCCTCTGGCCAAATCCGAGTAAGCCAAAAGCCGATGTAGTATCTGAGATCGAGAGATTAGCCCGCGCCGTGCCAGGGAGTAATTACGAATTCACACAGCCGATACAGATGCGTTTTAATGAGCTAATCGCGGGAGTTCGTAGCGATCTCGCGATTAAGGTTTTTGGCGATGATATATCTGTGCTCTTTGATCAGGCTGAGCAGATTGAGAAGGTACTTAACTCAATTCCTGGAGCGTCTGATGCAAAGGTAGAGCAGGTAAGTGGATTGCCGATGATCTCGGTTAAGCCAGATCGCGCGACGATCTCCAGGTGGGGATTAAACGCAGGAGATATTCAGCAGGTAGTTCGCACTGCCTATGCTGGTGAGGAGGTAAGTAGGTTTTATCAAGGGGACAGAAACTTCCCAATAGTGGTAAGGCTCAGAGATACCGACAGGCACAGCATTGAAGCGATTAGGCAGCTTCCGATCTCTTTGCCGGAAGACCTGATGAACCACAAACCAGGAGTCGCGGCTGAACGCTCTACCATTAAGCTAGAAACCCCGGACAAGCCTTATGTGACACTTAACGAAGTTGCGGAAGTAAGTGTGGGTGAGGGGCCAAATCAGATTAGCCGCGAGAATGGCAAGAGACGTGTGGTTGTGACAGCTAATGTGAGAGGCAGAGATTTGGGCTCGTTTGTGGCCGAGGCGGAGCAGAGAGTATTGCAAGAAGTCAAAACTCCTCCAGGATACTGGCTTGGATGGGGTGGGCAGTATGAGCACCTCATAGCTGCAGAGAAGCGTTTGATGATTGTGGTTCCGCTCGTGCTAATCTCGGTATTTGCCCTAATATATGTAACCTTTAGATCGATTATTTATTCCTTGCTGGTTTATTCAGGCATACCGTTTGCGTTGTGCGGAGGTATCTGTGCCTTGTGGTTGCGCGGTATCCCTTTCTCAATCTCAGCCGCCGTAGGGTTTATAGCGCTATCAGGTGTCTCTGTATTAAATGGGCTCGTTTTAGTTTCTTTTATTAGGAAGCTTATCGATCGAGGAGAGGATCAGATCTCAGCGGTAATACATGGAGCGGTTAGTAGATTAAGACCGGTTTTAATGACGGCCCTCGTCGCTTCATTAGGTTTTGTGCCGATGGCGATCTCACAGGGAACAGGCTCAGAGGTTCAGAGGCCGCTGGCGACAGTAGTCATCGGTGGTATCCTCTCATCAACCGCGCTAACGCTCTTGGTGTTGCCGGTTTTAATGTCACTAATTAAAAGAGGTAAAGAACGTGATTAATACAGAGATTCTAGCGCCAGAGGGTACATTAGAGATTAAGTTGCAGCGCGCTGCGCAGGCGATATTTCAGACGCTCGCTGATGCCCCGAGTGATACCCCGTTAGTTTTGGCTCTATGTGGGGGCAGGAGCGTAGTTGGTTTGTTAACAGCCATGCGATCCGAATCTGCAAGCCAACCTAAAGATCTCCTGAAGCGACTGCATTTTTTTATGGTAGACGAGAGAATCGTACCGCTCAGCGATCCGGATAGTAATTTTGGTGGTTTGAAGAAACAGCTCTTTGACCAATTAATCGCTGAAGGGTTTGTTTCAGAGGAGCAGCTTCATCCCTTAAAGATCTCAAGAGAGAGCGCCGCAAATGATTGCGAGAAGTATTTATCTGAGCTTGAGAAGCTTGGTGGGATTTTCTCTGTAGTTGTTTTAGGCATGGGAGAGGATGGTCACATAGCTGGATTGTTTTCGCGCCACCCAGCATTGAGTATCAACAAGAAAGCTTTTATAGATTTTTACGATTCGCCTAAACTCCCGCCAGCCAGAGTTACAGCGAGTGTCCCTCTGATTAGAGGTGCCAAGTTAAGTATCTTGTTAGCACTGGGCGAAGCGAAGAGAGAGGCCTGGAATAGATTTCAGTCAAGCGAAGTATCAGTAGCGGATTGTCCAGCAAAGCTAGCGAGGGAGGCTGGGAGGTGCTTAGTGGTTACTGATCTTGTGGGGTAGGGGGAGGAGCCAAGGCGGCGGGAATCGACATTATTCTTGCCTCTAATGCTATAAAAACGTAAAATAAGTGCATTAGACATGAATTAATGTGTCGATTTGGTGCAACTTATGGATAAATCTAGCCTTCGTCGCATTCTGGCAGACGACCAGGAGCTCTTTCTTTCTCATAAGGCGGTGATCCAGCGGGATGTAGAGATCGCACCCCACCTTAGGTCGTCAGATGTCACCGTGGTTACTGGAGTTCGCCGCTGTGGCAAGTCGACCCTACTCAGACAGATTGTCGAGAGCGCTCCTGAGTACCGCTGGCTTTATCTTGATCTCGAGTCGCCACGTCTTACGGCCTTTACTCCAGATGACTTTGAGCTTTGTGACCAGATCTGGTGTGAGCAGAGTGACGCAAACGAAGCCCGCCCGGTAGCACTCGCTATCGACGAGGTCCAGAATGTTGAGGGTTGGGAACGCTGGGTTAGATATTTCGCGGAGAAGCGACGCTATAAGGTGTTTGTCACGGGGTCAAATTCAGAGATGTTAAGCTCGGAGTTGGGAACAGCTCTTGGAGGGCGCTATGTTACCTTAGAGCTCTTTCCGTTCTCGTTTAAGGAAATCGTGAGGCATCGTCTTGGTTCGCGGAGTTTTTATCACACGACGAATTCGCCTCCGACGGCTGAGGTCCGCGGAGAAGTTAACTCAATAATCAATCAGGGCTTGGAGTACGGACTATTTCCGAAACCGTTCCTTGAGGGCTCGAGGATTATCTATCCACATCTCTTCCAGGATATCGTCGCTCGTGACATCGTCAAGCGGAGAAAGATAAGGCGGCCTATACCTCTTATCGAGCTAGGCTCACTTTTAGCCCGTGATAATACGCGGCTGTTTAACGCCACAACGACAACAGCGCTGATTAATCTCGATGATCCCCGTACTTTGGCCAAGTACCTTAGCTACTTCCAGGATGCGTACCTGTTTTTTCGAGTGCGCAGATACTCTCGCTCGCGTCGCAAGCAGTTACGAGGCCTATCGAAGTTTTACTGTATCGACTCGGTTTTAGCGGACGAGGTGAGCGCTCAGCGGCAGAGGTGGACAAACGCGCTTGAGAGCATGGTTCATATTGAGCTTCAGCGGCGGAAAGAGCACTTTGGCTTTTGGTTGTCGTCGAATGGTTATGAGGTAGATTTTCTCGTTGAGAATGGGCAAGGTGGGTTGACTGGAATTCAGGTGTGTTTTGATCTTAACAGCTCAGAGACTATATCCCGTGAAGTTCGCGCTCTCCTCGCGGCGCGACGTGAGGAGAAGGTTGAACGGCTTGTTATTGTTACCCGCGACGAGGTGAGTCCGAGTGTTCGTGGCATCATTCCTGAGAATATCATCGTGCAGCCGTTAGCGGAGTTTCTGGGGTTGTACTCGGCGGAGAATTAGGTGAGAGAGGCGCTGTGGTTTGAAGAGACCGCTTACGCTTCGTCTACTTAAATAAACGGATTTCGCACTCGGACTCCGTTAATGATCCGAGAGTCCGCGAGGTCTTCGCTGAGAAGAATTTTGCAACCACTTGAGCGCGCCGAGACAACTATAAGGGCGTCCCAGAACGAGATCTTAGATAAAATACTACAATCTATCGCGGCCAAGATAAGTTCAATGTTAACCGATACGAAATCGAGCTGATAAAGCATCTCAACTACCCGCTTAGCGGCGAGCGGATCCACGCCAAGCTTCTTTGTCGCGATGACGTAGAATTCCTGGGCGACTTGGGTAGATACGACCCCGAGCCCTGATTTTATCAATTCTTTCAGGATCGAGCGGGCCTTCTGCCGCCTAACCCGATCGTGACGATCGATGGCGTAGAGCAGAATGTTAGAGTCGATGAAAGTCCTAACGTCGGTAAGCATCTTCTCTCTTCCACGATCTTTCCTTGCTGTCACCCTGCGCGGCATCGAGCGCGTCCATCATCTCTTCCGCTATATCGCTGCCCGTATCAGCGACAACTTTACCGCGGAGGAACTCCCTAAACATTTCGTTGATTGATGTGCCCTTAAGTTTGGCATAGCGCCGTCCGGCATTGAGCAGGTCCTCATCTAGGGAGATAGTGACGTTTTTGGTTTTCATAAGGCATAGTATCCTAAAAACGGCAGTTAAGGCGGACCAAAATGGTGCAGCTGGTTAAAAGCACAAGAGATTTTGAAATTCTCGGCGCGCAACCCTGGCACCGTCAGGGTGAGCACCGAAAATTCAAAAGCCGCAGTGATTTTAGCCAGATGCGCCGCTTTGGGACCCGCAACTGCCATTTTGAGGATTATACACAGTCACACAGGCTGTGTAAATGTGTTCTTAGATAGGTAGAGGAGGGCCGTGGTGGGGCTTCCTTCGCTTATGTCATCGGGATCCATCTCGCCGTGGCCCTCCGCTACCTCGATGTAGAATTTATTCTGGGATAGTCGTACAGGCTTAAGGAAAGGGGAGAACTACGAGGATTGTGATTCCGATCGGAGATCGTGATTCGCTGGGGGGTACTTGAGTACTGCAGCAGGTATTTTTTTAACACAGAGGACCCAAAGGACACAAAGGAGGAGGTGTCTGGATCTTTAGTGACGGGTCGAATGGCCGATATCCGGCTTCGCGTCCTCTGCGTACTCAGCGTTGAGAATAAAAATACTGAGAGCGGAATCTTCGCCGCTACATAAAGCGAACTTTGTGTCCTTTGCGTCCTTTGCGGTAAAATAAAAAGTTCAGGCTCTTGAGAAAGCTAAGTTTGGTAATTGCGAGCTGCGATCGTGATTCGCTGAGGAGTACTTCAGTGATGTAGCGGATATTTTTTTAACACAGAGGACGCGGAGGACGAGGAGGGGGTGTCTGGATTACTAGCAAAGGGTCACATTCTCGATATCCGATCCCGCGTCCCCTGCGGTGGAAATAAAACTAAGTGCGTAGTCGATATAAGCGTTTCAGGTTTTCGTGCGCGAGCAGGTGCACGACGGACGTTTGCGTTTACGGCTGCTATATGCAAACTCTATCTCTACCACAACCCTACCCAGCATCTTACCCCCGAGTTGGGTTTCCCTACCTCGCCATCAGCCCCTTATCAATATCGATATCAGAGCGCGACTTAAGTAATGCTATCGTCGCTACCAGAGCTTCCTGCTCCTGTTTCTGTGTCGATTCATCGCGGTACTTTTTAAGGGCCTCAACAGCGCTTGGCGACTTTGGATCGGGCTTGGTTACCTTAGTAACCACTGCCACTGTGTATCCATTAGTTCCCTTGAAAGCGCGACCTAGCGCGCGTGGGGTAACACTTGAATTGAAAGCGTCATTAGATATCTCAGTTGAAAGGTCCGCGAATTTATCATTTGTTGGCTTAGCGCGTGTAATATCAAACGGTGCTGAAACGGTTAATCCACGCTCCTTGGCGGCTGACTCAAAGGTATTTGGTTCCTTCTTTACGATCTCAAGTAGATCATTTGCCTGCTTCTCGGCTAGCTTAAGAGCCTCGCGCGCCCGGTAAGCTGCGATTACCGCACCCTTAACCTCACTTAGAGGTTGAATAGTTGGTTCCTTAAACTCCTTAACATGCATGGCTACTGTCGCGTCGCCAATATCTACCGTTGTGGCTATTAAACGATCTCCGGCGGGTAATTGAAGGGCTTTCTGAGTTAAGCCAGTTAAGAGCGGATCCGGATCTTGATCTCGTGAGCCCAAGTTTACAACCTTAGGAGCTGGCAGTCCCTTTGATGAAGCTATCGCTGCGAGGGTGCCAGAGCCTTTGCGGACCTCAGTAACAACTTCCTGAGCTTTGGCCGCGGCGAATGCTGGGGCCTCACGGTTCCGAATCAGATTCTCAATCTCCTGTTTGACCTCAGCGAACGGCTTCTGACCAGCCTCCTTCTTCTCCTCGACAAGAACTATCTCGTAGCCGGTGTTGGACTCGATAAGCTCGGCCACCTGTCCCGCTTGGGTGGAAAATACAGCCTTATCAAAAGCCTTCGAGCCTTTGCCGCGCTCTACCCAACCCTTGCTGCCGCCAGCTAGCTTGGTTGGTATGTCATCTGAATACTTCTGCACTAAATCGGGAAAGGGCTTACCACTTAATGCCTCTTCGTGTGCGGTCTTGGCCTTGGCTTTTACATCAGCCATAGCTTTTGGGTCGCTCTCTTTTGGATATAGGAGGGTGATCGACTTAATCTTAGCCTGGTCAGGAGTTTTAAACTTTGATGGATTCTCTGTGTAGTAGAGCTCGACATCCTGTGTTGTTACCGGCACATCTTTCGCGAAATCTTTCGCTGAAAAGGCTAGATACTCGTAAGAAACACGAGCTGGTAGTTCGTAATTTGTCGCTGTCTCATTGTAAATCGCTTGAAGTGCTTGGTCTGATGGATTAGCTATCTGTGAATCGAACTTATTAAGAGGTACCGTCGCTGCCTGCAATGAGAAGGCGGTCTCTTGTCTGATGTACTTGGCTGATACATCGCGATCACTTACAAAGTAAACGTCCCTTAAGAGATCGCTAAAGGTTCCGCGACTAATCTCGTTCTTTACTTCCGCGCTGAACTGCTTGTAGTTCATTCCTAGATTCTGCAGCATCATGCGGATAGAATCCTTGGAGATCTCCTGGCCGGCGAATATCTTTGTAACGAGGTACTTGTTGACGGCGTCATCGCTACCCGCCATACCCCATTTGTCGGCTTCTTGTGACAGGAGGTTTGAGTCAACGATTGAGTCGATCGTTTGCTCAGAGATATTTAAATTTAAAGTTTTGCTGATTGAGTCGAACTTGTCGCCAAACATCCTGCGGTAACGCTCAGTGAGATTCTCTTTAGCTCGCTCAAACTCGAGAGGTGAGACCTCTTTGTCGTTGACCTTGATAGCATAACGCTCTGAGCTTCCGCCGTTGTGAAGGATATCGAGCCCAACGCCGCTGAACATAAAGCAGACAGCGATGAAGAGAAAAACGTAAGTGATGACCTTATTGTAGCGATGAATTAGTTTTATCATAACGGGTAGTTTTACCTAGTTTTTAAGGGTTGGGACAGGGGGGAAGGGAGGATTTTTATTTGGGGGGAGCACGTGAACGGGTCACGCAGTAGCCGAGCTGAGATGGTCAGTCCCTAAATAAACTTTACATGGTCAATCCCACGTGAACGTGCTCGTGCACTTGCTCGTAAACGTACCCGATTTGCCACTTCTGACATCTTAGCTCGGCTTCTGCAGGACCCTTAATTCGGGTACGTTTCTCGTTTACGAGCACGAGCACGCGGGAAATACTGTAAAGCTTATTTAGGGATTGACCCCGTAATCTCCCAACTAACCTCCTCCCGAAGCGCCATTAATGTCCCGATGCAATCGTCTAGCATTCCGTCAGTCGTCATAACGCAAAGCACCGGCTCATTTCCCGCGAAGGTGCGAACGGTGCCTACTCCATCATACAGCTCAAAATAAGCCTGAATTAACACGACCTGGTTGCGCGGAACTCGCAGATAAAAAGCTAGCGTACCCGGATCCAGCCTAACGGCTAAGCTCCTCATATGATCTAGTGTCACCTGATCTATGTTTAGATAGTCTTTCACCGACTGGCCTACGGATTAGCTCTTCCTCGCGGCAGCTTCTTTGCGGATTAGCTCATTTACCTTCTTCGGATTCGCTTGTCCGCCGGTGGCCTTCATGACCTGACCGACGAAGAATCCGTGAAGCCTCTCATTGCCCCCTAAATAGCCCGCTAGCTGTTCGGGATTGGCGTCGAATTCAGCCTTAATAACCTTGATGATGTCGTCATCGTTACTTAGCTGCTTTAAGCCCTTCTCTTGTATGATCGCGTTAGGATCTTTTGAAGTGCTAAACATCTCCTCGAAGACACCCTTGGCGATCTTGCCGGAGATTACATCGGTCTCTACAAGTCTAATCAGCTCTCCTAGGTCCTTAGCTGAGACAGGGGACTGCTCAATCGAGAGCCCGACCTTATTTAGCATTCCGAAGAGCTCAGATGTTACCCAGTTACAAGCTGCCTTGGCGTTGCCAACAGCGGAAACTACCTGATGAAAGTACTCAACCGACGCGCGCTCTGTAGTCAGCACTGTCGCGTCGTACATCGATAGCCCGAACTCAGAGACCAGCTCGTTAGCCCATTGAGATGGTAGCTTAGGCAATGTGCGCTGAACTTCACGGATCCAACTCTCCTCAACCACAACCGGTGGAAGGTCTGGATCTGGGAAGTATCTGTAGTCAGCGCTCTCTTCCTTCGAACGCATTGGACGAGTCGTGCCTGTGACGCTGTCAAAAAGTAGAGTTTGCTGCTGAACCTCCTGACCAGAGCGGAGGACACCCGTTTGTCTGGCGATCTCATACTCCAGAGCGCGCTCAACAAACTTAAATGAGTTTAGGTTCTTTATCTCTGTGCGGGTTCCAAATTTCATCTCTCCAACTGGGCGTAGTGAGATATTAGCGTCGCACCGAAGGCTACCTTCCTCCATGTTTCCGTCGCTGATGTTTAGGTATCTAACGAGCTGCCTAATCGCGCGCAGATACGCGGCTGCCTCAGCCGGAGAGCGGATCTCAGGCTCAGAAACAACCTCAAGAAGTGGCACACCGGCGCGGTTAAGATCAACTAAAGATGAGTTCGTTCGGCTATCGTGAATATTTTTGCCGGCGTCCTCCTCCATGTGGATACGCTTTAACCCAACAACCCGCTTAACGTCATTAATCATGAACTCAACGCTGCCACGCTCGCAGATCGGCTCATCAAATTGAGAGATCTGGTAACCTTTAGGTAGATCTGGGTAGAAGTAGTGCTTGCGCGCAAAGCGATTAAAGCGGCGGATCTCGCAATTGGTGGCGAGTCCTAACATAATCGCGAACTCAACAGCTCGCTTGTTCGTTACTGGCAACGCCCCTGGCAATCCAAGGGTAACAGGGTCGATAAACTCATTTGGCTCACCGCCGTAAGCAGCGGATGCGTTTGAGAAGATCTTTGAGTGTGTTGATAGCTGAACGTGAACTTCAAGTCCGATGACGGTTTCGTAATCCATGATCTTTGATGCTCCTAAGCAAAAGTTTCTTGAGCTTTAATTTATCTCCGGAGAGCGTGTGTGCCATGTAGTCGCCCCTTCAAATGCGGATGCCACCTGAAAGAGAGTCGCCTCATCCCACGGCTTTCCGATAAGCTGTAAGCCGATAGGTAATCCATTGTCAGAGAATCCACACGGTAGGCTAATTCCTGGTAGCCCAGCTAAGTTAACCGGAATCGTGAAGAGATCGTTGAGGTACATAGTTAGAGGATCGCTTACTTTTTCTCCTATCTTAAAAGGAGGAGTGGGGGTAGTTGGCGAAACTATCACGTCGCAATGATCCTTAAACGCGTCACTGAAATCCTTAACGATCAAAGAACGCACCTTTTGAGCTTTAACGTAGAAGGCGTCGTAAAATCCTGAGGAGAGAACGTAAGCGCCTATCAAGATACGGCGCTGAACTTCACGGCCGAATCCCTCACTTCGCGATTTGCAATACAACTCTTTGAGGTCCAGATCTCCCTTGGCGCGGTGCCCGTAGCGAATGCCATCAAACCGAGCGAGGTTTGATGATGCCTCCGCGGGGGCGAGGATGTAATACACCGATACAGCGAGCTCTGTGTGAGGAAGTGAGATCTCAACGGGTATAGCTCCCAGGCCCTCAAGAGTTTTAAGCGCCTCTGATGTAGCTCTCTTAACATCAGGTGATAGCCCATCGATAAAGTACTCTTTCGGGATGCCTACACGTAGCCCTTTGATCGAACGGCCAAGAGACGCCTCAAAATTTGGTACCTCTTTATCAACTGAGGTGGCATCGTTTGGATCTATTCCGCAGATCGCTTGAGTCGCGAGAGCGCAATCGCGCACGTTTCGGGCGAATGCGCCGACTTGATCGAGTGATGACGCGTAAGCGATCACTCCATATCGACTGACACGTCCGTAAGTTGGTTTAAGACCGACGATTCCGCAGAAAGCCGCGGGTTGACGGATCGATCCACCAGTATCGGTGCCTAAAGTAATCGGGCAGATCCCAGCGGCAACTGCCGCGGCGGACCCACCGCTGGACCCTCCCGGTACATAATCAGGGTTCCACGGGTTTCCTACAGGTCCGTACGCTGAGTTCTCGTTAGAGGAACCCATTGCGAATTCATCCATGTTCAATTTTCCGATTGAAACGGTTCCGGCAGTGATCATCTTTCGTGTAACAGTCGCATCGTATGGAGGGATGAAGTTCTCAAGGATCTTACTCCCCGCCGTTGTTCTCACCCCCTTGGTGCAGATCACGTCCTTGATGCCAACTGGGACTCCAAGTAGGGGAGCGTCTTTTCCGGCTTGGATTAAAGAGTCAACGGCCGCGGCGTTTTTAAGCGCGGACTCTTCGGATAGCTGAATAAAGCAGTTAAGTTTAGCTAGGTCCTTAGCTAGCTTGAGAGAAGCTTGGGTTAACTCAACGCACGAGAACTTCTTTGCCTTTAACCCTTCACGAATTTCGTGAACTGAGAGTGATGTTAGGGAGCTCATAAAATCTCTTCTTTAAATTTCGGGTGACAACTATTCAACGATAAGAGGAACGCGGATAAACGTTCCGGAGCGATCAGGCGCGTTGCTAAGCATATCCGCCGCGCTAAGCATCGATTGCTTCTTAATGACTGGATCTCCTAAAGGAGTGGAATCTGGTTGAGCTCCAACCGCCACGACCTCATCCTCGCGCAGCACGTTTATTGCTTCGTGGGTGTGGCTCATGGCAGCCACATTTGATGTATCAACGCCATCTAGCTGTTTAACGTATTCAAGGATTGAATTTAATTGTCCGGTTACGACCCGTTTCATGGTAGGGTCTAGCTCTAGACGCGACAGGGAGGCTAGCTTCTCAACATCGTCTTCTGAGATCATAGGTAAAAATATGGAATCTAATCAATTAGTTAGCGCAGCGTATTGCTGCGCTCTATATTCCATCACTAAAGCATCTAACGAGCTAGGAATCAATCATGGATAGGCCCAACTTTGAGCCATCACTTGGCGCCTCTAACGGCTATGATTATGACATGATCGTCATCGGCAGTGGACCGGCTGGGCAGCGGGCAGCAGTGCAAGCGGCTAAGCTACGAAAGCGAGTGGCTATTATCGACAAGCGCGAGGTTGTAGGCGGCGTCTGTGTGAACACCGGAACAATACCGAGCAAATCATTTAAAGAGGCGGTCCTTTACCTCACCGGCTTTAGACAGCGACACATTTATGGAGCGGGTTATCAAGTTAAAGCTGATATAAGCATGGCCGATCTGACCCTGCGCTGTAACAAGATTATGCAGCTAGAGGTTGAAGTTATAAAGAACCAGCTAAATCGCAATAAGGTAGATACGATCTATGGCCACGCGAGCTTTATCGACCCCCACACAGTTGAGATCTCATCATCTAAGGGAGCCCTAAGAAAAACGGCGGAGAAGTTCGTTATCGCGGTAGGAGCATCGCCATATCGCCCACCGAATATCGCGTTCGACTCACAGAGTATCTTTGATAGCGATGATGTTCTTGGACTAAAGAAATTGCCACGAGAGATAGTTGTGGTCGGTGGTGGTGTAATCGGCACTGAGTACGGGTCTATGTTCGCTGCCCTTGGGGTGAATGTGACGATAGTCGATCAACGGAAACGGCTCCTAGGTTTTGTTGATGAGGAGATTATCGAGAACTTTAGCTTCCAGATGCGTGACATGGATGTTCGCCTTAGATTAGGTGAGGAGGTGGCGAGTTGCGCTACTCGCCAGGATAATCAGGTCGTCACGACATTAAAGAGTGGCAAGATAATCGTTAGTGACTGTGTGCTTTATTCAGCGGGTAGAGTAAGCGCTACAGCGACGCTCGGGTTAGAGAATGTTGGAATAGCCATCGATGGACGGGGCAAGTTAAGCGTAAATGATAACTTTCAAACTTCTCAGCCGCACATCTACGCGGCAGGTGACGTTATAGGGTTTCCGGCTTTGGCTTCGACATCGGCGCGTCAGGGAAGGCTAGCTGCGTGCCATGCGTTTGGAGTCATTGAGGAGATAATGGATGTGCCGTTGCCATACGGCATCTACGCCATCCCAGAGATCTCTCTGGTCGGAGCTAACGAAGAGGAGTTAACTGAGAAAGGGGTTCCGTACGAAACCGGCATAGCGCGTTATAGAGAGATCGCTCGAGGTAAGCTTCTAGGTGACGAGAACGGAATGTTAAAGCTGCTCTTTCACCGCGAAACTTTAGAGATCTTAGGTGTGCATATTATTGGCGAGTACGCCACAGAGCTGATTCATATCGGTCAGGCGGTGATCGCGCTTAAAGGAGGCTTAACTTATTTACGGGACGCTGTGTTTAACTATCCGACACTAGCTGAGTGCTACAAGGTGGCGGCATTAGATGGCTTTAATAAGATAAGGGCTTGAATGTCGCATGAGTAGTATCGCTGAGAACGATAGTGAGCTTGAACTCTGCGCGAGAATTCTTCGATCACTGGCTCACAAGGTGCGCGGAGACCTCTCGGTGATAACTAATGAACTGGCGTATGTAGCGACCCTAGTTGATTCCGAAGAGATAAAATTTTCACGGGCTCGTTGTGATAAGATAGCCGATACCTTAAGCGCTGTTAGTGAGTTGGTTGATACTGGAATAAAAGCCAGAACTAATCTCGCAGAAGTAGCGCGGATCTTTGAAGCGAAGAGGTTCCTGCCAGAGTTTGACGCGTTTTCTGTCACAGCGTCACCTAGGCTTCTAGAGCGTCTAGTCAAGGCAGTTCGAGATATCTTGGGTGCTGGATATCAAGTGGAGGTCACAGATAGTGGTGACTCTTTGGCGATCTTGCGAGTAGAGGCTCGCGTAACTAACCATGTGGGCTTAAAAAAAAGCTATTCGTCGATTAGCGCTTTTACCGCCGATATCCTAGGAGAGCGTTTTGTAGTCGATGCGGGTGTCGCGGATCTTATTTTGCGCGACCATCAGTGGCCTGCAAGAATTGACCTAGAAGATCGAAGTGTGGTTTTGACGATTAGCGTTTCCCGAGGTAGTGGCGATGTCTGATATCTTATTAGTAGATGATGACAGCGAGTTAGTAGAGAGCTTAGCGCGTGTGCTGGGTCGATTGCTAGCGCCGTATAAGATTAGAGCATCAAGTAGCGCGGCTAAAGCTATCGAGATCATAAGTAACGAAAAACCCCTGGCTATTGTTCTTGATCTCTGTGTCGATGAGCGAGTTGGTGTTGAGAGCGGTTTTGAGCTCTTAAGTCAGATAAAGAGCGTCCTTCCTGATGCTCGAGTATTGGTTCTGACAGGACACGGCGCGTTAAGTAATGGTGTTAAAGCGATGAGTCTAGGAGCGGCTAGTTTTATCGAGAAGCCCGCTAATCCGGAACATTTAGCTGCATTAATTAAAGATGCGACAATACAGGCTGAGCTTAAAAGGGAGTACGAGAGGCTTAAGCGAGAGGGGACGGCAGGTGTTAATAACGATCTCTCTGGAGTGAGCGCAGCAGTAATTAAATTGCGCGATGAGGTTGCCTTTGCCGCGTCAACAACACAACCGGTTCTGCTTCTAGGAGAGACCGGCACTGGCAAGAGCCTTGTAGCGAAATTAATACATCAAGCTAGTTCTCGTGGTCTGCGCCGTTTTATTCATTATCACCCTAATTATGCAGGTGGTGATATCGTGAGGAGTGAGCTGTTCGGTCACACAAAGGGTGCATTCACAGGCGCGGTTGATTCCCGCAAGGGCCTTGTGCTTGACGGCAACGGAGGCACGTTATTTATAGATGAACTAGACGCAGTGCCTTTAGATACTCAAGTATTGCTCCTAGATCTCGTTCAGGAGCAGCGGATTCGACCGGTTGGTTCTGATGTGTATCAGAAGATCGATAGCCGTATTATCGCCGCGACCAATAGACCGATCGGGGAAGCTCTCAAAGAAGGCTTGGTCAGACAGGACCTTTACCATCGATTAGCCAGTAACGTGATCACTTTGCCGCCGCTAAGAGAGCGACGTGAGGATATTCCGGCCATCATTGAGAACGCTCTAAGTAGCCTAAGGGACCGAGAGGGGATTAATGTATTCGGAGTCGAGTCATCCTTGATGGAGGCGCTTTGTAACAGGGAGTGGCCCGGAAATATACGTGAGCTAATAGGGGTTGTAGTCACGGCGGCACATCGAGCGCGCTTTAAAGGGCGAACCGTGATTGCGATGGATGATCTATCGTTTCATGCAGTTAGCGCTCCTGGCGCATTGGATGGCGGTGGCGGAGCCTCGTTCCACGAGAGGGTAGAGGCATTTAAAAGAGAGATGATTAAAGAGGCGCTAAAAAAGAGCGGGGGTAATCAGCTACGAGCGGCGCAGATGCTTGGTGTAGATCGGGGTACTGTCAAGAGGTTAGGGTAGCGGCTAAGAAGTGGCCTGTTTATACTGTTTGGCAACTGCATCGCGGTTTAAAAGCTTTCAGTGGGTTACACATGAAATCAAGTATCAGACTCGTCTTTATGGGTGTTTGTGGGTGCGGCAAAACTACTTTAGCCGCTAGAACAGCTCAGTATCTTAACTGCAGAGTGATCGAGGCCGATGAGTTTCATACTCCTGAGATGAAGGAGAAGATGCGCGCTGGGATTCCGCTCAATGATGATGATCGATGGCCGTGGCTTGATCGTCTCAACAACGCGATGAAATCGATCGATGTCGAGTGGAGCGTTGTAACCTGCTCAGGGCTCAAGCGAGTATATAGAGAGCGTCTGGCTAAAGACCTCAATGACGGCATTCACTTCATGTTTTTAGATGGCAGCAAGGAGACAATCCGCGATCGGATGTTGAAGAGACAGCATGAGTATATGCCGGTATCGCTTCTCGATAGCCAGTTCGCTACTTTGGAGCGCCCAACAGCCGGGGAGCCTGTATCGACTATCTCGGTTGAGGTAGGCGAGGATGACGCATTTGAGGCTGTGAAGCAGGCGATAGCTAGGCTTAAGGCGGCGTAGTTTGCCTTACCGGAGGCGAGCAAAGCTCTCGTTGATAGGGCGTCGCAGTTCTTTATCACCACAGAGGACGCAGAGTAAACAGAGAACGGCAATTTTACGGTAAATTATGGGGTTTTCTCTGTGTCCTCTGCGTCCTCTGTGGTAAAAAATATTTTACCAATTATCCCAGCAGCTTACCAAAAACACTGCGACGCCCTGTCTTGTTGAAGCGAGTTTTATTTGTTTTATTGAGCAAAATAAGGAGTTTGTGGCTTCAGGCGGGATTGTTAGGAGGTTTTAACGCTATTCTAACTAGGATAACGAGACTCAGATTTCTGGGTGATGTTATTTTAGTGGGATGGGTACTGAGATAAAAATAAGAAAAACAGATTCGGAGCTAGGGCATGCAACAGCAACGGAGGACCCAATAGCCGATCTGGTCTTTCGATTAGGTGAAAGAAATCAACTTAGACACTCTGATCTAATCCAAGTTGCAAAGCTGAGTAAACAGCTAAGTGAGAGAAAAGAAACCTCGGAATTAATCGCACATCTGCTGAAACGTGAGCTCAATCTAAGACATTTAGGTTTATATCTTAAAGGTGGCGATATTGCGGATCATGAGAGGCCAACTGGTCTGCCGTTCAAAGGCCCAGCTCTGGGATTTCTTAAAGAGGCATGCAACGGAAACCCTCATCTCAGGAAAGATTTGCATGACATCCTCGAGGAGACGATTGGGAATTTGGTGCGGGAATACCTCTTTGTGCGCGAAGAAAGTGAGATTCAGAGGGCAAAGGCTTTGCTGCTTAGATTTGGTGAAATTCTGAATGATCCTGAGAGATTCACTCGACTGGTAAAAAGTTACTGTGAGTCGGCCGAGACGCATAATTTAGAGTCTGATCGTTTCAGAGATATCTTACCGGAGCCCTCGAGTGATGATAGTAAAGAAGGCGACCTGATAACCCCTCCCCAAACAACTAAAGCTTAGCTTTTCCCAGGGAAGCGCATGACATAACCATAACAAACACCCCCCCCGCCCCCACAGCAATCATGCCAGCTACCGAAGTATTCATCACCAGCGCCCCGTAGAAGCCTATTACCGTTGACGCTATACCAACTAGGGGCGCCACAAACATAACAGTCGCCAGGCGGTTACTAAGCAGATATGCGCACGCCGCGGGAGCGACCAGCAAAGCGACGACTAAGATAGACCCAAGCGCCTCAAAGGATAGAACGATAGTCGCCGCGCTAACTAACATCACCCCATAGTTAATAGCTTTTACGTTGAATCCAAGAGTCGTCGCTAAGAGAGGATCGAAGATCGCTAGCTTTAACTCCTTCCAAAATAATAGAGATAGAGTCAGATTAATTATTAGGATTCCTGTCAGCCAGACAAAGCTCTTCGGTATGGTGTAGCCATATAGCATTACCGTATTAAAAGGGATGAACTCAGCGAGCCCGTACAATACACATCCTGGATCTAGGTCGATCTGCTTAGCCACGGCGCTGATAATAATCACGCCGATAGAGAACAGAGTGGTGAACACGATCCCCAGAGCGGCATCAGGCTTTATTCGCGCGGCGCGCGACAACGCGGTTGCTCCCCAAGCGGTAAGGAGCCCCGCTATGATCGCGCCGATTAACATATAAAGAGGATTTCGCGAGCCAGTTAATAGAAAAGCAAAACTGATCCCAGCCAGGGCAGAATGTGATATGCCATCCGCTAATAAGCTTTTGCGGCTCAGCAATAAGAAAACCCCTGGAATGGCGCACGCCACAGCGCATACTGAGCATGTGGCTAGAATCCACATTTCCTCAGTGGAAAGACTGACTAGCATAAATCACCCCCCGGTGAAGTCTTTCCGTGATTATATGAGAGCGCTCTCGCGCGACTGAGAGCTGACTTGCCAGCAAGAGATATTATTAAAAGTAGCGACGCGCAGACAACAATTATCGGCCCCGTGGGGAGGCCGCCGCTGATTACTTCTGTTGGGATCAGGGCGCTTAGAACAACACCACAGCCGCAGCATAACGACCCGAACACCCCAGATAATATCACCACAGTCTTTATCCGCTCGCTCCAGATCCTGGCGGTGACAACGGGAAAGATTAGCAGAGCGACAACCAGTACCGCTCCCACAGCGGGGAGTCCCGCCGCTACGCACAGGCACATTAGGATCATTAAAAGTATATCCAACAAGTTTACGGGGTAACCCTGGACCGCCGCGAAATCACGGTCAAAGCAGATAAGCACAAACTCTTTAAAGAAGAGTAAAGTCGCGCCGAGAGTCATAAGCGCCACACAGGATATGGTCGTCAGATCGGAGGACGAGATACTGGCGGCCTTACCGAGGATGAAGCTGTCTAATCCCGCGGCGCTACCACCTGGAAGATTTTGGATTAAGCGTGAGAGGGCGATACCAGCGCCAAAGAAGCAGCTAAGGGTAAGGGCGATCGCCGAATCAGATTTTATCTTAGACCTCGATCGAATAAGAGATATGCACCAGACGCTAAGCAGTCCAGAGCAGATAGCGCCGCAAAATAGAGGTAAAAAGCTCCTGTCTCTGAGTAGAAGAAAAGCTAGGCAAATTCCAGGTAGCGACGCGTGCGCGACGCAGTCTCCGACAAGAGCTCGATCTCGAAGTGTATTAAAGGCCCCGATGATTCCACAAGCAAACCCGAGCAATGCGGTGCCAACGAGAACGGTGATGGTGTTAAAGCTGGTGAGCTGGCTGATGATATCAAAGCTAATATTCATCGCTAAGTTCATCTTTCCGCGGTCGCCTCGCTGACGCGTTCTAGTATTGTCAGCCTTCCCCCGTATGTATTGTGAAGATTTTCCGGGGTTAACACCTGAGCAGTTGGTCCAGAAGCTATCAGGCGACAATTTAGTAAAACTATCCAGTCAAAGTACTCAGACGCGGTTTGAAGATCGTGATGAACGGTAATGACCGTTTTCCCCGTTTTCCGAAGCTTTCTCATAATCTCGATAACCGTCGCTTCTGAAGCGGCGTCGATCCCCGCGAAGGGCTCATCCATTAAATAAAGGTCGGCTTCTGAGGCAAGAGCGCGGGCTAAGAATACCCTTTGTTGTTGTCCTCCTGAGAGCTGGCCGATCTGTCTGGTCGCTAGATCGGAAATTCCGACCATCTCTAAGCAGCTTTGAGCGATCTCTGTGTCCTTAGGTGTCGCCCTTTTAAGCCATCCGAGCTTTCCATAGCGGCCCATAAGAACTACATCAAGCACTGATATCGGGAAGTCCCAGTCGACACTCTCAGTTTGTGGAACATACGCGACTCGATTCCGGACTCGGGTGATGTCATCGCCAAATATCCTGGTGCTACCACTATCAACTGGGAGGAGTCCTAAAACAGATTTTAGCAGAGTTGATTTTCCGGCCCCATTTGGCCCAATGATAGCTGTTAATGTTCCGCTCGGGAGGTTTAAGTTTATATCCCACAGCGCCGGTTTCTGCCCGTAGGCTACTCGGAGGTTGCTCACTTCAAGCGCGCTAGGATTGTTCATCTTTGCCACTACTCCTTGGTTTCTTGTAGTAGAGCTTGCGCGATGGTTGTTACGTTGTGTCCTAAGGCTCCCGAGTAGCTTTCAGCGGGGGTTCCCGGAGCTCCGAGAGAGTCCCCGTACAGTTCACCACCTATCTTCACCGCATGCCCCTTCGCCTTGACTCCCTCAACTAATGATTCGACCGTTTTAGGCGAGATCGTGTTCTCAATAAATATCGCGGGTATCTTGCGTCGCGCGATGACATCAACCAGCTCATTAATCGTTCTAAGACTCGCCTCACTCTCGGTACTGATCCCCTGGATCGCCAGCAGCTCTAGGTTATACGCCCTTCCAAAGTATCCAAAAGCATCATGGGCGGTAACTAGAGCTCTTCGCTCTGACGGAATTTTAGAGAGCTCATCGCGAGCCCAGGTGTCTAGGTTAATCAATGAATCACGGAGCTCTTGAAATCGTCTCTCGTAGCGTTCGGCCCTCGCAGGGTCGTATTTAACGAGAGCCTTTGATATCTCCGCGGCGCAGATGATCCAGAGCTGGGGATCAAACCAGATATGAGGATCGTAAAGATCGCTCGATCCGGCCAATCGTTTTAGTTTCTCTCTGGGAATACTGTCAGAGATCGCGATCACAGGCTTTCGGCTCGCTAAATTATTGATAGCCTCAGATAATCGTCCCTCTAGGTTTAGCCCGTTGTGAAGAATAAGAGAGGCGCTCGATAAAGCGCGGAGGTCCCCTGGAGATGCCTTGTATAAGTGAGGATCTACTCCTGGCCCCATTAAGGAAATAACTTGAGCGTCATCCCCGGCGATGGTTTTAGTGGTGTCAGCTATGATATTTGTCGTGGCGACTACAGTTAAAGATTGTTGGCTATAGATATTCGTAGGAAACGCGGCGAGCAGAAGAATTGTAGCAGCTGCAAAAAAATGTATCATATGCTACAATTCTAGCGATGACGTAATATTAAGGTCAAGAGTTAGTAGTCGACAGGGGCTACTTTTATCGAGGTAAACGCATGGTATCCAGAGCGGCTAAGGATTTAGGAGCCAAAAGAGACAAGGTCGCTAGACGCTCTGCAAGGACTAAGTTGGTCGCTTCCCCGGAGCCTCACAGGATGACCCGCAGAGCACATGCTAGCGAGCTCGCGGAGGATTATGTTGAAGTGATTAATGACCTACTGGACGAGATGGGAGAGGCCAGAGTTGTCGATATAGCTAAAAGGCTCGGAGTTACCCACGTAACAGTGAACAGAACGATAGCTCGGCTTGGCGGGCAGGGACTGGTGACCGCTGAGCGGTATCGCTCCATTTTTTTAACATCCCAGGGGAAGCGTCTGGCTTCAAAAGTCCGCAGACGGCACGAAGTCGTTCTGGAATTTCTTGAGAGGATAGGGGTCGATCAGGCGACCGCGCGGATAGACGCTGAGGGTATAGAGCATCATGTAAGCGATAAGACCCTTAGGGCGCTTGAGCGGTTCTGTCGTAAAAACTCTCGTCGAAAAAATGTCGGGGTAACGAATTGATCGATTGGATAAAGTACATCGCTTTTAAAACGCTTTTCGCGCTGTTTGGCGCGTTGCCGCATCGCTTGTGCGTAGCGATATTTGGATGGTTGTGGTGGATCGCGATCTTAATCATTCCCAGACTAAGAAAAACGGCTGAGGTAAATTTAAGTATAGCCTACCCAGATAAAGATTCATCAGCCAGGCGAGCGCTTATCAGAGGAAACGCTACAGAGATGGGGCGACTATTGGCTGATACCTTCAGGCTCTCGCGGCTAGATGCTAGTTGGGCGAAGACTCACGTAGAGATCCCTTGGCTTGAGCGCTATAGCGAGGTTGCCTCAAAGAGAGGGGTATTAATTGCTACAGGGCACCTTGGAAGTTTTGAGTTGCTTGGTCACGCCATGGGTCTGCGGGGGCATCCTTTAGCTGCGGTAGCCCGGAGATTTAAGTCCCCGAGGCTCGATAACTGGTGGCGTGAGCTACGGGAAGCTCGTGGCAATCGAATTATAGACCGTACGGGCGCGTTTAAGGAGATAGTTAAAACTATAAACTCCGGAACCTCTGTTGCCGTGCTCTTTGATCAGAACGTTAAGATTAATCACGCGGTGTTTGTTGATTGGTTTGGGAAGGCCGCGGCGACTACGCGCGCCTTCGCCCTGGCGGCCATAAAGACAGATGCCCCTGTGTTCGTCGCCGCGATGATTTATCTAGGTAATGACCGCTACAGAGTTGAATCGGTTGAGTGTGATTTCTCGGGTTTGTACGCTGACCAGTCTAAAAGTGATGATGAAAAGGTTTTAGAGATTACAAAGACGATATCGGGTCACTATTGCGAGATGATCCGCGCGTTTCCCGAGGGGTGGTTCTGGATCCATCGTCGCTGGAAGACCAGGGAGCCAGGGAGTGGGGAGAGGGTGTATTAGCTCTTCCCATTTTTCCTTTTTGGCGTCAGCTCGAGTTCTAGGAACTCGGCCAGATTCTCGGCAGTGGTCAGTTTGATATCCCGCTCGCCACGCATAAAGCGTCTTAGGACAGCGTGGTCTACCCCCGAGCCAACGGCTATGGCGTAGCGGGTCTTTTTTGAACTTTCAATAGCTTTTTTTAAGCGTTCCGATATTTTCATAGAGATTCTTTAACCGGAGTTAAAGATAGTCCACTAACGGAGTGCCGGAAATACGGGCTCAGTGACCCATATTTCGCCCCGCCAGCCTTAGTGAAACCCATTTGCGCGGGCTTTGCCTCGGTAGACGGGAATCTTCCATCGAAGCGGTCCTGAATTGATATGACCGTCACTGCGCTGTGCTTCTTTCACACTCGGTAATTGAAGGGGAAATAGCTGTTTTAGATCCACTGCTTCTACGGAGTAGCAGAATATGGCGAACAGTTGCTGTTTCAACGATAAAACGGCTAATATCCGGTCAAATACGAGATAAAGGCTTTGTGATAAGAGAGTACGACAAAGTTCTTATGTTGGAGCGCGAAGTATGAAAGTTACCCCCTTAGAGATTCCAGATGTATTGCTTATTGAGCCTAAAGTTTTTGGTGATGAGCGCGGGTTCTTTTTAGAGAGCTATAACAAGCAGCGCTTTAATGAGGCGCTTGATAAGGATGTGACGTTTGTTCAGGACAATCATTCCTTATCCTCAAAGGGAGTTCTCCGCGGCCTGCATTATCAGATCCAGAATGCTCAGTCTAAGCTTGTGCGTGTGATCTCTGGTGAAATTTTCGATGTGGCTGTGGATATCCGCCGCGGCTCTCCGACTTTTGGTAAATGGGTAGGAGAGGTGCTTTCAGGGGCTAATAAGCGTCAGATGTGGGTTCCGGCGGGGTTTGCTCACGGATTTGTGACGTTATCCGATACAGCGGAGGTTCTTTATAAGGCATCCGACTATTATGCTCCGGCGCATGAGAGAGCGATCAAGTGGAACGATCCTGAGATTAATATCGTCTGGCCCATTGACTATCAGCCGAGCCTATCGGCGAAAGATGCGCAGGCTGTTTTGCTTAGGGAGGCGGAGGTTTATTAGGGGGAGGATTATCCCCCATCCACAAATCTCCGATGCAGCTCAAGATTACTGCCTAACTCGACATGAAATGAGCAGGCCCAAACATTTCCTTGGGAGAAGAATACAGGCTGGTCGTTGTAGTAGGCGTGGATCTTTAGAGCATCTCTCGACCCTGATTTAGCGCTCTTAAGTGGAGCTAATAACGGGGCTCGAATGAACTGAGCTGTTATTGGTTCGGCGCATAGATCGATCGTAATCCGCGCATCAAAGGAATCTAGTTGGGAGCCGTAGAAGTTGCGGTGAGCGACGATATCTATTAGCTGTAAGGAGTCCTGCGATGGATTGGTTACTTCGGCAGCGAGCAGAATCGCGCCGGCGCAGATACCCCATACAGGGTGCGATTTAGCGAACTCTTGCAGAGCAGGAAACATCCCGTGAAGCTTCATAAAACGAAGCATCGTGGTGCTCTCGCCACCGGGAAGGATTATACGATCTACTTTTTCTAGATCCTCAGGTGTTCGGACCCGCATGCAATTAACACGGAGCGCTTTAAAGATCGCCTCGTGCGGCTCAATGCATCCCTGGTAACCAAGAATTCCTACGGTTGAAGCGCCCACTTTCAAAGAGAGTTACCAACCTCTATTAGCTAGCTTTGACTCAGTTGGGATCGTACCGATCTCGATTCCACGCATCGCCTGTCCTAACCCACGTGACACCTCAAGGAGCTTCTTAGGCTCGTTATAGAAGCATGTCGCCTGCACAACTGCCTTAGCGAACTGAAGGGGATTCTCTGACTTGAATATACCCGAGCCAACAAAAACAGATTCAGCGCCGAGCATCCTGCATAGCGCGGCGTCTGCTGGGGTCGCTACTCCGCCGGCGGCGAAGTTTGGCACAGGGAGACGCCCGGATTGGCGGACCTCTTTAAGCAGCGCTACTGGCACCCTATATTGCTCGGCTTTCTCAGCTAGTAGGTCATCTGAGAGATTAGCAAGCTCAGCAATACCACGATTAATTTCGCGAAGGTGTCTGACGGCCTCTATAATATTACCTGTTCCTGCCTCGCCCTTCGTGCGCATCATCGCCGCGCCCTCTTTCACACGTCTTAGAGCCTCGCCGATATCTTTAGCTCCGCAGACGAAAGGGGTTTTATACTCATGCTTGTCGATATGGAGATGTGGGTCGGCGGGTGTCAGCACCTCTGACTCATCGATGAAATCGATCCCGATCGCCTCAAGTATCTGCGCCTCTGCGATATGACCGATACGAACCTTAGCCATTACAGGGATGCTAACTGCGGCTTTGATCTCCTCGATCATCCGTGGGTCGCTCATGCGAGCCACGCCACCATCACGGCGGATATCCGAAGGGACACGTTCCAAGGCCATAACGGCTATTGCACCGGCGTCCTCAGCTACGCGAGCCTGTTCCACGTCGATCACGTCCATAATCACGCCGTTGCAAAGCATGCGTGCTAAACCGACCTTTATATCGAAGGAGCTGTTGGAGTTAGCGCAAGAAGAGTTTGCCATCGTTTGAATCCCAAGAAATTAAGAGAGCACAGAAATTAAGAGATACGGGACGAGACTAGCGGGAGGCGAATCGCCAATTAACCAAGAGATCCGCTTTAGCGCTACTACTGGTGACCCCAATGGGACTCGAACCCATGTTTCCGGCGTGAGAGGCCAGCGTCCTAGACCACTAGACGATGGGGCCACGTAATGTAGACCCGCAAGGTATCATTTATTAGGGGTTGGTGCAAATCGTTGGGGCAAAATATATGGTATTTTGTAACTTGTCGTATTAGTTGGGCAATGAAGAGAGGGGGGAAAGATAACCCTGGCAATTGGGTGCCATTTGTTTTCAGGCTCATCACTGACAGCGACCAGCGCTGATAGTCATAAGTCGTGATTTTTCGCTGATAAATCAAATATTTCCACGTTTGCATGCTCGTGCCTGTAAACGTCTGTCCAGGGCGTCGCGATGTTTTTGGTAAGCTGTTGTGATAATTAGTAAAATATTTTTACCACAGAGGACGCAGAGGACACAGAGAGAACCCCATAATTGCCCAAAAAATGGCCGTTCTCTGTGTCCTCTGCGTCCTCTGTGGTGATAAAGAACTGCCACGCCCTAACGACTGTCGTGCTCCTGCTCGTGCACGAAACACGTTAAACGTGCACATCGACGTTATACGGGGTGCCGTTCACGAGCACGAGCACGTTTACGTGTAAAGCCTATTTAGGGATTGACCTTTTGCCCAATCGATTTTGCGATAAGCTTGTTTTTTTAAGGGATGGCCTCCTATCCTCCGGCAAGCTACCGTTATCAGATAAGGGTCAAGGCTAGAGCTAGGGCGTTGCAGTGTTTTTGGTAAGCTGCTGGGATAATTAATGAAGTATTTTTACCACAGAGGACGCAGAGGACACAGAGAAAACTCCATAATTGCCAATAAAATGGCCTATTCTCTGTGTCCTCTGCGTCCCCTGTGGTGATAAAGAACTGCAACGCTCTAGGCTAGAGCGCCGGGATTTGAACCCCTGCGCTGGCCGTGCTACAGTAACGGGGCTTTATGTATTCGCCCGTGGTGCAATGGCAGCACGTCAGGTTCTGACCCTGAAAATCGAGGTTCGAGTCCTTGCGGGCGAACCATGCTAAATAGCTAGGAAATCTTGCGGCGCTTATAGCCGACCGTGAGACAAATGCTTTAGCTGGTTTACTTTATTCCCCTCATATTAGACTCATGCCGATACTTTTTGTGTTAGCGCTCTAGTCTCTTTTAGAGGAGCCTAGACGGAGGTCGTATTTCTCTTTAGGGGTCTCCACTATTCATGGCTGAAAGTAATGTAGTTCGTCTCCGAAGCTCAGTTGTCAGTGGATGCGTTTTAGTCGCGGTCAGCTTCTCTGGCTGTTCGAGTTTAAGTTCCAGATCGCTCATTAGCGGTCAGGAGGATATCTCGGTAAATACAGTGGCTACCGATGTGGCCAACGCGAGGAAGGGCAACTTTGAGGTCAACGCTGAGCGCGACTCAGAAGCTATTCACAATTTTTTAGTTGGGCAGCTATCACTTGGATCCGAGGATTATCAAGGGGCGCTAAAACACTTTGAGAGAGCAGCGAAATTAGCCGGTGAGCCGGACCCATTGGTCTATTCAAAGATGGCGGATCTTTACCTGCGCTTCGGAGAGCTTGATAAAGCCGAGCGGGCCGCGAAGCAGGCTCTAGAGCAAAGTCCATCAGAGCCGTATGTGAGGATGTTGTACGCTGGAGTGCTTGAGGCGTTGGGAAGAGACAGAGAAGCTGAGCCGATCTACAAAGCGTTGGTTAACGAGTATCCAGCGAAGATCGATGGATATCTGTTACTTTCTAATCTTTACATGAAGGAGAAGAATTTTGATCGCGCTACGGAAGTTCTCTTAACACTGGCAAGGAATCAACCGAATGAGCCCGCTGGTCACTTTTATCTCGGTAAAGTTTACGAGGCGCGAGGCAAACTGGATAAGGCGGAGACTGAGTATCGCTGGGTATTTGATCGGGATCCCAACGCAACTAATGGTGCTACAGAGTTGCTTAGAGTTTTGGTCAGGCAAGAGAAGACAGCGAAGATTAAAAGGGTCTGCGATAAGATAATAAGTCAGGATCCCAACAACGAGTTGGCTCGTAAGGTTCTAAGTCACATAATGATCGGAGAGAATAAATTCGATGACGCGTTGGCGCACCTTACCGCGCTTGAGTCGATTGAGGAGGATCCATCTGAAACCCGCTTCAAGGTGGCGTTGATTCAGATTGAGAAGCAGAACTACCGTGAGGCGATTCGTGAGCTCTCTCTGGTGCTAGCCAAAAATCCAAAACACGCAGAGGCGCGATACTATTTGGCTTCTTTGTACGCTGGATCTGGAAAGAGGAAAGAGGCGATAGAGGAGTTGGCGGCGATCGAACGTGATAGCCCGATGTATGTTAAGGCGCGCACATTCGCGGCGTATGTATACCGTCAGCAAGATGATCTAGACGGAGCCCTTGAGTCGGTTGATCAAGCTCTTGAGGCGGAGCCTGATAATTTAAATTTAACCCTCTATAGTGTCCTGATCTCGCGAGATATGGGCAACTATAAACAGGCTGAAAAAAAACTGCGTCAGGCGCTGGAGGTGTATCCAAATGATGAGCGAGTTCAATTTAACCTGGCGGTCGTTCTGCACGAGCGTGGAAACGAGGCTGAAGCTCTTAAGTTAATGGAGAGAATCGTTGAGGTTAATCCAAAAAACTCAGACGCGCTAAACTTTGTAGCCTACGCGCACGCTGAGAGCGGTGGAGATCTAAAGCGCGCCGAGGAGTTGGCGAGGCGAGCCCTCGAGATCAAGTCAGGTGATGGTTACTATCTCGACACGCTCGGTTTTGTTCAGTTTAAGAGAGGTGATTTGAAATTGGCAGAAGAGACTCTTTCTCGCGCCGTGGCCAGTACCGGCCAAGACCCGGTCATTATTGAGCACTACGTGGAGGTTCTGCTCGCCCAGGGTAAAGAGCGTGAGGTGATCAGTTTGCTAAAGTCGATCGCTGATCTGGAGCTCCTTGGAGAGGATCTGCGCGATAAAGATAAGGTAAGCGCGCTAAAGAGATTAAAAGATAAGCTTCAGCTGCTTTTAAAGAATCATCCGGAGCTAAGTGGAGTTGATAAATCTCGCCTCTTGAAGCCATTGCCGCAGCAGAGTGTATCTTTAGCTCTGCCGGGATTAGATCTCCTCGATGATTCAGGTGATAAATTAGAGATCTCTGAGGTGACAAGATGAGCCGCTACCCAGCAGTTTTTTTTTCGCTCGTTGTTCCATTACTTGTACTGTTAGCCGGATGCGCCAGCGCGCCACCATTTAATCCTGGAGCGCGTCTTGATCCTATAAGAGAAGGCGAGCTCTGTAGGTCTGTAAGCGCGGCTCGCGGTTCGGTGGCATCTTTTAGATCTCTAATAAACGCCGAAGTTGTCGGCCCGGATAAAGAGAAGATCTCGTTTCGGTACGCCGTAATAGGCAAGGGGAATGATCGTTTGCGAGTGGATGTTTTGCCGAATGAGGGAGCCTTTACCTTGGCACTTGTTACGGTAAACGAGGGGCGAGCCTTGGTAATCGATACACAGAGCAAAAAAGCGATTGAGGGGTGTTCGCCTAGTCAGGTTCTTGAACGAACTCTGGGTTTAGAGGGGATTACGCCAGAAGTTGTGAAAGCGTTAGTAGTAGGAGAGATCCCAGCTCTTATCTGCGAGAGGGTAACAACACACCAGATCGATTCGGGTAGGGCGCTCTTTGTTGATAAATCCGCTCGAGTCGCGTGGGAGGTTTCTGAGGGAACCGGGGAGTTGTTAGCCGCGAGGCTGCTAGATAGTAGCGGAGAGAAAGTTGTAGCTACAGCCGACCGCCGAATAGTAGGCGACCTGCCGGAGATTGTTTTTCAGATCTACAAACCAGCGAGAGCCAGCGCGGAGCTACAGGTGGTGAGGCTCACTAAGAATCGCGAGATAGCTGATGATCTATTTGATGTTCCTGTGCCGGCTGGGTATGGGCGTGAGGGGTGTTAGGGGTATTAGGGGCCTGACTATATCTTTGTCCGGCCTCGCTGCTCTCTTTGTTTAAATAAAAAGCCGCGGCAGATTTTTTTGTACAAAGAGAGCGGCGAGGATAGTTTCCTCTGGCCTCTTTGTTTAAAACTCACACCCTTACATGAATCTGTTGGTCATCCACTCTAGTTAGTTGAAAATCTTTAGCGGGAGATAAAACCAGCGGAACTATCTCTTTTGTTACAGCGCTCGTGTCTAACCCGAAGCTGCTCTCTTCGGACAAACTCACTTTGCGTAATAGGAAATACCCTTCCATTGTTAAGCGATCAGACCAGTGCAGGTCGCTCTCGTGCGAGAGCTCTTTGTGGAGCACCACAAAGCGCACATCACCGGCTATGCTGTTAGCCCTTAGAGAGTCGTAACGACTTAACTGATCAACTTCTCCATTCTTGGCGAGATCCTCGATCACCTTTTTAAAGAAAAGGTGCACACGCGGCTCGACGCGGAACCCTAAATTAAAATCTATTCTGAAAACCTTTTTAGGTATCAAAGTCGTTACTTCATATTCTGTGGTGTAAGGAACGTCTAATACGTTCACATGCAGGAACCAGTAGACATCGGCGCGCTTGGGATGAACGTGAAATAGAGAATAGACGATCTTACTTTCAATCAATTTAGGAAACGGCGCTCCGGTCATGTACACGAGGTGTGTCGCGTACTTCGGAACTGAGGTGTCACCGCTAAGAGCCTCTAGAGCCGGTAGATGTTGCGGCAGTGACTCATAATCAGTGTAGGCCATCTTTAAGCGTGAGCCTGAGTTCCAGATAAACATTACCGCCGCTACTAAGCTTCCGATTAGCAAAGTGAACCACCCGCCGTGGCTAAACTTTAAAAGATTAGCGAAAAGGAAGCTTCCCTCGATCGAGAGGTAAAGCACTAGATATATGCCGATTAGGAACCAGTGAACCCGCTTCCTGCTGAGAAAGTTCGAGAAAAGTATCGTCGTCATGAGCATCGTTAAAGTGATAGCCAGCCCATAAGCCGCCTCCATGTTCGAGGACTCTCTGAAGTAGAGCACCACTAAAACGCAACCGATGAAGAGTAGGAGATTCACCGCCGGAACGTAGATCTGTCCCTTTAACTCAGATGGATATACAACCTTTGCTTTTGGGACGACCGATAATCGCATGGCTTCCGTGGCTAGCGTAAATGAGCCGCTAATCAACGCTTGGCTGGCGATAATCGTCGCTAGAGTGGCGATAACAATCCCCGGAATGAGAAACCACGGGGGCATTACCTCAAAGAACGGGTTCCGGTCGCCGAGTAGCTCTCCTGAATGGGTAAGCATCCAAGCGCCTTGGCCCAGGTAGTTTAGTATCAGAGCTATTTTAACAAAGCCCCACGAGACTTGGATGTTTCCCCGACCGCAGTGCCCAAGATCTGAGTAGAGAGCTTCCGCTCCAGTGGTACAGAGGAAAACGGCGCCTAATACCCAGAAACCGTTCTCGTGAAAAAATAGGAGTTGCAGAGCGTGAGCAGGATTTAGAGCTTTAATAATTGAAGGATTCGACGAGATCCACCACAAGCCGAGAATAGATAGCATCGAGAACCATCCGAGCATGATTGGTCCAAAAGAGCGGCCGACAGCTCTAGTTCCAAAGTGTTGAACTGAGAAAAGAGCGGTGATGATAAAGAGAACGATAGGAACTGTAGGGATCTCAGGATATATCTTCCTTAATCCCTCAACCGCTGATGACACAGAGATAGGTGGTGTGATTATTCCATCGGCTAGCAAAGCGCTTCCACCGATGATTCCGGGAATAAGAAGCCAGCGGGCATTTTTTCTCACCAAGGCATAGAGAGCAAAGATACCACCCTCACCACGGTTATCAGCCCGTAAGGTTAGTAACACATACTTAAAAGTAGTTAGGAGAGTAAGGGTCCAGAAGATACACGAGAGAGCTCCCAGTACGAGCTCCTCAGAGATAGCCTCGGTACCCGCGACGGCTTTAAGTACGTATAGTGGCGATGTGCCGATATCGCCGTAGATGATACCTAAGGCCACAAGTAGACCGGCAGGGGTGATGTTCTGTGAATGCGCGCGTGAAGCCATGACGTAATACTACGATGATTGGTCTTACTTTAGGAGTGCGGTTAATGAGCAAATTAGCCGTGATAAGGGGGCTTTTTGCAAACGCCTTTATAAAAGTGACTGCGTATTGTGCCCCGCTGAACGAGCCCTACTCGCGTGCCGAATCACCGTGATTGTTAGTAACGATCGCTTTGGCGACCTTTGAGGAGTCGACCTGATAGGTCCCGTTTGAGAGCTCCTCTTTAATTTTGGTCGTTCGGCGCAGCTTCTCCGCGATCCATTGAAGGGTCAGTGAGGTAATCCCTTTTCGGCGCGGAGGTTTCTGTTCGTTGGTTTCGCTCATAGCTGTTCTTCTCGTAGTAGTAGTTTTGCGTAAAACCGCTTTAAGAGGATCTCCTAGACCTACAGTATAAATTCCAGGAGAGCTCTGCCTTCAGTATATATTCGGCTAAAAGGGACCGGAGCTTGAGGGCTAGGGTTTTGTAAAATATAAGTAATTGCGATCAAATTTAGCTGCGAGGATAAAGTCGTTTTCACTTAATCCTTTTACTGTGTGCGTCCACAGCTCCACTACGACTTTACGCCATAAAATTCGAATCTCGGGATGGTGGTTCTCATTCTCAGCGATCACAGCGATATTTCGCGCCCAGTCCGCTCCCGCTATATAAGATTTAAAAGCGAACACTCTGCGTATTCGTTGGTCGCCGAGGTTCTCCCAATCTGGGATCTCGATTCTGAGCAATTCGATCTCCTTGGCGGCAAGGGGTGGAGTTCCGGATGGAAGATCGATACAGGTCCTGTCAAATAGTTGAGTCATAGCAAATTATTTAAGCTTGGTTTTTATCCTTGGAAAATCCCTTGTATATTCCTCGGTGCCGCGGCGAAGCACGCAGTCGGTGTCACTAAAGCGAAAGGGAGAAAGGGGCGGTTTATCTCGGCATTCCTGAAATAGTGGAATAAGGGGCTGTTTAGCGATCTCTTCAAAGAGCGTGTTGAAATCGTCAATTACAAAGTATGTAGACTGAAAGTCATCGATATAATAGCCAGTGCGAAGAACCCGCTCAAAATCAAATAGAGCGAAATTTGGGGATGGATCATTGATTACATATTTTGTCTCACCGAAGGAGCTAATAATTCCAGCGCCGTATATCTTAAACTCCCCGTTTCGGCGGATTAGACCAAATTCTATCGTGTACCAGTTAAGGCGAGCTAAAAACTTAATCCCTTTATGATTGAGAGCATCTAATCCGGCTTTCCCATACTCCTGCATGTATGAAGCGTAAGCGGGATTAGTCAGAAGGGGAACATGGCCGAAGACATCGTGAAAGATATCTGGTTCTTCGAGATAGTCGAGCTGCGCGGGTGCGCGAATGAAAGTTCCCGCTGGGAACTGCCTGTTAGCGAGCATGGTAAAGAACGGTTTTGAAGCGATAAGTCCCGGTACCGCTAGCACCTCCCAGCCAGTCGCGGCTCGCAGGTGTTTGTTCATCCGATGATAATCCGGAACTTCCTCCGCTCCGAGCTGTAGCACTCTCAAACCCTCTAAGTATTCCTCGCATACTTTATCTTTCAGGAGGTTTATCTGCCGCGAATAAAGGGTCCTCCAAGTGTTATGGTCCTCAGAGGTATACTCCTCCCATTTCTGTTCAATCACGCACTCTTCAACGGTCCGCGCCTCGAGGACCGCATGGCCCATAGATTCCTCCATAGGGTCGCTCCATAGTTCAGTCTAAGGTTCAAAGTACTACCTAGCCGCCGTAAGTCATTAGCTAGTACAATAAATTGTATCACTGAACGCTACGTGTCACTAGGATTATTGGGGACCTCATAGCTCATCCATTGATGGCATGCGGTTGCAACTAGTTGGATATAGTAAGAGGGATAAATGACGACAGCGGACGAGATTGTTTGGACCCCCTCGGCTGAATCAATTTCGCGATGCGAGCTTTATAAGTTCATGCGAGCTATGGAGGAGCGGGGGCACGGCAAATTCCCGGATTATGAAGCGCTTTATGATTGGTCGGTGCGAGAGCCGGATAGGTTTTGGGGTGATTTAGTTGAATTTCTCGGAGTAATTTCGGATGGCAGCTTATCTCCCATCTTTCAAGCCTCTGAGATCGATGTCCCGCTGGCCCGCGCTTGGTTCCCCAATTTGAGGCTCAATTTCTGCGAGAATCTTTTGCGCAAAATGGGCCCCGAACCGGCTATCGTTTCATGGAGCGAGAGCCAAATTAGAAGAGTATTTTCATGGGATGACCTACACCAACACGTCGCTGGATTGAGGAAAGCGCTGATTAGCTTTGGGATCGAGCCTGGCGATAAACTTTTTGGGTATTTACCCAATATCCCAGAGGCGATCGCAGCTATGCTGGCGGCCTCGTCTTTAGGAGCCACTTGGTCTAGCTGTGGAACCGAGTTTCAGTTTGATGGGCTTATCTCAAGGATAAAGAGAGTTCGTCCCAAAGTCCTGATTGCTTGCGCGTCATACTTGTGGCGAGGCGAGGAGATCCGCGTGGATTCCTTAATCGAGGAATTAATTCGAGCAGCGCCAAGTATCGAGTATGTGATTTTGGTCGATTATCTCGGAGGAGGGGCCCGTGCCGGCGCAATAGCCGAGTCGCGTGATTTTGTGTTTGATTACCGGCAAATAGTTTCTTCTCCGCCGACGCTACCAATCTCGTTTAAGCGTTTCCCCTTCTCACACCCGCTTTACATCATGTTTTCATCGGGAACTACCGGAGAGCCGAAGGCAATAATTCATTCCGCCGGAGGGACATTGCTCGAACATATGAAGGAGATGACGTTACATAGCGATGTACGAGCCGGTGATGTCGTGCAGTATCAAACATCGACGAGCTGGATGATGTGGAATTGGCTCGCGAGTGGGCTCGGATGTCAGGCGACCCTAGCTCTGTATGATGGCGATCCGATGCGAGAGGATGGAAATATTATGTGGCGCATGGCGGACGAGGAGCGGGTTACTCATTTTGGAACAAGCGCCGCCTACTTGAACGCAGTTGAGAAAAGGGGCGTGAAGCCCAACTCGCGCTTTAACTTGAATTCATTGCGAGCCGTTCTCTCCACCGGCTCAACGCTTTTTCCAAGGCAATTTGATTACGTGCTCATGAATATAAAAAGACTGTGGATTCAGAGCATCTCCGGGGGGACTGATATACTCGGATGCTTCGCGTTAGGTTGTCCACTTAAACCCGTAATTCGTGGAGCAATTCAGTGCAAGAGCCTTGGATACGATGTGCGGGTGTACGACTCCGGTGGAAAATCTGTCATCGATCAAGAGGGCGAATTAGTGTGCGTGGCACCAGCCCCTTCGATGCCAATAAAATTTCTAGACGACGATAATGGTACTCTTTACAGATCCGCTTATTATGATCAGTACCCGTCCGTCTGGAGACATGGTGATGTCGTCGAGGAGCGTGGCGATGGCGCCCTTTTCTTTCGGGGGAGATCTGACGCGACGTTAAAGCCGGGTGGCGTTCGAATCGCGACATCTGACATATACAGCGCACTGTCGGCGATCCCCGCCTTAGAAGAGTCCATGGTTGTAGGTTACACGCCACCGAACGAAGCAATCGAACTACTAATTCTCTTTGTTGTTCTGCGCGGGGGGTGCCAGCTCAACAGTGTAATTGAATCAACTATAGTCGACCGATTAGGGCGCGCGAATCGATTCTACGTGCCTGCTTTAGTGCTGCAGGCCCCCGAGCTTCCTAGAACAGCCAACAATAAGCTTGCTGAGATACCAGTTAAACGTATACTTGCCGGTAAAGAGCCTGGTAATCGAGCCGCCCTGAGTAACCCGGCGAGTTTGGATTTTTTTGAGAATCAGGCGCGAGCCGTTATTGTCATGAAGTTGGGATAAGTACTCCCAAGATTTTTTGGATCGTTACAGTCATAATATCGCTGAGTATGCTATTTCAGACCCTGTTCTTTATTGTCACCCCCTAGTCGGGGGTGCAGTTGTTTTGGTATACTACACGTAGCTAAAGATTCATGAATAGGAGCTGTATGACCAAGCTAGAGCCTCCATCTTACATGACAGGTTTCGGTAATGATTTTGAGACGGAAGCCTTACCTGGGGCCCTTCCCCAAGGACAGAATTCACCTCAGAGGTGCGCCTATGGTCTTTACGCTGAGCAACTGTCTGGATCGCCATTCACCGCGCCACGGGGATTAAATGAAAGGTCCTGGCTATATCGGATCTCTCCATCTGTTTGTCATTCTGGTAATTTCGTTTCGTGCTCGATGCCATTCTGGAAAACAGCGCCGGAATTCGAGGACGCTGATGTTTCTATAGCGCAGTATCGTTGGAATCCGCCCGCGCCGCCTTCGGAATCGACTAACTTTATAACCGGTATCCGCACGATGACCATCGCCGGTGATGTCAACACGCAAACCGGAATGGCAGCGAGCCTCTACTTCGTAAACTCTTCGATGGTTGACGATTATTTTTACAACGCTGACGCCGAGATGCTGATAGTTCCTCAAGAGGGGAATCTCCGTTTCCGCACCGAATTTGGAATTATTGATTTAACACCGGCCGAGATCGCCGTCATCCCGAGAGGGGTTAAATTCGCTGTTGAGTTAAATAGCGAGCGGTCTCGCGGGTATCTGTGTGAGAATTATGGAGGCAAGTTCACACTGCCAAATAGAGGGCCGATAGGGGCGAATTGTTTGGCTAATGCCCGAGATTTTAAGACACCAGTAGCGGCTTTTGAGGATAGAGCGGGTAGCTGTGGCCTTACCGTAAAATGGTGTGGGAGGTTTTATCGCGCAGAGATCTCGCACTCACCCCTCGATGTTGTGGCTTGGCATGGTAATTACGCGCCCTACAAATACGACCTTCGTACTTTTTCACCGGTCGGCGCCCTCCTGTTTGATCATCCTGATCCATCGATCTTCACGGTTCTTACCGCGCCCTCGGGAGAAGAGGGAACAGCGAATATCGATTTTGTTATATTCTCTGATCGTTGGCAGGTCGCGGAGCGCACGTTCAGGCCTCCTTGGTTTCATATGAATATCATGTCCGAGTTCATGGGGCTGATCTACGGCCAGTACGACGCCAAACCGGATGGATTTGTCCCCGGAGGGGTAAGCCTTCATAATTGCATGCTTCCTCATGGACCTGACGCGAGCGCGTTTTTAAAAGCGACATCAGAGGAACTCATGCCAAAGAAGCTAGCTAACTCCTTAGCTTTTATGTTTGAGAGCAGGTTCCCACAGCGGCTAACAAAGTACGCGGCCCAGAGCGTGGCGCTACAAAGTGACTATCGAAACTGCTGGGCGGGATTACCAAGGATGTTCAACCTAAATCCCTAAGGAAGGCCGGCAAAACCTCGCTTACGCGATGTTTTGTTAGAAACGGCGCGTTCGCGCCGTTTAGGTAGATGGTGCTGTTGCCGGAAGCTGATACTATCTGTGGCATGACGCAGAGAACATTCGCTTAAACTTAACTGAGCATCGAAGAGTAAGATTACACGCAGAGAGCGGTTTCTAGGGGAATTAAAAAGAACTCTCTGCACCTGAACATCCTCTGCATGCTATCCAGTCTTTACTTGAAGAGGCGGGTTCTGCTCGCTTCATAGGAGCAGTGTGTCTAAAGCGGCCATTTCCCCGTCAATCACCAAGCGGAGGCGTGCTAAACATCGCAGTTTTAGACGCATCCCTAATGGTCTTCAGAACGCATGGAGTGCTCGAGCGCTTCGGCCAAGGCGGCGAAATTGCCGTCTCCAAAACAGCCAAGAACATCGCTGGCTCTCTGTATTATCTCAATAAATGGAACGCTCCTATCAGGAAAAATTCTTTTTGAGAAAAGCTGTAAAAGGTAACCCTGACCGCATTTATCGACAAGTATCCCCAAATCCCTCAATTTCTCGATAGCTTCATGAACTTCGATATTACCCAATCGACCTGGAACACTTCGATAGTAAGACGCCGCATGCTCAGCGTTCCTAAACTCGAGGAACCCCATGCCATGTTGTCTCAAAGACGCGATAGACTCGATGATGGATTCAGTGAGAAGAGCGATATGCTGAGCGTGGCTTCTCCCTACCTCGCGCAGTTGGGCTGGGATCTGTGATACGTTATCTCCCGCCAGAGGCTCATTAATCGGAAAGAGCACAGGGTGCTCAGTGCCGTAAAGTCCCATTACTTCGCTGTAAAGAGATGCCATGAAATCCTCGTTTTCGACCTTGATCGTAAATTCATTTACTTTTCGCATGCCGAATACATCCCGCATGAATTCCACAACTGGGAGGATTTTTTGAGTGTTTACAACGATGTGATCAATTCGGGAAAACGAGCTCCTGATAACTGCGGATGCTGATGGATTAGGGGCCAGTCCTAAGTAGGGTTTTTGGTCATCCTCGATAAATCGGAAATATATCTCGCCATCGTGCGGAGAACGAAGATATCCAACTCCAGTTTCATGACAGAGTCGACACGGCTGCGCGGTCCTCTTTGAAGCGATGTTTAAGGCCTCTTTACTGTCGCGCACCCGGATTCCGATCTCGGCGACGTGATTTCCATATCGCGCCGCCAGAGCTGCGCAACGTGGCGAGCTATCAATAATGAAGAGCACATCTTTGGATTGAATTCCGAATACTTTATCATTTCCAGATGGAATGTATGAGATCGACATGCCGAGAATCTTGGAAAGACGCTCGGCTTCGGCTTGAGCATCCTGAACATACATCGTGATTGGGCCAAATCTTTTTATGCCTAGAGGATTATCCATACATACCCCCGATCTATCGACTCACCACCAGCGCTGGATCTACTAGCGCTGGCAATATCGTTCCTTCCACCTCTCCAAATCCAACTGTGTACCCGTCTCCCCGCGCGGCACCTGTCATTATCACTTTATCCCCGTCTTGGAGAGACGAACGCTGCTCTCCTGATGGGAGCGTAATTGGATTGGCTCCCCGCCAGGTTAATTCTAACATAGATCCGTATGATGTGGGTGTTTTTCCGCTAACTGTCCCTGATGCCAGAAGATCTCCGGGTCTTAGGTTGCATCCATTTGAGGTGTGATGAGATATCTGCTGACAGATGTTCCAGTAAAGTGTACTAAAGTTGACCGATGATATGGTCGCGGCATGATCCATTTTGGGTGTCCTTAGTTGAACCTCAAGCGCTATGTCGAATGCCCAGGGACCATTTGAACGGAGATAGGGAAGGGGGGGGGGATCTTGAGTAGGGCCATCAACTCTGAAAGAGTTTAGAGCCTCCAGTGGAACAACCCAAGGAGATATCGACGTCCCCAGATTTTTGCCAAGAAATGGGCCTAAAGGCACGTACTCCCAGCTCTGAATATCTCGAGCGCTCCAGTCATTCACGAGTACCATCCCGAAGATATGCTCAGAGGCTTGCGAGATCGGGATTGGCTCTCCCAATTCGTTGCCGGCTCCAACAATACAGCCGACTTCTAACTCAAAATCCATAAAACGGGACGGTCCAAAGTTGGGTAGTGATTGAGTTTCAGGCTTGGTTTGGCCGCAGGGGCGGCGAATCGGAGTCCCTGTGATAACTATGGAGCTGGAGCGGCCGTGATAGGCAACTGGAAGATGCGTCCAGTTCGGCAAAAGGGGATTCAGTGGATCTCGAAACATCGCTCCAACATTACTCGCGTGTTCTTTAGAAGAATAAAAGTCGGTGTAGTCACCGATTTCCACCGGGAGATGCGTAGTGATTGAGTCTCTAGAGATAAGTGCCTTTTCTCGCAGCCTGGGGTTATCTCTAATGGTAGGGTTGCCAGCGTCGAGAAGTTCTTGGATCGCGAGGCGACTTTTAGACCACACATTTTTCCCCATTCTTAAAAAAGGGTTAAGAACCGCGCTCTGAAAATAGCCACCTTCGATCAAGCCCTCTCTTTGGAGGAACGCTAAGTCTAGGACGTAATCACCGATGGCCACTCCAATCCGGCGCGGTTCTCCTTGGCGTGAGAAAGACCCGTATGGAAGGTTCTGAATCGGGAAGTGACAGTTGGAGCTAACGTCTATAAATGACTTTCTCATGGTAGTAATCCTATCTTAACCATCCATTTTGAACTGCGTCGAGAATCGGCTCATCGAAGCTACAGCTTCCAAATGAGATCACTCGCGTAGCCCTTGTATTTCTAATCTCTTCAGCTGATATAGAGGAATCAAGCCACATAATACGATCGTTAGAAACCGCCGGAGTCGAGGTGGACTCGGTGATGACTCGCTCTAGATAAGATAATGAGCACCCTCTTGTGTGAGCCATAAGCGCCGCGAAAAATACATTGAAATAGCCGTGGGAGGTCTCCTCTACTACGCCATTAAGGGCTCGCCGATAGAAGGGATGATGGAGCCCAGCTGTAAATTTAATTGGCATTTGGCTAGACGCTGTTTCGTGTAGCGCGAAGGCTATGTCACTCGGAGTAGGAAAAGATTGGGGAAGTCCACCGCATCGCAGCTTGAAGCCGGTGCTGTTAAGGCTGGTGGTAGAGGCCAGCCGCAACTCCGCCAAAAGGCGCCTTACACGGTTTTTCCACTCGTCTCCGTAAATGACCTCAAAATAAATGAAGGGCCTGGTATTCTCGGTCGCTAACGATGCTACTGAATGAGTTACTTGGTTGATTTGTTCTGACAAGTCTTCATTGCAATTAAGAGTGACTTCGATACTAGCTAGAGTAACTCTGTGTCTAAGAGCTAATAAAGCTTTCTCTATTTTGTGGAGATCCTCAGCGGGTGTTTTGGTGATAAGAGATAGAGGGATCGGATTCCCAAGATTGTCCGGAATTAAAGATGGTAACTCGCAAATCTGCGGCGCTGTGGCGAGTAATCTTGAGAGCACCCATGAATACTCGCGATCCCGATAGGCTAAATAATTATCAACAGCGACTTTAAGTTCCAAGGAGGCCGGAGGGAAGACCCCCGCGTAGTCGATCAGGCTTTCAAAGAGTGCCTTAACAGCTAAAGACAATGTTGGTGACTTAACCGATCCAGTCATACGACAAACCTATAAACTGAGCTCTTTGATCGCTAGACTAACAAGGTACTCCAATCTTCTCCAGGCGGCAATTCTATTCAGGAACGAGGCAAACCCCACGCGAGGCGGAGTTTGCCTCGAGTTCTTAAAGATCCTCCAAACGCCTCCCATTAGCCAGGAACCTTACAAACTTCGTCAGGGCACCATGCAGGTTGCGTGTCGCTAAGCCGAAATTATCTTGGAACTGATCGGGTGTTGGTTTATTTCCATCAACTAGATCCGAGATCGATTTTATTCCGATGAAGGGGACATTGAACTGCTCGGCGATCTCCGCGAAAGCAGCCGCTTCCATGTCCTTCACTAGAGCATCTGAATCGATTATGCGACTCATGTCGGCGTGCGTATAATCAAGTGAGTTGCCCGTTGAGAATACTCCGGTCTTGGCTGAAAGGATCTTAGGTAGGCGGCGTAACGAGAGGCACGAGTATCCGCCATTACCGTACTCCTCATAGTTTCCCAATTTGATGTGCCGATCGTGGTACATAACAGTTCCTTTGGTAAGATAGATATCTCCAATGACACCGCCGGAGTCGCCGAATCCGCCAGCAGTTCCAGCGTTAACTAGAAGGCTAGGCTTGAACTCATTAATCGCGCAAAACGCATTAAGAACTGAGTTGCTAGTCCCAACGCCAGCTACGCCATGTTTCAAATTGAATTGGTTTATACTGACAACTACGTTAACAGCGCCGATCTTACTTTTATACTGCTCGTTCATGCCAGGGTTACGTGGCGATTCGTAAGGCGTTAGGTTTAGCGCCTGTACCCACCTTTGAGCCTCCTGAGGCATCGCGAAGGTGAAGACCACCGTCTCGATTGGTCCGCGCCGAGGCGCTAGAGACATAGACTGTCCGTCAAGCGGCGGCACCCCGGTATCGTCATTTCCGATGCCGGCGTCATTGCCGCGCGTATTCCGAGGAAAACGGTTGTTGTGGTTTCCCTTGTTAGGTTCGTTTCCATCCATTGTTGTGTTTCCCATTTTTGACTCCATCATTGTGTGTCTGGCCCTATTGCCATGATTGCCAGAGTGAGTAAAAAACAATAAAAAAAGAAATTCACCAGTTTTCATATCAAAACAAGGTTTAATATGATATGTATGTGGAATAACAAATAGCTATTTTAGGTTGTCATCCGTGCGCGTACGACTGAGTGAGAAGCAGAAGATAATTTTGGGCTTAGTAGAGCTGCAGGGCGACTTAACTATTCAAGAGATCGCGCGACTCTCTGGGTTTAAACAAACTACGATCCAATACGCGCTCTCGTCTTTAAAAGAGCGTAAGGTCATGTACCAGCGTCAAGCGATGATTGACCTGCATCGTCTTGGATATTCGCATCACACTGTTTTCTTCTCAGTCGCGGCGAAACAGGACGCGGATACAGTAAGTCTGGTGCAAAAGGTGGCTGCGCTTCCTCACGTCTTTTGGCTCTTTGAGATGGCGGGAAGGTATCAATTCGCGGTCTCGATCTCGATTCGTTGCGCGGCGCATCTCCCCCAGTTTATCGATCTTCTTGGGCGTACCCTGGGTGGCTCTCTAGTGGAGATAGCGGCGTGCAGTCAGTTTGAATTCCGATACTTCGGAAGACGATACCTTTTACCTAAACGTTTTAAGACACCGATCCTAGAGTTTAATGTTCAAGAAGAGGTATCAACCCTCGATAAAGCTTCGGAGAGGGTGTTATCTCTTTTAGCCACGGGAGAGGCTCAAACCGCGGTGCAGCTATCAAAAGCTTTGGGTATCCCACCAGCGACCGCCGACCGTCGTCGCCGCGAGCTAAAGGAAAACGAGATAATAAAGGCATACATTCACTGGATCGATCCGACTAAGTTGGGTCGGACTTGTTATATCTTCCGCGTAAACGTCCGTGGTGTACCGAGTAAATTCTCGCAACGTCTCTTCAGTTATCTCGAGAGCGAGCGCGATGTGCTTTTTGGTTTAAGGTGTGTCGGTCCCTGGGATTACGAAATTGGGGTAGAGTTGGAGAGCGCGCAGGACGTATCGGAGCTCGCTAATCGATTGTATCAGAAGTTTCGAGAGGAGATCTTGTCAGTGCAGCCGATACCGATACTGAGGTATTTGCTGGTGCGTGGGTACCCGCGGGGGGCGTTGGCCTGAGTATTACCCGCATCCTGCAGCCCCAAGTTTACTCCCCCCCCGCCAAGGTGATACATTCCGTATATGGGCTACATCCAGCCCCCACAACAAGGACCTCGCTATGAGCACAAACGCCGCTAACAAGAAGGAAACAGCCGCTATATCGCCTCGCCGGGCTGAGGATTATCCTGAATGGTATCAGCAGGTAATCAAGGCTTCAGATATCGCCGAGATGTCCGTGGTGCGCGGCTGTATGGTTATTAAGCCTTGGGGTTATGGGATCTGGGAGAATATTCAACGCCACCTCGATCGGATGATTAAAGCTACCGGCCACAGTAACGCCTACTTTCCGCTCTTTATTCCGCTAAGTTTTCTTGAGAAGGAGGCGGCGCACGTTGAGGGGTTCGCTAAGGAGTGCGCGGTGGTAACTCATCACCGCCTTGAGGCTCGTGATGGCAAGCTTGTTCCATCAGGTGAACTTGAGGAGCCCGTAGTTGTACGTCCAACATCAGAGACGATTATCGGAGAGTCGTTCGCGCGCTGGGTGCAGTCTTATCGTGACCTTCCGCTTCTGATTAATCAGTGGGCCAACGTTGTGCGCTGGGAGATGCGCACTAGAATATTTTTAAGAACCACAGAGTTTCTCTGGCAAGAGGGTCACACAGCGCACGCTACAGAGAAGGAGGCGATCGAAGAGACCTTTACTATGCTTAATGTGTACGCCGATCTAGTTGAGAACTATCTGGCGATTCCGGTTATCAAGGGAGAGAAGATCCCAGAGGAGCGTTTCCCAGGAGCTGTTGATACTTACTGTATCGAGGCGATGATGCAGGATATGAAGGCTCTGCAGGCTGGAACATCACACTATTTGGGGCAGAACTTCGCTAAGGCCTCAAATATATCTTTCTTAAATCAACAGGGTGCAACTGAGTTTGCTTACACAACATCGTGGGGAGTATCCACTCGCTTAATCGGTGGAATGATCATGACTCATAGCGACGATGATGGACTGCGTTTGCCTCCAAAGGTCGCCCCAAAGCACATTGTAATTATCCCTGTTATACCTAAGCCAGAGACCGAAGCCGCGGTGCTAGCGTACGCTCAAGAGATAGCGTCTGCGTTGCGTGAGAGATCTTATGAGGGTGTGCCAATCGAGGTAGTAGTAGATAAGCGTGATATCCGTGGTGGTGATAAGAGTTGGGAGTGGATTAAGAAGGGTATCCCAGTTCGGATAGAGGTTGGTCCGCGGGATATCGAATCACGGCAAGCGGTGCTCTATCGAAGAGACCAGGGACCACGCGATAAAGCGTTTTTACCTGTAGATCAGCTTATAAATGAGATTGATTCGACATTAGCGGATATTCAACGTAACTACTTTGAGCAGGCCAAGAGCTTTCTTAATCGTAATATCAGACGGGATATCGTTGATTTTGAGCAGTTTAAAGCGTTCTTTACCCCTAAGAGCGAATCGAAGCCTGAGATCCATGGAGGATTTGTGTTAGCTAAATGGGCTGGGGGAGCTGACGCTCTCGATAAGCTCTCTGAATTAAAAGTTACGGTGAGGTGTTTACCGCTTGAGCAAAGTGGAACTGAGGGGCGTTGTGTAGTAACCGGTCGTCGGGCGACACGCGACGCGATCTTTGCTAAGGCTTATTAATCCGCGGTGCAAGGTGAGTGTTATGAGCGCGAGTAGTGATGTAGTTGTTTCAGCGTTCTATCATTTTATAAAGGTAAAGCCCGATAGTTTGTCGGCGATACGTGAGAGGCTGATTAGTTTCGCTGATTCAAGTGGGCTTAAAGGGCTTATCGTTTTAGGGAGCGAGGGGATTAACGCAACAGTAGCTGGGAGCGCCGAGACGATAGAGAGTTTTGAGGCGCTGCTGCCAGAGATCTTCCCAGGAGGCGCTTTTACTTTTAAACACTCAATCGCCGAGAGGGCGCCGTTTGCCAGGCTTAAGGTCGACTTGCGACCTGAGATCGTCACGATAGGTGACCAATCGATATCATCTACTGAGTCTATGGGAACTTATCTAACGCCCAAGGAGTGGCACGAGGCGCTGTCAAACGATCCAGATGTGGTTTTAGTCGATACCCGTAATGATTACGAGACAGATATCGGCGTGTTTGAAGGCGCTATTGATCCGCGCATCCGCAAGTTTAGTGATTTCGGTGATTATGTTGAGAAGAAAGGGCTTCCAAAAGACAAGAAGCTCTTTCTTTACTGCACCGGCGGGATTCGGTGTGAGAAAGCTGTGCCAGAGGTAAAGAGGTTGGGATACGACAACGTATACCAGCTACAGGGCGGAATACTAAAATATATCGAGGAGTTTCCAAACGGATACTTTAAGGGTGAGTGCTTTGTATTCGATCACCGTGTTGCTGTTGACCAGGAGTTAAAGCCAACTACGACCTATAAACTCTGCCCACACTGCGGTAATCCATCAAAGGATCATCTCTCTTGTTCGCTGTGTGGTAAGGAGGCCCCCGTATGCCACCGCTGCGCGGAGCAGGAGGACAGGCGAACATGCTCAAAGAACTGCGCTTACCACGTGCGACGTAAGACGCTTAAGCAACCAACGCCTGAGGCGAATCAACGTTAACTCGAGTTACCGCTGGGTTAATACGCTTAACTAATCCAGTTAAAACGTTCCCCGCGCCAAACTCCCAAACCGCTTCAGGTTGGTGAGCTGCTAACGCGTTTTGCACACACTCAACCCAGCGAACTCGTCCACAAACTTGAAGCGCTAAGTTCTCGCGGATCTGCTCCGCATCGTTTGTCGCTTCCGCTGTGAAGTTCTGAAAGATCGGGAATTTAGGCTGCTTAACTTCTGTCGCGGCGAGATCAACACGAAGCTTCTCTTCGGCAGGCTTCATCAGGTCGCAATGGAACGGGGCGCTTACTGTAAGTTCAATTACTTTAGCCGCTCCGAGCTTAGTAACGAATTCCTGAATTCCTGTGGCTGACCCGGCTACAACGATCTGGCCCGGGGCGTTGATGTTAGCGATCTGAGCTACCTCGGCGCCACTTGTTGGAAGAGCCGCCTCAATCTCAGCTACCTCTTTTCCTAAAACAGCCACCATTCTTCCGGTTCCAACGGGAACTGCTTCCTGCATGTATTTGCCGCGTTTATTTACAAGCCTTACTGCGTCCTCAAACGAGATCGCCTCAGCGGCTACTAGAGCTGAGTATTCACCGAGTGAGTGCCCAGCGGCAGCGACTAATCTGTGGTTAGCGTATCCTGGTGTCTGTTGGAATAGCCTATAACAGATCGTACTGACGGTCAGGATCGCTGGTTGGGCGATCTCAGTGAGGGTTAGTTTGTCGATCGGGCCATCGAAGCAGATCTGCGAGAGTGAGAAACCCAGAGCCTGATCAGCTCGTTCAAATAACTCCTTAGCAAGCGGAAAGGACTCGTAGAGATCCTTGCCCATGCCGACCTTTTGTGAACCCTGTCCAGGGAAGAGAGCGAAGATGGTTGCCATAGCAAATTTATTCCTTAAGTTCTGAACACCACGGATCATCTGTTTTGAGCGATAAGATGTCAAGCCACCCTCAACTCTTGTGGGGCGGCGCAGTTCTTTTCACCACAGAGGACGCAGGCAGCGCAGAGAATAAGTCATTTTATTGACAATTATGAAGCTTTCTCTGTGTCCTCTGCGTACTCTGTGGTAAAAAATATTTTGCCAATTATCCCATTGGCTTACCAAAAACATTGCGACACCATGCAACTCTTGTCACATATTTGGGTGTAACGTAGTGTATGAGGGTTTGCTGATTAGTTACTTTTTTATCAAATGGGATTTAAGCATGCGGCAGCGGTTTTCTCGCTATTCGAAACGGATCGTAATCTTCGCGATCGCTACTTTCTTGATTGCTCAGTGTGGCCTCTGCGGTTTAGCTAAAGCTGACAGCTCAAGTAGCGCGCTCCAAGAGATGGCGTCAAAGGTCCGAACGTACACGCTGTCTAATGGGCTAAAGGTTATATTTTATAAACGTGGTGACGCCCCTATTTTCTCAGGTGCCTTAGTCGTTAAGGTTGGTGGCAGTGATGAGAGTATCGGTCAAACCGGAATCTCGCATCTCTTTGAGCACATGGCTTTTAAAGGCTCGCGAACTATCGGCACTAAGGATTACGCCGCGGAGAAGCGATTGCTTGATCGTTTAGAGGAGATCGCCGCGGAGTCAAAGTCAGCGCAAGATCTATCGGCTGATCAGAAGAAGGAGTGGGATGATATCCATAAGCGGCTTAGAGATCTCTGGATCTCAGATGATTTTACAGCGCGCTATGAAAAGCACGGAGCTGTAGGACAGAACGCGACGACGGATAAAGAATTCACCAAATATTACGTAAGCCTCCCGCGGACCGCCTTTGAGTTCTGGTGCCAGATGGAATCGGATCGTTTAGTGGAGCCGATCATGCGCCAGTTCTATCAGGAGCGCGATGTCGTTCTTGAGGAGCGTAGGATGCGTTATGAGGACGATCCAGGTGGAAAGATCTATGAACTCCTTTTGGGCACAGCGTATCAACGACATCCTTACCGCGCTCCAGTTATCGGTTACGAGAGAGATTTAAGGTCGATCACAGCGAGCCAACTAGAGGCTTTTAGAAAGCGTTTCTATGTGCCGAGTAATATGGTGTTGGCGATTGTAGGCCAAGTGGATCCAGAAGTTGATATAAAGATAGTTGAGCGGTATTTCGGGAGTATTCCGGAATCAAAGCCGGTGAAGCGTGAGATATTAGATGAAGGAAAACAGGAGGGACAACGCAGGAGCGATATCGCGATGGCGGCGTCACCGGAGGTCTTAGTCGCCTATCGTAAGCCCGTTTATCCCGATCCAGACGACGCGCCGATCTCGGTCATGGCTGAGATCTTGGCGGGCGGCCGCACATCCCCGCTTTATTCAGAGCTAGTTAAGCGAAAACAGATCGCCGCTAGTGTGGCGCACGAGGAGGGCCCAGGAGTTCTTTATCCGAATCTCTTAATGTTCGCTGGATCTGTAAAGGCTCCGCATAGCCCTGATACATTTATAAATGCCTTTGATGGTGTGATTAAGCGCTTTAGACGCTCTGGCGCTACAGAGGAGCAGTTGGAGATCGCTAAGCGCTCAATCGGGATGGAGTACTTGAGCCATCTTAAATCCAATCAATCTCTAGCGCTTGATTTCGCCACAGCGGAGTTAGCTTACGGGAGCTGGAAGGCGGGTGTTGATTGGTACGACCAGGTGCTGAAGGTCACAACAGAAGACATCAAGCGAGTAGCGCAGCAGTATTTGGTTTCAAATCAGCGGACGATCGGTGTGATAGAGCGGAGTAAATAAGGCATGATGATTAGATCGATTCTTTTAGCCTCTCTCTTTTTGTTATCGGGAGTCGTGGTCGGTTGCGCCCCTGTAGAGTCAAAGCTCTCACCGGATAGCGCGGCCGCGTCAGCCCAGATCGCCCACTTTAAACCGGTGGAGCCCATCAGGTGGGAGTTGCCTAATGGCCTCAGTGTCATCTATTTAAAAGATAGCGAGCTTCCGGTAACTCACGGACAACTTATAATTCGTGGAGGTTCCCTGTGGGCTGATCAATATCCGATCGGGACTACCTCCGCGATGGGTGATGTAATGCGCACAGGAGGAGCTGGCGATCTCTCTGCGGACGCCCTTGATCGTGAATTGGAGAAATTAGCGGCCGGTGTATCTAGCTCTTTCTCGACTGAGTTTGGCTCTGTTTCCTTCTCGTGTTTGACCGCTGATCTGGAGCGAGTCTTTAAGTTATTCGCGGATGTGGCGCTACACCCACGATTTGAACAGGATAAATTGAATCTTTGGAAGGGGCAGACCCTAGAGGGTATTCGCCGTAGAGTTGAAGATCCGATGACAGTGGCTTCGCTCGCGTTCACGCAGCTTTTATATGGAGATTCGGCATACGGTAAAGTATCTCGCTCACGTGATATCTCAAGGCTATCGCGAGGAGATTTAGAGAGTTTGCATACTGAGCTAGTTCGTCCAGACGGAGCTATATTGGTTGTAACGGGTAGTGTAGAGCGAGTTCAAGTAGAGGAATTGGCAAAGCGCTACTTCTTAAATTGGAAGCCTCGTGGAAAGAGGTTGCCACCGCCGCCACCAGTTAATTATGAGCCAAAGCCGGGGATTTATTTTATAACTCTTCCTTTCGCGCAGGCCTCTGTAAAGAGCGGACACTTGGGAGTTCCTCGATTGACTCCTGATTCTCCAGCGATTGATCTCTTTAACGAGGTGTTTGGCTCGGGAGGTTTCGGTTCGCGTTTGATGCAGAAGGTGCGAACTGAGTTGGGTCTCTCTTATGGAGTCTATGGTGGGATCTCGCCAGGGGTTGTTAAGGGACCTAATTTTATATTTCTTCAGACTAAAGCCGAATCGGCGGGCTCGGCGATCAACGAGTCTATTGGTGTCTTGGATCGTTTGCGTACTGAGGCTCCGGGAGCGTCGGAGTTAAATGAGAAGCGGGACGCGATCGCTAATTCATTTGTGTTTAATTTCTCATCTAAAGGTGAGATAGCAGGGCGATTGGCAAAGCATGAGCTACTTGGATACCCGGCTGATTACGACTCTAGCTATCTCTCTAAGATAGCGGCTGTTACACCGGCGGATGTAACAAAGGTCGCTTCTGAGCGTTGGGACCCGAGTAAATTAGTAACGGTAGTAGTTGGCAACGATCAGGCCTATTCATCGATTGAGCGAGCCATGAAAGACCCGGGCAGCAGGCTGGGGGCTTTTGAGCTTAGGAGGCTTGGGTTTGATGAGGTGGTGGTGAAGTAGGGCCGCCCAAGGGAAGCGATACTCACTTCTCTTTTTCTCTCTGTCTCTCCATGCGTTTGATCCCCCAAACCGCCGTTTTGCCCATCTTTTTAAATAACCGCTCCAATTGCCCCCTTTGCTTCATCTCATCTGAAGAACTAGAGCTCTAAGTAAGGGGGCCAGAAAAATGAGTATGCAATTACGATCTTCGGCAGCATCGCATCAGACAGGCAGAATCTTTGGGTTAATGTTCCTCGGAGTCGCACTAGTATGCAATCTCTCCGGGTGCTCAAAGCAGCCCGTTCCGGGGCCAGATAAAGCCTTCAGCGGAGCGTCATTTGGGGCGCTGGAAGGTGCCGGAGCAGGAGCTGTAATGGGCTTTCAGATGGGAGTCGCAACTGGCCCAGGGGCCGCAATTGGAGCTGGTTTCGGAGCCGCCGCAGGTATGATTCACGGCGTTGTGAAGGACCAATTTGAGGAAACTGAGCTTAAAACAGAGGCCGAAATACGTCAGGCTAAGAGACGAGCGCAGGCTCAATCGGTCCTGTCGGCTAATTATCAGCGACGGATGGAGCTACATCCATCGAGGGATATTTATCCCGCCGACATGTTTTTTAGTGGAGACTCCGCTAGGATGTGCCCGCAGGGTGTTGGTATGATCCAGGAGATCGCGCGATTAAACGAATACCGGTTACCATACTCCCGTTTGGTTATAGCCGCCTATGCGAAGAGCACCGGCAACGCTGATACAAGCTATGTCCAACATCTAACAGATCGGCGCTCAAGGGAGTTTGTTAATCAGCTGATCCGGGCAGGAGTTGAGCCTCGACGACTAGAGACTAGGTCTGTTATTATGGATGCTCCTTTGGTAATCGATCCGAAAGACGATCCAATCAGGTACAATCAGGCTATTGAGATTATTCCTATTGATAGGTAAGAGATCGTAAGAATTTAAATAGAAGATACAGGATTAAAATTATGACTAAAAAGAAGAGAGACGCAAAGGGAGAAGAGGGTGCTGGCGTTGGTGCTATCGGGACCGCAGCCGCTCACCAGATATCCACAAAGGAGGAGCTTCGAAGCTTCGTGACGGATGTGCGTGATAGGCTTTTGAAAGAGGAGGCCGCTCCGATATTCGCCATGTCTGCCATGCAGCAGGTGATGAGCTTAGATTCGATCTATGAGTTGCTAGATAAAGAGATTAAAGAGATGCTTCAGGAGATCTGGGTAAAGCTATCGCAATCTGGATTCCATTTGAGGAAGCCACCGTTGTTGTTCGGTGATGGGGAGGCGGTAGGGGCTTAAGAAGCGTAGCCTAAATCGTTTGAGTCTCTTTCGACTTGCGCTGACGCATACTACCGGTCGCTAGGAGTGAGGGCGTTAGTCTTATCAGTATGTCGCAGGACAAGAGAAAGTTGTTAACAGTTGTACTGGCGATTGTAGGATCGCTGGTATCAGCTTTGGCGCTTTATGAGCATGTCATTTTCAGAGCGGGTCTGGCTACTGGGCCCAGCTTCTGCAATCTCTCACAACACATAAACTGCGAGGCCGTGAACGCCAGCGATTGGTCGTTAATCTTCGGCCTTCCGATCGCTTCCTACGGATTATTCTTTTACATCGCGATACTTGGACTTCTGGCTGTCGCGGGTCCAAATCGTGGATTATCCGATGAACGCGCTAATCGAGTTGTATTCCTAGGCGCAGCGCTTGGCTCGCTGGCTTCGATAGCGTTGTTTGCGATCTCGGAGTTCATTATAGGGGCGCTCTGTCTGATGTGCATGGCGCTTTACCTGGTTACCTTCGCGCTGCTGGCGGTTAGTTGGTCGGGATCGGGGACGAGTTTTTTTGATAATCTGGCACGCGGAATCCATGAACTCTCTTCTTTTGTGACTAGTTTATTTAAAGGTCGTAAAGAGGCTATAGCAGGAGCGATCAGTTTAGTGATTTGGGGCGTGCTCTCCGTGTTATCGCCGATTATAGCCCGAGAGATCGCGTTGATTAATCGAGGTGACGGTGAGAATGTGCCTCTGGCTGTGACAGATCCGGTGAAAGCGTGGATTGAACAGGATGTTGTTCAGATTCCAATAGCGGCGAATCAAGGGGTATTTGGTGATTATTTAAAGGGAGACGCGTCCGCCCCAGTTCAGGTTGTGGAGTTCGCGGATTTTGAGTGCCCTGGGTGCCGCATGTTCTATTCAGCGCTCACTCCGATCTTAGAGCGGTTTAAAGGTCAGTACGGTTTTGTATTTAAAAACTATCCTCTCGACGCGGAGTGTAATGCCGGCATTACATCGAAATTTCACGAGAACTCCTGTTTCGCGGCTAATTTCATCCGGTGCGCAGGGGAGCAGGGGAAATTTTGGGAGGCGGTCGATTACGCATTCACAGATCCGGTCTTGGAGTTGGATCCAAAACGGGAAGAGATAAAGCCAGTAGTAAATGACGGTAGAGATCAGCTTTTATCGGGGGCCTCTAGCGCGATCGGATTGGATCTTGAGGGATTGAGAGAGTGTGTCAGCTCACACCGCCACCTAGATAAAATAAAAGGTGAGATTAAAGAGGCCGATGCTCTTGGTTTAAGATCAACACCGTCTATCTGGATCAACGGCAGACGAGTTGAGAGACCCACACCTGATGCTATCGAGAAGATCTTTGAGGAGATCTTACGAGAGAGCGGGGTAGCTATTCCTGAGAGGGATTAAGTGATACGACGCATGGAAAAGAGAGCCAAAGCGTTTATTCATATAGTTACATGGAATAGTGAAGATTCGATCTCAGCCTGTATCGAAAAAGCTGCCGCTCAGGAGGGTTTCGTTCTCGGGGAGAGCCTCTTTATTCGTGTTACAGATAACGCTTCAAAGGATGAGACGGTATCGCGAGTGACTGCCGCTCTAAGGCCCGGCATTACGCTAGTTCAAAACAGGGAGAATCTTGGATTTAGCGGTGGGCAGAACCAAGGGGTAAGTGGGTTCTTAAGTGGTGATTGCCAGGCGATCTTAATTCTTAATCCTGACGTTGGTTTGGAGCCCAACTGTCTAATTAAGATGTTTGATGCTTTTAGTCGACATTCAAAAGTCGGTCTTGTAACTCCTAAGCTGCTGCGCGCTCTGCCTTCGTTAGAGCCGATTTACCCGCATGTAATCGACGCCGCCGGGATGATTTTAACGCGAGCGTGTCGGCACTTTGATCGTGGTGCTGGTGACTGGGATCGTGGTCAATTTGAGGTTAGTGGCCCAATGTTTGGTGGCACAGGGGCGTGTTTATTGATATCGCGTGAGTGTGTGCTCGATCTATCTATCCCTAAAGATATCTCCGATGACGACGTTCACGAGATGTATCCGCAGCTCCGTGCTGGGTGGAATGAACGCGCGCAGCTTTTTGATGAGGGTTTTTTCGCTTATAGGGAGGACGCCGATCTTTCGTGGCGCGCTAAGCATCGCGGTTGGAGCTGTTGGTATGAGTCTTCAGCGCGTGGGAACCATGTGCGCGTTGTGACTCCGGAGCGACGTAAGAGCTTGCCAGCGGCTTTGAATCACTACAGTGTGCGTAATCGCTTTCTGCTGCAGATCAATAACTGGAGATTGAGAGACGGTTTGTTAATGTTTCTCTGGGGACTCATTGTCCGCAATATGATAGTAATTGCCGGAGTGGTGATTAGTGAGCACGGATCTTTAGGTGCTCTCGCGGAGGCTTATAAATTAAGAAAAAGGGCTTGGAGGATTCGGGGATATTTTTCTAGGTGAGAGATTTACCCCATCACCCACACAAGTTAGATTAATCCTGGATATCGGAGTTAACCAAAGATGATGAAAGAGTTGCTGGCGCAGGAAATCGCTAAGAGAGTGAAGTCTGGTGATGTCATCGGTGTAGGTACGGGGACTACTGTAGACGCGGCGCTTGAGGCGATCGGGAAGAGGGTTAAGCTTGAGGGGTTATCTGTCTCGGTTGTGCCGACATCGCTCCAGAGTGCATGGCGGTGTCAGGAGCTTGGTCTGACTGTTCTTTATACTGCTTATAATGGGTATCTTTCGTGGGGTTTTGATGGCGCCGATGAGGTGACCAAAGATCGCTGGGCGATAAAGGGGAAGGGCGCCGCGATGTTGCAGGAGAAGATCTTGGCAAAGCGCTGCGAGAAGTTTGTCGTGATAGCGGATCAGAGTAAGTTCGTTGATAAACTAGGGGTTGCTTGTCCGGTGCCTATAGAAGTTATACCCGAGGCGTTGGTGATAGCGCAGCAGGGCTTAAGGGAGCTGGGAGCGAAGGAGATTGCGATACGCAGCGGCTCAGGGAAGCACGGACCCGTCATAACAGAGGGCGGAAATATCATATTAGACGCGAGTTTTAACGATATAGACCTTAATTTAGAGGATAAGATCAAATCGATAACTGGAGTAGTCGAGAGCGGACTCTTTGTCGGGTACATCTCTGAGGTGTTAATCGCCGACGCTAATGGTGTTAAATCTTTTTAGGATATAAGCGATGAATGCTGAAAAATTAGTAGTTGATTTAGGACAGTGTGACCCTGATCACGGGTCGATTAAACGTTTAGTAGAGTCGTTGGGCTTCTCCGTTATTAGGGCGCATACGGCGGTAGAGGTGAAGCGCCTTGTTAGAGAGAGGCAGGTTGCTCTTGTATTAGTTAATCGGATCTTCGACGCTGATGGTGGAAATGGAATCGATTGCATCAAAGAGTTAGTTGAGATGACCAAGGCGCCTGGATTTTTAAATCCAAAGATGGTGGTGATGTTAGTTTCTAATTATCCCGAATACCAGGAACAGGCGGTTCAACAGGGTGCGGCTCCTGGTTTCGGAAAAGCGCAACTAAGGGATGCCGCTACGGCTGAGATGCTAAAGACTGTTTTGATTAGTTAAGCAGAAGAGGAAAAACCTCTAACTCTCAACCAAGACCTCAAGAAGCTCCTCTCCGTATAGCGAGAGCTTCTTTTCGCCAACTCCGCTGATATTCCGTAGCCCGGAGAGTGTATGTGGCTTGCGCGCGGCGATGTTTTGTAACGTCGCGTCGCTAAAAATCATGTACGCCGGTAGACCCTTCTCTCTTGCTACACCCATGCGCCACGCTCTTAGCTTCTCAAATACGCCTAGATCATAGTCGATAGCACCTAGTTGTTTGCGCTGCTGCTCCTTCTTCTCGCTACTTAGCTTAGAGGTCACCAGCGGAGCTTTCAGTTTCACTGGGCGCTTCTCTTTTAACGTGAGTGCACCTTCCTGTGTTATCTCAACAACATTAAAGCGCTCAGTGTTAATTCTCAGCAGTCCAGCGGAGATTAATTCGCGGCCGTAGTAGATCCATTCGGGTTTAGGCCGACCCTTGCCAATGCCGTAAGTTGATAGCTTGTCGTGGCCCCATTTGCGAACCTTGTCGTTGTTAGCTCCTGTTATCACGTCAACCAAATGAGCCAAACCAACCGAGAATCCGCTGTGCTTATTGATCCTAGCGATGCATGAGAGAAGTTTCTGAGCTATCTCTGTGGCGTCAACTTCGGCGCGCGGGGTTAGGCAGTTGTCACAAGAGCCGCAGTAACTAGTCGCTACCCCGTCAGAATCCGAATATATCTCACCAAAATAGCGTAGCAAGGATACGCGCCTGCACTCGGAGCTTTCAGCGAGCCGCAGGAGCTGAGAGAGCTGCTGCCCGGCTACCTCGCGTTCGATCGGATCAGAGGTTTGGTCGATAAAGTTCCATAGCTTCGCTGAATCAGCCGAACTGTATAGAAGGATGCATTCGCTTGGCAGTCCATCTCTTCCAGCTCTGCCAGTCTCTTGATAGTAGCTCTCGATATTTTTCGGTAGATCGTGATGAATGACAAACCTAACATCAGGCTTATCAACGCCCATGCCGAACGCTACGGTTGCCACCATAACACGCACCTGATCGCGCGCGAATTGGTCCTGTCTCTTCTCTCGTTCTTTTGCGGTTAAGCCAGCGTGATAAGCGGCGGCCTTGATGCCGTGTTCCTTTAGCTCCTTGGCTACGCTCTCTGTGCGGTCACGACTTAGGCAGTAGATGATCCCCGTCTCATCCCCGTGATCGTCTAGTATCTCGCGGATCTGTTTGAGGGGATTAATCCTCGGTATGACTCGATATGATAAATTAGGTCGATTAAAGCTGGCGATGAATGATTTAGCCTCAGATATTCCTAACATCTCGACGATGTCGTAGCGGACTCTTTCAGTCGCGGAAGCGGTGAGAGCTAGGATCGGTATCGTTGGATAACTAGCGCGAATTTTTCTGAGTGCCCGGTATTCCGGCCTAAAATCGTGCCCCCAAGACGATATGCAATGAGCCTCATCCACGGCGACGAATGAGAGGTTTAAACTCACCAGCTTCTCTATCATGCCGTCGAGTAAGAGTCGCTCGGGTGATAGGTAGAGGATCTTGATATCGCCGCGATAGATCCTGCGCCAAGTTTCACGCGCTGATTCCTCATCGAGGCTAGAGTTGAGATAAGCCGCTCCGATTCCGTTCTCAACTAGTCCATCAACTTGGTCCTTCATTAAGGCGATTAACGGGGAGATAACAAGTGTCAGTCCCTCTCTTATCAGAGCGGGAAGCTGGTAACAGATCGATTTGCCGCCACCGGTCGGCAGTATGGCCAAAACATCACCGCCGCTGAGAGTTTCACTGATGATCTCCTTTTGCAGGGGGCGAAAAGCGGAAAATCCAAAGTGTTGTTTAAGCGCCGCTTCGAGGTCTGGTTTTTGGAGATTATAGGCGTGACTCACGCCAGGTATACTCGCTAAAAACAGGGGGGAAGTCTAGGGAATCTTACCAATAGGGCGTTTCAGTTCTTTATCACCACAGAGCGCAGAGGACACAGAGAACGGCGATTTTATGGGCAATTATGGGGTTTTCTGTGTGTCCTCTGCGTCCTCTGTGGTAAAAATATTTTACTCATTGTCTCAGCAACTTACCAAAAACACTGCGACGCCCTATCCTACCAAGTCACCTCAACCTTAACCCCTACAGCCCCGCGGCCTGGCGCCCAAGGTTGGATATTGAAAGAGTCCAGTTCGTTGCGTTTTGAGAAGTTCGAGCCTTTTAAGTCCAGGCCGATATCTTCCAGATTTGGCGCTATGGGCTTCTTAGCCAGTTTGTAATCTTGGCGTGGGCGCTGCTTAAATTCCTGGAGATCGTTTCCAATGCTGGTCGCCCGCGACATTCTGGCGCCACTCATAAGATAAACCTTGTAGCCAGCGGAGGGATCTGAATTCTGCGCGGCTGAGATGGCGGGTGCCACAAAGCAGATTATCCCTGTAAAAATCGCGGCGATGTTCAACAGCGGCAACCTTACCTGTCCCATGATAAGACAAGTCGGACCTGGCGCTAATTTGCTTCAGAAAAGGGAGCTATCTAAAGAAGAGGTTGCCTAACTTTGCTGAGTAGGTACCACGATTCAAAAAATCCGGTGAGTATTTACCGTACGAGTTTTTACTAGCGAACTAGTGATTACAGAGTCCCTAGGATCTCGTCTGTAATATCAGCAGATGATTTGCCGAATAAAACTGGACCGCGATACTTCTCACTTTTATCGATTACTAGGTCGTAGTTGTTCGACTTGGCATAGGCCTCTATCTTGCCCATTACTTTTTCAGAGAGCTCCTTATTAACCTTCATGTATTTCTTGTCGAGGTCAGCCTTTAGGTCCGCGCGCATACGCTCAAAATCGCGTGCCTTCTCACGGAAACTTTCAGCCTCCTTGGACTCCGCTGACACTTTCTGCTCTTCAAGCTTGGTCTTTAGCGCCTGTAGCTCTTTGCCCCGTGATTCAAGCTTACCCTTAGCGGCCTCTGACGCGGCGTCTAGTTCTTTCTTTTTAGCCTTAGCGTCCGGAGCTTCATTGATGATTCTCGCCACGTCGACAGTAGCGATCCTGACTTCGGCTTGGGCAGGGCTGCCAAGAGCGAGGATGGAGGTGGCAATAATCGCTAAAGTGGAGACGCGAGCTGTAATCATTTTTTATCCTTAAATTTAAGAGCCGAGCGAGAGTATAGTAGCCTTTAAAACAGAGGGCAATGGCGCTACTTTCTTCGCTTCACGAGGTGGGGTATCCTCCTCGCCATACAAGGAATTTAAAGAGGGACTTAGTTATGGCAACTAGAATTGAACGTGACTCAATGGGAGAGATGGAGGTTCCAGCGGACGCTCTTTGGGGCGCGTCAACGCAGCGAGCAGTGCTAAATTTTGAGGTGTCGCCACTCCGTCTGCCACAAAGTTTCATCAGCGCGGTAGGTACGATCAAACAGTCGGCGGCTAAAGCTAATATGGCGATCGGTCTCTTAGACGCTGAGCGTGGTGAGGCGATCGTTAAGGCCGCGCAAGAGGTTGTTGATGGCGCGCTCTTTAAGCATTTCGTCGTGGATGTGTTTCAGACAGGATCTGGCACATCGACAAATATGAATGCTAACGAGGTGATAGCTAATCGAGCACTCGAGATTTTAGGGAAGGGGAAAGGGGAGCGCGGATTTATTCATCCAAACGACCACGTAAATAACTGCCAATCATCAAATGATGTGATTCCAACAGCGATTCACATCTCAGCATATCAAGGAATCGCCGAAGCTCTCATACCCGCGCTACAAGAGTTGCACGATACCTTGGCGGCCAAGAGCAAGGAGTTCGCTAATGTCCTTAAGACTGGACGTACGCACTTGCAAGATGCGACGCCGATCACGTTAGGACAAGAGTTCGGTGGTTACGCATCACAGATTAAGCATGGAATAGAGCGTATTCGTGGCGCGGCCAAGGGATTGCTTGGATTGGCCTTGGGTGGCACAGCTGTAGGTACGGGTCTTAACACTCATCCTGAGTTCGCCGCTACTGCGATTAAGCACATCTCCTCCGCTACTGGGCATAATTTCTACGAGGCGGAGAATCACTTTGAGGCGCAAGCCACGCAGGATGTCGCGGTTGAAGTTAGTGGCCAATTACGGACGGTCGCTGTTTCTTTGATGAAGATCGCTAATGATGTGCGTTGGCTCTCTTCGGGACCGCGCTGTGCAGTGGGAGAGATCTATCTTCCAGAGATTCAACCTGGCTCAAGTATCATGCCAGCAAAGGTTAATCCGGTGATATGTGAATCAGTGATGATGGCGTGCGCTCATGTGATGGGGAACGATACAACCATCGCCGTATGTGGACAGCACGGAAACTTTGAGCTTAACGTCATGATGCCGGCATTAGCGTACAACTTACTGGAAGCGATCGAGCTGTTGGCTAATACGGGGAGAAACTTTAACCGTAAATGCGTATCTGGAATCACAGCAAATGAGGAGCGTTGTCTAGACCTAGCGGAGAAGAGTCTGGCGACAGTTACATCGTTAGCTCCAAAGATCGGTTACGACAAGGCCGCGGAGTTAGCCAAACGCGCCATGAAGGAGGATAAGACCGTTCGGCAGGTGGCCCGCGAGATGAAGCTCCTTCCGGAGGCTGAGCTAGAGAGATTGCTAGATCTTATGTCGATGACTCGCCCAGGCTTATAGTATAACCACCTATTTTCAGGTGGTTATCTGACAGGGCTGATTTTTTACAGAGATTTAAGGAATTTTTACGGCGCGCCGATCATCTATATTAGTATAATGATCGTAAGAGGGTTTTAAGGAGCCGTCCGCGCATGACGAATATCTTTAATATATTTGAAGCCTTAATAGCGGCACTTTTAGGTCTTAAGCCGGTGCCAGTGCCAGTGAAAAACGGTGGAAGACGGTAGGCTAGCTGACGCGGCCAGTTGTCTGGGGACGAGCTATGTGGTCTGATCGTCTCATGAAGCTCGCTAAGTCCGTTAAAAGCTCTTCGCACGACCATCCTTTTGGTGGTTGCAACCGTTTGCTCGAACAATATCGCATGATTGGTCGAGGCCTTCTTTCCTACGAGGCCGGCGCGTGCGCCCCTCTAATACCAAGCCAACGTAGTCTACGCAATTTCGCTGCCGCCGTCGCTTTCGTTCCGGTAGAGGTGCTTGAGACTTATCTCGATGACCTCCTTGATCTAGGAGTGAGTGATGAGAGCCTATTTATAAAGAAGCCCAAAACCTGTTGGGGTGGCAGGGCCATCCTCGCGGTGCTAGCTTTAGCTCTTTGCGGAGCTATCGCCGTTTGGCTCGGGGATTTAACAACGGCTTTTATGCCGGCGTTGCTGGCGATCACTTTTTTAGCGGGAATAGCGAGCACGCTTTATTTCTTACCACGTACAAAAGCGATCCGCCGCTTTAGCTTCGCTACTTTTGTCTCACGTGAGATCGGACAGCGGCGAGGCCAAGACAAAGGTGAGGTTGGCAATTTCGCGTCCAGGCTCCTGATGGGTGAGATGTGGAAGCTTAACGACTACACCGCCTCTCGCTCAATTGGCGCCTACTCACCTAGAATCGGCGCCCGTTACTTTCATTAGGAACTCGAGCGAAAAGCGGCCAAACTTCCCTTACGCTACTGCCAGCTCCTCCTTGGCGAAGTACCACGGAGCTATCTTGCGATTTCCACGCCTAGGCATCGATTTAACGCGTTTAGAAACCTTTGTGGGGTCGAGATCTAGCTGTTCACACAACCAGCCAAAAGAAAACTGTGAGCGGGAGCCGTTGGAGTGTGGCTCGAACAGCCATTCCTCCGCTTCCTGCACCTCGCGCGGATTATTGCCAACATAGTCCAGGATCGCGCGCTCTAGAATCGCCAGAAGGAGACGCCGCTCCGGAGTGCCGGTCATATTTGGCGCCCCAAATATCTGCGAAAAATCCTGATCTAACTCACCCAAAAAACCACAGCTAACCTCGTCCATTTCGCACCCCTCTCAAAAACTAAGTGTCTCCCAAGAACCCTTTACTAACCCCCTGACCTCGTTATCTTTGAGTCAACGATTAACCTTGCAACGTGGTGATTGGGTCGTTACAGTAAGACGAAACAAGCGCCTATATAATTCAGATCATGAATCGAAAAATTCCCTCACTTATAACTTTTTTTGCGGCATTTGTTGGATATGCTCAGAGCGCTCCGGTTCACGCTGAGGTTGTTTGTTCCGCGGACGTGTCGTATCGGTGGATTAAGGAAGGGGGAGCTTCGCCATCTGATAGTTCTTCAGCTAAGGAGAGCTCTGGAGGGGGCAGTCAGGGAGAGGTTAAAGACACTGAAAAGGTAGACGCCAAGAGATCGCCACCGACCGAGAGCTTGGTGCGGTTCGCCTCAATAGAGAGGCGTGGCAGTGATGAGCAGTTAGCGCGGGCGGGTCTTCTGATCGAGGTCAACCGCCAAAAGGCGCGCGCGCATGAGCGCTGTAAGCATGACCACGAGAGCTTTGGGGACTGTGTGTCTACCAAGATGTCGATTAAGGCCTCAACCCTAAATTCATTGAGTTTTTCCGCCCGGGGCAAGGTAGAGGAGGCCCTGATTGACGAGTGCCGGGTGCAGCAGGGGCGGTGTGCGGCTATCGAGTCTGGAGAGCCTGTGTGCCGTGACCTGTCGGCTGCTCAGGCGGCAGCCGCGCCGGACGGCGGTGGGGATGCCAAGCCAGTGGCGGGCGCTAAGGGGGAGCCGGCTGGTGATAAGGCGGGGGGTGATAAGAAACCAGCTGAAGCCGCCGGTGATAAGGGTAAGGCGGCTAAGAAGAAGCCTTAAGCTCGTTTACCTTGATTTAAAGAGCTTAAATGGTTAACCTATTTGTGTTAAGTCTGATGTTTGAAGGCCCCGTTCTAAAAGAAGGGGCAAAACGTAAGATAAGTCGTAGTAGATTAAAAACTTCAGTAGGAGGATCTTTTTTTTGAAACCCTTTGGTAAGCCCCCACCCCGCGGCGGAATGCGCGGAAAGCGCCCGCTAGTCCAACCAGACGCGCATCGCATCAATGAATTCATACAGGCTAAGGAGGTAAGAGTTATATCTCCAACTGGAGAGCAGCTAGGAGTGCTGCCGATCGGTGTTGCCCTCGCTAAGGCTCAGGAGTTTGAGCTAGACCTAGTTGAAGTCGCTGGCCAAGCGAAGCCACCAGTTTGTAAGATCCTTGATTACGGCAAGTTCAAGTATAAAGAACAGAAGAAAGAAGCTGAGGCGAAAAAGAATCGCTCAGAGACGAGTATTAAGGAGTTGCGACTCCGCTACCGTACAGATACAGGTGATCTCGACATAAAACTCAGGCAAGCGCGTGAGTTTCTTGGAGAGGGAGATAAGGTCAAGTTCGTTATGCGCTTTAAGGGCCGTGAGGCGATGTACATCGATCTCGGTAAGGAGAAGCTAGCTCAGATCAAGCAGGCACTGGAAGATGTGGCCATAGTCGACGAGGAATCGAGTATGGGGGGGCGGCAGATCCACATGACTCTCGCTCCGGCTAAGGGCGGTGCTGCCGCGGCCGCTGCTACGGCAAAGAGCGCTTAGTCGTGTAAGAAACTGAGCTGTTTATGATCGTCGAGCCACCTTGTGCATTGGCGGTTTTTTGGAAAGAACGATGACAAAGTCCGAGAACACTCCGGTAGTGGCGCCTTTTCGTGGGCACACCTGCCGGGAGCTGTATAAAGCGATATTCGAGGCTCATGCCCCAGAGCAGATGGTTCGCCAGCTGCCGGTGCAGAGCCTGTTTATGGTGATGAAGCAAATGGGACTACCATCGTGTGTCGATCTGATATCGATGGCGTCACTTGAGCAGTGCCGTTTGTTAACCGATCTAGATCTCTGGCATGGCGATACCCTAAATGAGGACGCGTTGTGGGAGTGGCTCGCCTTAACTGATGAGGGAGACACCCTCGAGGTGCTGCAGAAGATCTTAAAGTTTATCGATCTTAAATTGGTCGCGCTGTTAATCGCAAAGTACGTTGAGCATAAGGTTTTTGAGGATCCTACAGAGCAGTCGCCAGGCCCAGGTTTTCATACCCCTGATAAAGGCTACACCTGGATCGGTATAAAAACAGAGAACAGCGATCACCATTTCTTATTAGCGCGGCTACTTGCGATGATCTTCGAGACTAATACCGAGCTCTTTTATCAGCTCCTCGCATCTCCTTCAGTAGCGACGACCTCCATGCTTGAGGAGGAGTCGTACCAGGAGCGTGTTAAGAGGCTGGCAGCTGAGGGTGTGCCTGAGCCTGAGATTGCGGCGTCTTTGCACGCGCCATACGCGTTCGCCGATGCTTTAAAAGATCTTCATGAGCGCGGTCAGCGCGGAGTAATAGAGGATGTTAGGCCAGTAGAGCCGCTTCTTTATGAGGCTCGTTCCTCGCGGCTCTTCGCCGAGCTGCTGCGCAGGATTAGTGATCATGAGACGATCGAGATGGAATTCACGTATCTATTAAACGCCGCTGTCGTCCGCTTCGGAATTGATTTTGCCGATCAGGAGCAGGTTCTTGAGTTGTGCGAGAAGATTAAGGGGGCGATTAATTTAGCGTTAGAGAAATTAGTGAAGGACAGTGATCGCACTGTGCTGGATGTCTACCAGGTGTTGGGCCTAGAGAAGCTTTATCGTCTTGGGCTAACAGATATACTCTCGTTGAGGGCTCAGGCGCGGAAGGTATCGCTTGAGACGGCTGAGCAGATACGAAACACAGATCCGGTGCTCTTCTCAATAGTTGCATGTGCAAGGGAGGCATTCCCGAGTGTGCCAGCTTGTGTTGATGATAACGGCGCGACGGTAGAGGGGCCGACTGGTTTAGCGACCGGTTCGCGGCCGATAGAGAGCGTTCAAACCATGGCGATAGCGCGCCAAGGGCTTGAGCGGATCGGTGCTTAGAAAAACCTCTGCCCAAGGTAGCTCAAAAAGCGATAGAATATCGGCATGAAGAGTTGCACAGTGATAAGTGGCTCATATGGGCTTGGGGCAGGTATTCGCGAGCCAGCCGGTGGGCCTAAAGCATTGCGAGATTCCGGTTTAATACAGAGGCTCCGCGCAATGGGTGTCTCTGTTAAAGATGCGGGCGATGAGCGCGAGCCCCCGGCTTCTTCGCCTGGAGACGATCCACGTTTGAGATATGTCCAGCAGGTTCTTGAATTTAGCGCTCGTTTTGGACCGCGAGTCGAGTCTGCTTGGATGACAGATGATTTAGTTCTGGTGTTGGGAGGAGATCACTCGATCTCGATTAGTTCAATCTCATACGCTACGCGTGCGGTAAAGGCCAAATACGGCTCCAGCGCTGAGTTGGGTGTATTGTGGGTAGATGCTCACGGTGATGTTAACACTCCTGAGACCACACCGAGTGGAAATATTCACGGCATGTCGCTCGCCGCTCTTCTTGGATACGGAGACTCAAGACTCACAGGTATTGGTGGAGCGGGGGCTAAGATTAGACCGGAAAACGTGGCCTATATCGGATGTAGAGATCTAGATCCCGGAGAGAAGGATTTCATAAAGCATCACAAGATATAGTAGGTAACGTGGGATAGTTTACATTTTTCTTACTGCGCAAAACCTCAAAAAGGTTTATCTTTCGTCGTATGACGGATGGTAGATCTTTAGCTCACGAGGTTCTTGAATCACACAGACTCAC
>JBIKWQ010000063.1:0-19615 GCA_044356215.1 Bdellovibrionota bacterium | reverse complement strand
TTTTCGGCGCGCAACCCTGGCACCGTCAGGGTGAGCACCGAAAATTCAAAAGCCGCAGTGATTTTAGCCAGATGCGCCGTTTTGGGACCCGCAACTGCCGTTTTTAGGTTAATAATTTCCACTAACAAGCACCTCTCTCCTGATTATTTCGGACTATCGCCTAAAGGCTTTTAGCAAATCAGTCGACCCTTCTACCGAACAAGAGGGATTGTGGGAATACGACGTGTCCACCCGCCCCCCCCAAACTAAAGAGTACCGCGATGAATGACAATTTCTCCGCTAGGCGTCTCGATCGTGCATCAAAGCACGTGTCCTCACTCTGGTTCCCGATCAACTTAGAGGTTCTTACCGCTATCAGGCACCGACTAAACGACGGGACGTACGCGAGTAAACCTGAATTATTATTCGAGGACCTTAAACAGGACTTCGCTCTTTTCACATTTATTGTGAAGGAGCTAAATTCAGTGGCGAACAAAGAAGGTCTAGACCCTCAGATAGTAAACAATCCTGTGGCACTTCTGATGTGGGGATGCCCAAAGGCCGTAGAGAGCATCATCAACGATGACGGGCATCTACCTCTCAGTCACCTACTTCAATCGGTTTCACCTCTGCAAGCGACTCGTTTAAGGGAGACAGCGCTGGTCGCCTCTACAGCCGAGGTCTTGAGCGCGAAGAGGAACCTCGATCCTGATACCGGATTTAGCCGCGGAGTCATCCGCGAGACCGGTCTTAATCTTATCGCGTGGAACTATCCCTCACTCTATTCAAGAGTTGTAAAAAACCTAAACAAGGGACAATCCCTTGATGAGAAATTGACTCAGGAGCTAGGGTTTTCACCCGTAACCCTAGCGATGCGCGTTCTTAAACCAGTCTTATCGGAAGATCAGGCAACAGCTCCTTCACTGCACGATCATATATGGGATAATTACGATCAACTGTGTGAGGTCGGTGCCGCTCTGGCACGAGCTGACAACCCAGAGGCCTACCCTTCGGCTGAGAATGACTGGAAGATGGCCAGCGACTATCTGCACAAGACAGTGGGACCTGAAGGGATCTCTCTTATAAAGAACAAGGCTATTGAGTGCTCCAAGCAATACAAGCAAGCGCTCGAAGGGATCTTCCGGTCGGTACAGGAATTTAATCCTGAGAGAAACATCGCCTCTCACAAGAATCGCTCTAAATCAAAGTTAAACCGCTATGTGACTCAGTGCGCGAAGGAAACACAAGCCTCGCTGCAAGCTTTGTATGCTCAGATATCGGAACCTCAACAGACAAGTAGCGCGTTAGAGGCACTGATCAGAAAGATTATACCAGAAGCTGGCTTCACTGGGGGCTGTATCTTTTTAGTAGACCCTGCCGCTTTCGCGCTGATGCCCCGTACTATCTTCGGCGATGTAAAACTCAGACCGTTAGAGCGAGTGTTCCTTAAACACACACTAGGCGAACCTCAAACGTCCGGTGGATTCCCAAGCTTTATGAGCGCCAGTGCCTGCGAACCTGACATAGCCGCGACAGCGCTCTCGTGCGCTCAGCCGCTGATTGAACGCCAGGGAGACTCACATGGAGCGGGGCTTACCGGGATGTATGCCTCACTTGGTGATGCTAAGAAAGTCGGCGTGTTATATCTCGAAGCTCCCGAATCAAATGACACTAACGGGGATCACCAGACTATGTGCACATTCAAAGCGATGCGCCAGGCGCTAGCTGATGCGCTGAAGTTGGATTGAGGGTTGGAAATAAACCCAGCCCCTTTCACTTTTGAAACAAATGAGAGCACCATTTAAAAAGGCCACTCGAGTCTCCCCGAGTGGCCTTTAGCTAGCTTATTAAACTAGTGGTGCAGTTGGGACTTATCGTCCTCCACCGCCACCTGAGAAGCGTCCTCCGCCTCCACCGCCGTTTGGTCGACGACGACGGAATCCTTCGCCTCCGCCACCACCGCCGCCACCACCACGGTAGCCACCACCACCACCTTCACGTGGCGCGCGCTCCTGAGCGATATCAACTCGGATCTTACGACCCTCTACTTCTTTCTCATTTAGACTATCAACAGCGGCCTGAGCCTCCTCTGGAGTTGACATCTCGACGAATCCGAACCCACGCTTGCGACCTGTAGCTGGATCTAAAACAACTCGGGCAGATACAACTGTACCGACCTGAGAGAAAAGATTTCCCAGCTCGGCATCACCGAGCGAAAAAGGCAGATTACCTACGTATAACTTCTTATTTGACATGAGCCCTCCACGGCACAAATTAACCCAGTACGCCGCAGGAACTCAGTGACGAAAGCGCCCACTGCTGCCACCAACTAAAAGTCAGCGAGCAATCAACAAACACCGGTAAGGGTCCCGGAGCGGTAACCAGAAACTCCCAAGAGGATACCAGCCGGGGGGATGCTTGGTCAATTAATAGTTACGCTTGGGTTGTGATAAGACAACCACCTATAATAATTGACTTTATAAAGGACCTCATGGCTGAAACACCCGCGAATCAGCAAGCTCCATGCATGCGCGCCTCCTCATAAACCCGATGGTACCTCTCCGTTATCGCCCGCAGCCCATAGCGAGTCTCGATACGTCCACGACCCAACTGACCCAATTCTTTAAGACGCGCATCACCGACTTGCAGAGCCTCGGCAAGACCTCTACGCAGCGCCTCACTATCGCGAGTCTCTACGACCCACCCTGATCCATCGACTATCTCTCGAGAGGCCCCTGTGTTGGTTACTACGCTGGCGATGCCACACGAAAGAGCCTCCGCGATGGCGTTGGGAAACCCCTCTGCAATCGATGATGAGCAGTAAAGATCAAAAGCCGGCAATATATTCTCTACGGCCGACTGCTCTCCTAACAATATAACCCTTTCGCGACACCCAAGCTGGTCTAGCATCGACACCAATTCGTGATTAGATGTGTCGACCCCTCTCCCAATCATTATTAGCCTAGCGTTTAGATCGTTTAATTTAGCGAAGGCTTCAATCAGAAACTTGTGCCCTTTAGCGAGATCATATCGACCTATATTTCCGATCAAGAACTCTTTATCTCCGATACCATATCGTCGCCTAATAGCGAGCCTCTGATCAGGCCGTGGCCGAAACCGGTTAGTATCGAAGCCGTTTTCTATAACCATGCTTCGCCTTGAGTTGAACCCGAAACGTTCATGCTGCTCTCTACTAATTTCAGAGCAGTAAATTATTCCTCCAGTGTTCCCTGACAGACAAGCGTTCCCCATGATGACGCAGCGGGTCTTGGCTCTACGTTCGGAATAATCATCTAACCCACGACGGATATTCCATAGAGATGCGAACCTCTTAAAAGAATAGACGCGGGCCGCGCTGACCAATAAATTCGCGTGATACATCCACCCCTGAACCAGCTCAGGCTTAAATGCATCTACTATGGAGCTGAGCGCTCTAGCGCCTCTGATCATCCCAAAAGGATTAGCCGCTATATTCAACGACCAAACCTTAACTCCCGCATCCTCAAAATTTCTTGCCACTCCATCGTCAGGTCCGAGATTAACAACCGCTGAATCAACACCATAGCCACGCAAGCTCTGAGCCAAACGTAGCAGCATGCGCTGCGCGCCATCGCCAGATAGCCCGGTAATACAGTGAAGGATTCGCATACAGAGGAGTAATACAAAATCCCGCGGCGAACGGCCATGATTGAGATTATGGCGAGGAATGGATTAGATCAGCCTATCCTCTGACAATGCGTCAGTAACCCTCTGGGCATCCCGGGAGATCTTGTTCATCGCGTCAAGACAGTACGCAGCTCGTAACTTGCCCAAACCATCCTCGCCAAGATCATCAACTAAAAGCTGCAAAGCCTTTGTGAAAGCCTGCGCGCAGACAATAAGCGAATCTAAACCTACCTGGTTATCTCCAACTTCCTCAAGAAGAAAGGAGGCGATTCCCTCAACTCGTGTGGCGTACGGTTCCCACTTCTGAACTCCTTGAGTCTCCCGCTCCGCTGGGGTTCTTTGCATCGCGCGCGCTATCTGATTGTCGATAGCCTTCATCGCCTGCGATAAGCCGTCCTCTAGTTTGCCACGTTGATCTGTCATACTCAGCCTCCTCGGCTACTTTACGGGAGCCCCTCCGGTTTGGGTACCCTAATTTATCGCCGAGAGCTACGGGAACGTCCTCGCGGTGCAGGCACGGTTCGGCTAAGCCAGATAAAGTTGGAGAAGATCTCTCCTCCTTCCGTCTCTACATAAACATAAACCCTCTTACCCTTTGGGATCTGCATCCTGACAAAAAACTCAAAATTGCCGGCGTTGTCCGAGACTGCTTTGCCAACTTTTTCATCAGACACGAGAAGATTTATTCCAACAGATGATATCGGGCTACCAGACTGTGATATTAAGGAACCTGATAAACGCACTAATGGATCGCTCCGGTCACCGGCTCGGGAACGCTTAATACTCAGAGTTGCCGATGATAGAGCCGGTGGAAGTTGTATATTTGGCCCCCCTCCCGGCGTCCCATCGGCGCGAGGCGACATCTCCTCAAGGGAGATACAGGAGCCATATTTTGATAGATGCGAAGTTATTTCACCGAGCGATACATCAGAGAATTTCTGCGCGGGAGGAATCGAGATGCTAGGATACATCAATCCTTCCCGATCAGATGCATCGTGCGTCGCTCCAAAATTGTGTCCTAGTTCATGCGCAAAAATACCAGCATTAGCGGCCTCCATATAGGATTGAGTCACACCGAAAGATAGAGATGGAACTGCGCACAAAGCTCCGATGTAGGCTATGCCGATTACTGATCCATCTATATCTTTACCAGTAAAAAGGTGCTTCAGATCTACATCCTGATGAAACGTATTCGGATTAACCCCAAGATTCGCCACGTTCTCAACGTTTCTTGTGAAAGCTGTCAGTAACATACCCGAGTCGGTTGTCGTATAGGGAGAGGAATCGGTGTAAACATGCTGCTTAACTATCCTAAAGCGCAGTCCCAACTGCCTATTATAGATCGCCTCTGTGGCATTTATTAAACTCGCGATCGCCGCGTTACTCTGTTCCCCATATTTCTGATACCACTCAGGGTCAGCGTCTGTGCTGATCGTCACGACTCGCGCTAGTTCTTTCGGAATCGGAGTCTCTTCACCCACTATAGGCGGAACAATCTCTGATTCCTCCACTGCTGCTTGCGAGTTAACAACACTCTCACTCAGTGACGCGCTGTCAGCAGCCGCCCCGCAGGCCCCACGGCGCGCGGCTGACTTAGGAATACTTGAAACCTTTGCCTTTACGAGAATCGACCCGTCAAGCGTCATACGGATCGTATAAACTCGCTGCCATGTTTTTCGGCTTCCCTTAGCTCTGCCTGGGAAAGACACCTTCAACTCTTTTCCGATAATTGACGCGGCCGATGGGTAGATCCTTTTGCCCGTGGCCTGCCATGCCCCACCGCTGGCAATCTTGCCCTGAAGTAAAACTGGAGACATCTCATCACCAGTCTCACGACCCGATCTGCGCATCGAGGCCGTCCATGTCTTATTGCGCCTGACGTTATAACGCGCGTCGACGAAACCAACACCGCGTACGCGACCCTGAAGCCTCACGGTTGGAATGACATCAAGATCACCTGACGACCCCTTTTGAGTCGCTACCTGATAGACCTGATGTAGTTCGAAGTTAGAACGGTATGGGGAAGACTCTGGTGATCCAACCGCGAAAGCGGCAAGAGGAAACAAGATAGCGCCGAAAGCCGCTAACCACCTCCTGGCAGTGTAGGGACTCTTCATACAACCTCATCATAAAAACATCAGAGGGATTCCTTCCCCTCTTCAAAACAAACGCTAATGCGTTCTCCCTTTCGATGCGGGTGCCGAGATTAGGTTGCAGTTTTTATTTGGTAGTGCTGAAGATTATGTAGTCTGATTGTGTTGCCCCAAAACACTCTTGAAAACAGGGGGTTTTTGTCAATAGATTGACCTTATTAGTGAGCAGTAACTTTGTTGAATCGTTTGGTGTTACAGCGGCATCACCTCCGAAATTTTCGACAGTCGTCATAAATAATCCAATGTTGAACACGTCGCGTTTGGCGTGGTATCACATCGGTATCAAAATAGGACTAGCGCGATGAACTACACACAAAAATTTCCTCATCCCAGTTGGCTATGCAGAATCGTTTCTATCGCTCTTGTTTGCTCAGTAAGCGCTTGCGCGCGAGTCACGCCATCTGGACCCTCAGCCGCATTCCGAGAGATCTCAGCCCCTACTTTAAGCGATGACCTAGAGCTCTCTGGGTTGAGCGATGCTATCAACGCTGAGCTCGCAGCCCTCAGGAAAACAGCTAAAAAAGAGATGGTCTTTGGCTCAATATCGATAGCTAGATCGAAATATGCCACGGCTCTTGAGAGACTTAACTCTGTTCTTGATACGCCCATCAGCACATCTGAGAAGCTTAAATATATATCTGAGAACTTTCGCTTCTTCGAATTTTTTGGTGGTCAATCATGGGGCGAGGTCCTTCTTACTAGCTATTTTGAACCTGTAATACCGGGCAACAGGCATAGAACCAAGGTCTTCTCGCGAGCATTATTAGCGAAACCAGAGGATCTCCTTTCGGTCCAGTTAGCTAATTTCTCCGAGAAGTTCAAAGATGAGAAGCCTCTTAAAGCTAGGCATGAAAGCGACAAAGTTCTTCCATATTTCACGCGCGCGGAGATCGATGGAGAAAACAAGCTAGACGGAAGAGGCCTAGAGTTAGTTTGGGTTGACCCGATCGATGCTTTCTTTCTCCACATTCAAGGCTCTGGAACTGTAAGACACAGTGATGGAACAGAGGAACACATAGTCTATGCCGACAAAAATGGCCACAGATATGAAGCTATCGGTAAATTTCTTAAGGCCCAAATCGCTCCCAAGCCCGTAACCACCGACAGCATAGAAGAGCTGCTGCGGAAGATGTCGCCATCTGATCGGGATAGCATCCTTTTTAAAAACCCGAGTTACGTGTTCTTTAGCAAATCTAGGGACAGGGCTATTACATCTCTTGGGGTTCCAGCGACCCCTGGAAGAACAATCGCCACAGACCCGCGCTTCGCTCCGAAAGGAGCACTGGCGTTTATCGAGTTCTCTAAGCCGACATTTAATGAAGATCACAATAGCGCGACATCGGGCCCACGATTCATTCCTGCATCCAGGTTTGTCGTTGACCAGGATACAGGTGGCGCGATCACGGGAACTAATAGAGTTGATCTTTTCTGGGGAAGGGGCGACGAAGCAAAACGCCATGCGGGGGTAATGCAGCACAGAGCGCGATTGGTTTATTTAGTGCCTAGGGAAGGCCGGCAAAACCTACCCGTAGCGAGAAAGTGGAGGTTGAGTTGATATTCGATTTTCGAGATGGGAAAAAACCGCACCAGCCTTCGCCAAGGCTACGTCTGGTCCGACAAAAGCCTCGCCGGCCGTAGCTTTAGCGAAGGCCGGAGGTGTATCCCCTGTGATACATTGAGGATTTTTTCCCATCTCGAAAACTCGAAGAGCACCTCAAGATCCGCTTTCGCAGTAGGGAGGGGTTTTGCCGGCCTTCCCTAGGGATTAGTAGGCGGAAAAACATCGCGGTAGCCAGTTTTGCCTCTTTTCGCTAATCCTGCTCCTCCAGCACCTCATCTCCCGGAATTATCGCTGGGGCTCCTCCTCTTGGAGCTATCGGATTCGGATTAATCGCCTGTGGGGCCTGCGCGGCTGGAGCTTCTACATAGGGCATATCCGGGCCCGAAGGGACCTCTTTCGCTATATCTCGCACAAGATCGCGAGTCTCCCCTGCGACTTCACTTGCGACGGGCGCGGCCTTAGCCTGCGCCTCCATCATACTCTGCTGGGCGATAATCGCGTTGGTTGGCCTAAAAGATCTCACACGACCATTCTTGAAAACAACCTTTGCTCCGTCTTTGTAGTACCAGACGGTTTGCTTGAGAACTCCCTCTTCCACCTTATCTACTGGCTCTCCCCAAAGGGTAAGAACATCCCCGAAAGATGCACCCCCTGGAACGCGCTTACTTAGATCGCCCGCAAAGGCCTCTGCCGCTAAAAGCAGCGCTGACACCGTGAAGAGACAACAAAGATTTCTATATCTCATATGGGAATCTCAAAGAATTATTACACTCTAACTATTTATCAGACTCTGGGACTTGGCAACGGATAATTCTCCGCCGGAAGGGATATAGAAAATCTGCTCCCCTTGCCTACCTCACTTTCAACCGACACATCCCCGCCGTGCACATGAGCTATATGCTTAACTATCGCTAGGCCCAGTCCAGTTCCACCAAGTTGCCTACTTCTCCCTTGATCGATGCGATAGAAACGCTCAAAGACCCGGGCTAGGTGAACGGGTTCAATCCCTGGCCCCTGATCAACGACGATTATCTGAACGAATCCACTCTCAGTCCGCGACTCTACACGAACAACTCTATTGCTGTCTGAATACTTAATCGCGTTATCGATCAGATTGACGAGCGCCTGCTGAATCAAACTCGAATTTACCCTCACCTTAACGTCGGAATTGATCAGCACTTCAAGCCGCATACCCTTAGCATCTCCCCGGTGAGAGCAATCGTCAATCGCGGCTTGAACTAGATCTCTGATAGCACGAGTCTCGAGATCTATCTTAGCCCCATCTCCCCCCGCTTCTAGTCGAGCTAAGGTAAGTAAATCGTTAAATATCGAATTTAATCTCTCCGCCTGTCTAGCGATAATCGCCAGGAATCGATCGAGAGAATCGGGCTCATCCTTTGCCCCATCGATTAGCGTCTCAATAAACCCCTTAATTGAGGTCACGGGGGTTCTTAGCTCATGCGAAACGTTGGCGACAAAATCGCGTCTGACTGCCTCCAGTTGGTGGATCCTCGTGACATCGTAGAAAACGAATAAAACTCCAGGCGCCACCTGATCCCTGGCCAGTAATGGAGCTGAACGAAGCTCTAATATTCGCTCCACACGCCCGCTTACCGTAATCGTGACAGGTTCAAGCTTTGACTGAGTGAGCGCCGCTTCGATAAAATTACAGACCCGATTGTCATTTATCACCTCACTGTATGGTTGACCCGCCGCGTTAAGCGTCGTGATATCCAAAAAATTAAGAGCTGCCCTATTAATCATCCGAACATGCCCCTTTTGGTCAACGACCAGAACCCCTTCAATCATACTTCCTAGGATCGCCTCTTGCTCCTCGGCAACGCTAGACAGAGCACGCATCCTGTCATCCAGTGCGTATGCCATTTGGTTCAGCTCGCTATAGAGAGGGGTGAGTTGCGGAGACCTATTCGGATAAAGTCTCGCCTTGAGATCCCCTTCGCGCACAGAACGCGCTAATCTCCGGATCCTCTCAAAAGCGCCATCGACCACCGCGAACGCATAAACTCCACCCAGCAGAATAATTATTACGGCCCACCCGGTCGCCAACTCGAGCAAAACTCGCTCTTCGCAATAGGTCCATGCTATCACCGCCAGAGGCAAAAGTGCCGCGAACGCGACAAGCGTTCCCAAAAATGACATCGAACGGGGGAGTGTAATCCGCTTCATACACGCTGTTGGCAATCTGTTAGGCTATCGCTAATTTTTAAAACGATACCCCACCCCTCTTACGGTCTCAATGCATTGGCCGTACTCAAGGAGCTTTTTTCTTAGCCCGACTACCTGCACATCAACAGAGCGATCGGTTACTGGGTAATCATCCCCATGAACCCCATCAACTATCTGGTCCCTGGTAAAAACAACCCCAGGTTGTCGCAATAGAAAATAGAGCAACTTAAATTCGGTATTAGTTAGCTCAATGCGTTCATTACCGATCGCCACCTCGCGGCGCTGCGGGTTAATTAAAAGCTGCTCATATCGAAGAATCGCTTGCGGATCAGACTCGCCAGCCTGACTACGGCGAAGAACTGTCTTAACCCTGGCAACAAGTACCTTGGGACTAAATGGCTTGGATACATAATCTTCAGCGCCCAACTCTAGGCCAGAAACAACATCCGGCTCTTCCCCACGCGCTGTGACCATCACTATCGGTATAGTCTTAGTTTTTGGCTCTGCTTTTAGTTGCCGGCACACCTGCAATCCATCAATGCCAGGAAGCATTAAATCAAGAACAATTAGGTCGGGCATAGAATTCATCACTAGCTCCAGTCCGTCCTCGCCAGAATGGGCCGCAAGAACTCGATATCCCTCCTTATCAAGGTTGTAGCGAATAAGTTCGCGGATATCTTCTTCGTCCTCGATTACAACTATTAGCTGGCTCATAAATACTCCCCTATACGCTAAACGGTCATACAACTACATTGAGACTTTTAGAACTAGAAAACAGTCTTCTCATAAAAAACTAACAATTCGGATGGAAAATCCCCCCTGTTTAACCAACCCCACCTATGACTAACATGTTTTCGGATTAAACTTTTACACGGAGTCTTTTATGACCGCTAAGATAGAGTGTTTTCAAGAGATCGCTAACGCACCTAAAGCCGTCGGGCCGTACTCACCCGCCGTAAAGGTCGGTAATATGTATTTTCTTTCAGGCCAAGTTGGCCTTAACCCAGAGACCGGTACCCTGATTGGCGCTGATATTACATCTCAAACTGAGCAAGTGCTGGCCAATTTGAAAGCCGTTCTAGCTGGACTCGGCCTAGGCTTCAAAAATGTCGCTAAATCGACGATCTTTCTGACAGATATGGCGAACTTTCAAACAGTAAACGGCCTTTACTCAACCGCACTGGGCGATCACAAGCCCGCTCGATCAACTATTCAGGTGAGCGCTCTTCCTCTTGGGGCGATCGTCGAAATTGAGATGATAGCTGTTTCTTAAATTTTCCGGGCATGTAGCGCGCGTCGCCTAACTCCTACGACGCGCGCTTCACTGCTTTTCGAAAACTACCGTGAACCAAAACCGAATACTTCTCGGCTCTTTATAACCACGGCCAAAACGCGAACAAATAGATACTGCTCAAACCTCGAGCACCTCGTTCACATGACTGGCTGATTTATTTCCTATAGCTGACATGGATCACCTCCTTTTGAACGACAGGCCTCATCCCTATAGGTGGGATGAGTGACCTCTCATAGGCGACCTAAAACTTGATTGCTTCCAATCAGAAGCAACCGCGATCTTGTAATAATAATGGGGCTAAAAACGCCTTTTTCGCAAGGGGGTAATTTACTGTCTCTTCTACTTTGCCTTTGGAAATTAGATGAATTATCTTCGCCGCTCATGAAGACTTCGAGCCGCGAGATCTCTGGTAATAACAAAGGATACGTAGTTTCCGATCTGCACATCTTTGGATGCGCCTCGCTTTGGAAAAGATATGAATCCAATTTTTATCGCTCTGTAGCTGAACACTCGACTATTGTGCTTAATGGAGATACTTTCGATTTCAAGCGATCGAGATTTAGCTCATCGCTAGAAACAACCACTCAGGCGATCTCCTGGCTTAAAGATCTCTGCCACTCTAATCCATCGAAAAAGTTTTTCTTTTTACTTGGAAACCATGACAGTCAGCGCGTGTTCACCGCGGCCCTGATCCAAGTTGCTTCAGCGATTAGCAACCTAAGGATCGAGATGGACACGTTGCGACTCGGATCTTCTATATTTCTTCACGGCGATGCGATAGACCTACCCAGAAGCGCGACAGACCTTACACTTGTTAGAGAAAGATACTACTCTTGCGAACCGAGCGTTGCGAGTCGCGCCTTTGCTGAAATAGTGACTCGTCTCAGAATTAACTTTGTCGAGTATCTTAGACACTCAAAACTAAGCTTAGCGAACAGGATCTCAAGGTATTTAAACGACACCCATCCAGATCTTCTGATTGGAGCAAAGGAGATATTCTTTGGCCATACCCATGTGCCCTTTTCCGACTTCGAACATCATGGACTACTCTTTCACAATACTGGGTCTCTGATCCGAGGACTCGGTTGGAATCCGAGAGAATTCGAGTTGTGACTGGATAGCGAGCCTCCCCTACTCAACCACCATCACTAGTCCCTTAAGGTACTCACCTTCTGGGTGGAACACACTAGAAGGATGGCATGGGGCTTGTTGCAATATATCGATGATCCGCACAAATCGCCCTGCATTTACCGCCGCTCGCATAACGGCATCCCGAAAAACCTCCCTTGAGATCAGCTGCGAGCATGAAAAAGAAAATAGCACCCCACCTGGTTTAATCTTTTTGAGCGCCAACGTATTGATAGTCTCATATCCACGAAGTGCTCTCTGAATCGCGCGCTGATGTTTGGCGAACGCTGGCGGATCCAGAACTATCAGATCAAATGTATCCGGTATCTGCGTCAAATAATTAAAGCAATCGGCGACCTCGGCGTGATGCTGCTTCCCGGCGAAATTAGCGACAACATTCTGGCGACAGAGATCAATCGCCGCCTTTGACGTATCGACTGAAACTACAGATTCGGCGCCGCCCGCAAAAGCATAAACCGAGAACGCTCCCGTATAACAGAAAGCGTTAAGAACGTTTTTACCCGCAGAGAGCTCCTTTAACCTCAAACGATTAGCTCGCTGGTCTAAGAAAAAACCGGTTTTCTGCCCACCTGTAACATCGGCGATAAACCTTAGGCCGTTCTCTGAGAATGTAACGACTTTGGATGGCTCTGGAACAGTGATCTCTGGAGATCCATCCGCGGCCTCATTATCTCGGTCAGAGTCGCCCTCAATCTGCGCCTCAACACGCCGGAAAACGACATCTTTTACCCCTAGGTCCTCAACTCCACGCAGGGAATCCCCCACTACATCTTTAAGCCGCCACATGCCCGCGGAGTGACACTGTATTACCGCCACATCGCCGTATAGATCGACCACCAATCCAGGAAGTCCATCACCCTCTGCGTGGACGACTCGGTAGCCATTCGTCAAAGGATTTCCTAGCAAGCCAAGAGAGCGGCGCAAATTAATCGCCGAGACCAGCCTTTCCTGAATCAACGCCGACTCCTCTTTAGCGGAGCCAAACGACAACATCCGGATCGCTATACCTTTAGTCCCCCAGTGGCCGCAACCTAGCACCTCACCACTTTTTGAGCGCACTTCAACGAAGCAACCTCGTTGCAAGGTCCCGTGCCGCTCGGCGACCGCACCTGAGAATATCCACGGATGGCGCCTGCGGACCGCGACATCGCGCCCCTGTTTAAGAACTACTATTGGAGTTGGAGATTTATTATTCATACCGGACTAGCGCATCATGCTAGTCCGGTATGTGGGGTTTAGCAATTACAATCTACGACTACCGCCCTGCTCTCTGCCGCTGTCCGTAGTAAGCTCTTCCCCCTATCGTGATTTCGCTCTTTACATCCTTGACCCCCTCCACCATCAAGGTAGTCGAAAGTAGTTCATCTACCTCGCGGTGGTTCCTAAGATCCCCAGAGAGCCGCGCGACTCCGTCCGTTACCCCTATCTGAACTTTTTTCGCTACACTTGGATAATCACGCAGAAGCGCTTGTTTTACCCTCTCCGCGATCTGCTCATCGCTTATGGCTGGACGAATACGTAGTTCATCACTTACTCTTTTGGACGCGATGGAGCTCGCTATCGCAACGATCTCTTGTCGGGCTTTTTCTGAGTCCACCTCACCCTCTAATATCAGCACATCATCAAGATCAGTCACTTTAATCGAGTATCGTGAGCCCTTAACCTGCTTCTGAACCTCTCGCAATACGTGATCCACGGTCCTGACACCTTGCTGAGATCCTTCAACCCGAGGCTCGCTATCTGCTCCGGGATTGGCCTCCGCACGAGCCGATAATATAATAAACGCCCCCGCTAAAGTCGCTACTAGTAACACATGCTGCCTAAATCTTGTCTTCATAACCCCCCGCATTTAGGATGTTTTCTTATTCTGATACCAGGTTTCCCACGGGATTAAGAATGAGCGCCCTCAGCTCCCTGGACCCGATAGCCGCCCGCAGTCGTTAGACTCTAACGTTCGGATTTTTTCTATTTTAAACCGCTTCCGAGTAGCTCAAGGAACGAAAAAACCTTATACTAGGTTGTCACTCAAAAACAGGCTTAGGTGTCAGGCATATGGAAGCTCATCCAACAAAATATATCTTCGTTACAGGCGGCGTTGTTTCCTCTATCGGTAAGGGTCTTACAACGGCGTGTATCGGAGCTCTACTGGAAGCACGCGGACTAAAAGTCACCGCGGTCAAGCTCGACCCTTACATTAACGTAGATCCCGGAACCATGAGCCCTTTCCAGCACGGAGAGGTTTTCGTTACTGACGACGGAGCTGAGACCGACCTGGATCTAGGACACTATGAGCGCTTCATGGGGTCGAAGATGTCGAAGCTTAACAACTTCACATCGGGCAAGGTGTACGAGACCGTCATAGCTAACGAGCGCCGGGGAGATTATTTAGGCGGAACGGTTCAGGTGATCCCGCACATCACAGATGAGATTAAGCGCAGAATCAAACTCGCTGCCAAGAATTACGACATCTGTTTAGTTGAGGTTGGTGGAACCGTAGGTGACATCGAGAGCCTTCCGTTCTTAGAGGCTATTAGGCAGATGCGCGCTGATGTCGGCGCCCAAAACACTCTTTATATCCACGTAACTTTAGTTCCTCATATCGCCACTGCTCACGAATTTAAAACGAAACCAACCCAGCACTCAATTAAAGAGGTAACAGGTTTCGGAATCGTTCCTAGTATCATCATCTGTCGCTCGAATCAGAAGCTTGATGAGAAGATTAAAAATAAGATTAGCCTCTTCTGCAACGTCAGCCCGAACTGCGTGATTAACGCCCCTGATGTTCGCACGATCTACGAACTGCCTCTTGTCTTGCATAACGAGGGGCTAGATCAACGAATCGCCGAGCTTCTTCATATCTGGACAGGAGCTCCGAAGCTTGATCCATGGATTAAGATCTCTCAATCGCTCTGTAATCCTGAGCGCAATTCGGTGACGATTGCGATGGTAGGAAAGTATGTCGATCTCACAGAGAGCTATAAGAGCCTAAGCGAAGCTTTAATCCATAGTGGAGTAGCGAACGACTGCCGTGTAGACATAGTTTACGTTGATAGCGAGGGAATCGAGAAGATTGGTGTGGAGCAAAGCATCAAGGATGCCAATAAAGGTCAGATGGTCGACGCGATTTTGATACCTGGCGGATTCGGGGTGCGCGGAAGCGAGGGCAAGATCGCCGCGGCTAATTTTGCGCGTTTAAATAAGATACCGTACTTTGGTATATGCTTAGGTCTACAGATCGCGACAATTGAGTACGCCCGAAATGTGGCTAAATTATCGACCGCAACAAGCAGAGAGTTCGAGGAAGGCTCATCTTGCGCCGTAATCGATATAATGGAGAGCCAAAAAGAGGTGCAACTCAAAGGAGGCTCAATGCGACTTGGCGCTTATCCATGTGTCCTCAAGGAAGGCACTAAGGTTCGCGATATATACGGCAAGCCTGAGATTAGCGAGCGTCACCGTCACCGTTTCGAGGTTAACAACGAGTATCGTAGCGCCCTTGAGAAGGCTGGACTTATATTCTCCGGAACCTCTCCAGACAACTTCCTAGCAGAGATAATTGAGTTGAAGGATCATCCTTGGTTTGTTGGCGTGCAATTTCACCCAGAGTTCCAATCAACACCAAAGAACCCACACCCTCTCTTCTCCAGCTTTGTCGCGGCCGCCAAGGCTCGTAAGCACCAAACGACAGGCGACTCAAAGATCGAGAGGAAGATGACTCCTACCAATTTGGATTCAGCGACCAGCCGCGCTAGCGCGAACTCTGAACAGGTAGCCATCGGATAAATAAAGTGACCGTAGAGATCTCTAGTCAGGTAAAGGTAGGTGCCGGAGAAAAGCTGCTGGTAATTGCTGGCCCTTGCCAGATCGAGTCATTAGATCACTGTTTGATGGTAGGCGAGGCGGTTATTAAAGCCACACGCGACTTACCTATTTCATTCGTTTTTAAATCCTCTTTTGATAAGGCCAACCGCACTAGCGCATCTAGCGCGCGCGGAGTCGGCATGGACGAAGGCCTTAAGATTCTTCAGCAGATCAGAGAAAAGTTAGGGGTTCCTGTTTTGACCGATGTTCACTCAGAGGAACAGGCAACGACAGTGGGGAAAGTAGTCGATGTGCTCCAGATCCCAGCTTTCCTTTGCAGGCAGACAGATCTACTACTAGCGGCTGGTCGCACAGGAAGAACGGTCCACGTAAAAAAGGGGCAGTTTCTTCACCCTTCTGATATGAAATTTGTCGCTGAGAAGATCGCCTCTACCGGCAACAAGAAGATCCTTCTGTGCGAGCGCGGAACTTCATTTGGGTACCGAGATCTCGTGATGGACCCGCGCAGTCTGATTATGATGCGCGATACTGGCTATCCAGTTGTATTTGACGCCACCCACTCGGTGCAACAGCTTGGCGGCGGAGGTGGCTCATCAGGTGGTTCCCGCGAATACGTTCAAGCGCTGGCTCGCGCGGCCGTGGCTGTGGGGGTTGACGGTGTTTTTGTTGAATGTCACCAAGACCCAGATCACGCGCCATCAGATGGTCCGTGCATGCTTCCCCTCCCCCAAGTTGGTCCGCTCTTAAAGACACTCTGCTCAATTAGATCCGCGGTTGGTCTTTAGGGAATTGAACAAGTGGCACTTCACCTAACACGAAAACAGAGCTTGTGGTTAGGCCTCGGGCTTTTAGGCACGTTTTTTCTAATTAGCGCGATAACGATTTATCGGCGCAACTCAGTTAGGGTCCCGACCCAATCTACAGCACTGACTCGCGAGGCCATTCAAGGTCCCGCGACACCGACACCGATTACCGCGACGACACCAGATCCTAATCAAACCCCGGTGGCTGGTGTTGGTTTTACGCTAAACGAATTTCATCGCAGCCTAGTTAAAGACGGCAAAACTGTCTGGGAGATTCGTGGGCAACATGGCAACTACGACCCAGCTCAGGCACAAGCGATGATAGACAAGCCGGATCTCAATGTGACGCGTGATAACGGCGACACGATCCACTTAACTGCGGAGAAGGCAGACCTGACGCTCTCCGGCACACAACTCTCCGCCGCTGAACTAATCGACAACGTCGTCGCTGTTTATAACAAGGACACTACGGTCACGACGACACGGGCGATTTATAACGAAAAAGAGGGAACTGTAATCATTCCGGTACCAGTGAATTTGGATAGCCCGATGTTCGCGTTAACTGGAAATAGGCTATTGGCTAAGTTAGATTCTCAAGAGATCTTTATAACAAACGGAGTAACGAGCGTCATAAAGCCTCGTAAGAAATAGTGATGAAACAGATAAGAATTACCTCAGCGATATCTCGATTACTTACCTCATTCGCTCTCGGAGTTTCTATCTTTACCGTCTCAAGAACCTCTATCGCTCAGAGCGAAAAAGAGAGCTCATCACTTGGAGCCTTTAAGACCAGTTCGCTACTGGGTGACAACGCGAAGAACGAGGACTTCGGTAAGTTACCAACAAATATAAAATCAGATTCTCTCACATTAAACGCTAAGACTCGCGTTTTTACTTACAAGGGTAACGTTGTAGTTACACAGGGAGATATGACCCTTACCTCGAAGATAGTTGAGGGAAATTACAACGAGCAGAATCAGATCCAGAAGATCGTCGCCAAGGGAGACGTGGTAATCACCAAGCAGGACATTAATGCCACCAGCCAACTTGCTGTGTACGACGCGGTTACCTCGGTTGTAACCCTGACTGACAACCCTCAATTAAAACAAGCCGAGAGCGTGCTTATCGCTGACAGGATTAAGGTTTATCTAAACGAAGACAGGAGCCAAGCTGAAGGTAATGTTCGAGTAACCTTCGTTCAAACTACGCCTACTCCGATACCTCCGACGCCGACACCGACGCCAGAGCCGAAAGTTAAGAAGCGATAATGCTTTCCCCAACCAAGAAGGAGTCGAGCTATAAGCGGGATTCTGTCTTTAAAAGACGATCATTCATCTAGGCTCGCCGTTGCCGGCGCGCTCGAGCGGCACTACCCGAAGGACCGGCGCGAGTCACACCGTCCGCGTTTCCACGGAACGCCTTCCTATTTGGCCTTGCTTCAGCTGGGGTTTACCAAGCCGCGTAGTCACCTACGCGCTGGTGAGCTCTTACCTCACCGTTTCACCGTCTCCTATCCCCTTTTACAGAGATAGGTCGTCTTCTTTTCTGTGGCACTTTCCGTCGGTCACCCGACGCCGTCGTTAACGGCCAACTCACTCTGTGAAGTCCCGACTTTCCTCTCGGTAGTGAGCAAGCCCACTACCAAGCGATCATCCACTCAACTCCTTCTTGCTTGAAAAAAGCTCATATCGCTATTAGCAGAGCTATTAGCTCTCTGCTGGCAACTTAAGAAGCCTTCCACACCCTGGACACTTTACCACATCTCCACGTGAGATCTGAACAGGCACCTGAGGTCCAACCTTCATAAAGCATCCAGCACAACTATCTCGATTTACTACATCTGCTATTGGATCACTCGGGAACTTAGCGACGACGCGGTTGTATAAAGTAAGGGTCTGGGCGTTACCGATGGCTGTGGCCTGCGCTGCTCTATCAGCCTGCAGGGTAGCTAGCTCAGCCTTACGCTCAGCTATGCTCTCTGATGAACTCTTCTCAAAAACGGTTAACTCCTCTCGCATCCCCTGAATCGCTGCATCAGCATCGATTGTCTCTTTCTCTAGAATCTCAACCTCTCGCATGATGCCGAGAAGTAGGTCCTCACGCTGGCCTATCTGCTTTGAGACATAATCGATCTCTCGCTCCGCGGCCTCCTGCAACTTGTAATTGTTCAGGGTCCCAAGAGCCCTTCTGCGATCATTTATCTTTTCTCGCTCACCTTTGATTGACTTCTCCTCACGAGAAACCAAGCTCTTCTTATCAGCTAAAACCTTGGAACGCGCATCGCGCTTTTGGGTTAGCGCTATAAGGGAATGTGCTCGAGCTGTGCGTTCAACATCAAGTTGTTTTAACTCGGCGGTAACAACCGCGATACGACCATCGACCTTACTTAACTGGATAAGTGCTTGTAGAACCTGTGGGGACCCCGTTTCTGACATAAACTCGCTTAAAAACAATAATAATCGGGTTAATAGTATCCCGTTGCTCCAGCCCCGTACACCCAAAAACTCTTTAAGCAGAGACGATTTAGGCGCCAGAGGCTAAATATGAGTGGTTTTACCCTCAGTGACGGTCAAGGGTTGCATCGGGCGGAGGAGAGTTGTATGAAGGAGCTTCATATTTTTTCATCCTAAGGCCCTATAGCTCAGTTGGTTAGAGCGGCCGGCTCATAACCGGTAGGTCCCTGGTTCAAGTCCAGGTGGGGCCATTCCTGGCCGCACCTGGAATTGAACCAGGGAGCTTCCGCTAAAAATGCGAGCTAGCGAGCATTTTCTAATCGTGAGCGAAGCGAACAGTAGATGCCTGGTTCAAGTCCAGGTGGGGCCATTCCTGGCCGCACCTGGAATTGAACCAGGGAGCTTCCGCTAAAAATGCGAGCTAGCGAGCATTTTCTAATCGTGAGCGAAGCGAACAGTAGATGCCTGGTTCAAGTCCAGGTGGGGCCATTCCTGGCCGCACCTGGAATTGAACCAGGGAGCTTCCGCTAAAAATGCGAGCCAGCGAG
>JBIKWQ010000113.1:0-5809 GCA_044356215.1 Bdellovibrionota bacterium | reverse complement strand
TTTCTAATGTGGCGTCTCTTTGGATCGTGGACGAAAAATGACTCATATGGTGAATGTCGGTAAGTCCCAGAGATTAGCTCGCGACGAAGCTTAAATATGTGCTTCTCTGCATGGCGGCCAAACTCTTGAACATCGCGGCGAGCGGATTTCCCCTTTTTAAATTCGTACCACGCCTCAAAAAGCCGCTCGGAAGAGACCATTTCGTCGAATATATTGGATATATCAGCCATTAACGGAGGACTATGCAGCAATTAGACATTCCCATCATCACCAAAACGTATGAGCTCTACCGGGCCTTACACGACCTACAAAAAGGTATACCCAAGAGGGAGCGTTACAGCCTCTGGAGTCGTATTGAGGGGACTGCTCTTCAGATGCTAGAGGGATTTGTTCATGTAGGATACCTCCCGCTGGAGCGGAGAGTGCTAGGGGCACCAGAACAGCACGACGGTACACCTCCCCGGGCACGAGAGCAGACTTTAGCTTAACCCTGGCTCCGTTGTCCTCCATCAAATCACGAGACTTTCTCGCTAAGCTATCAGCCTCTCCGCTAAAACGATGACGATAAGAACTGGTCTGGGGGAGTTGATAAAAAATCAACTAACGGAATCCCCCCAGGCCCCACTATGATCGAAAGAGCGTTCGGCACACGTTCCTTGAACGCCTCAAGACCCTCTCGTGAATGCGATTCTGCTGTAGTGACCTCTAAGGCCAATATTTGGTCTCCACGAGTGATTACAAAATCAACTTCAAGATCTCTACCCCTCACCCTCTCTCGAAAATAGTTCACCTTATACTCTGATGGGTGTAATCCATTGAGTAAATGAGCCCCAACCGCGTTTTCAGCTAATCGACCCATGCGTTGACTATTTCTCATAGTTTCATCGAAATTCCTGTCGCCAACGGCGGTTATCAGCGCATTGTTTCGGACGATGATCTTTGGTTTCGATGCACGACTTGAGTGAGATGGATAAAGTGCTAACGGCTGCAAAAGAAACGCGCTAGCTAGCAACTGGGTATAGTGAGCTACTGTGCCGGCATTGCCCGCCTCTGGGATCAAGCCCATTAGCTTCGTGTACGAGATTATCTCGGCAGGATGTTGCACAGCAGTAAAGAAAAGAGTGCGCAGTAACGAAGGCTTAGTTACCTTCTGCAATTGGAGGATATCGCGCGACAGAGTCGTTTCGATCAGCGAGTCAAGTATGTACGAGCGCCAGGTGAGCTCATGTGGCACAAGAGAGGCCCCACCGGGATAGCCTCCAAAATACAGCCATTGATTGAGTCCCAGGCCGCACAATTCATTCATCTCTGATAGAGACCAATGAGAGAATCGATGCAGTAAAAATCGTCCCGCCAGGCTTTCAGTCAAACCATCCTGGATCAGTAAGGAAGATGAGCCTAACAAAATTACTCGCAGAGGGTTCTTTGGTTGGTCTTTGATTTTATCCCAGAGTAGTTTGACCGTTTCGCCCCACCCTGTAATTTTTTGCATCTCGTCGATGATCAGAAGCGCAGGGCGATCCTCGCTGCCAAGCATCAGGGCGATCCGCCACTGTTCCTCTAGCCACATCGCGGTGCGAATCTCTGGACCATCAGCGCTCACTGAATGAGTGGGTATGCCTAACTCTTCGGCGATCTGCTTTGCCGCAGTACTCTTGCCGACCTGCCTCGGGCCGATGATAACGTGCAGAAATTGGCTCGTCTGGATTATGATTGAAGCGATTTCTTTGGTAATTTGTCGTTTCATTACAGTAGCTTGCGATTGTATGCAGTGACTGAGTAAATCTACTCAAAGCTTGAGCATAGCGGTTTTTTAGGACGGATTCAACCTATACGGCAAGGCGACGCAGAGGCAAAGCGGCGAGAGCTGGAAGCTTTACAGCGTAGAGAGTCCTTTATTTCAAGAGCATGCCCTACTCTGGTACAGCCTGGTCGCGTGCGGCAACCCTTAACCAAAAAAGCAACAGTTCTCGTCATTCCCAACGATCTCTAATACCTCTTCGATCTTTTTAACCTCCGAGGCTGGGGTATAGGCGTGCCATTTAAGATCTGCCCTCATCCAATACAGCTTCCAAAGGTCTCGACTTTCTAAGTAGGTTGCCTTTGCACAGGGGTGATGTTGAATGACTTTCGGATTATCCCATTGTGGTCTGATCTCAAATATCTCGATGCTGTAACCTTTAATATTAAAACCTAAATCTACCTGAGACCTAACCTGTGTCGGTGGTCGGCGGGCAGACATGAAGGAGGCGATAGCTCTCTCAATGCCACTATCGAGGCCAATACCGAGCGTGGCTCCGGGGATGGAAGAGCTGCGCGTTAAGGGACGAGATGGGAGATGGCTAAGCAAAAAGTTCTCGTCGCGCTAAACGGTGCGTAGCTCTCTGAGGCACTACACGGATACAACCCGGAAAAATCCGTGAGCTTTTTTTTTGCTACCTACTAAACAGCTGGCCGCCTCCACGAAACTTTTTTGCTCTATTGTCCGATTTTATAGGAGATATAGGCGTACATTTGACGCTCTATAGTCATAAGTCAAACAAAAGGAGAAATTACATGACGCCAAGTATCCTCAACACCCAAACTTCCCAGCGTGTGCCGTACACAGATCACAGCCAGGACTACGTTCCTAAGACGACTCCTTGGGATGACCGTCTCACGTGCAGCTATCAACAAGCACGTAATACCTCACTCAAGAAAACATGTTGTAGTGATACAAAGACGATCGATCGTGTCATAGATAAGGCGTATCTCCATGGTGTGCAGTCGCATTTGGGTATCGCTGCCATACAGGACTACCCCTGCATTACGGGCTCCGAGATTTCAAAACTTTCAAATGACCTTCAGAAGGCTATCAAGCGGCACGGGATACAGATGAACATGCCTCAAGATATAGATCTCGCCTATCGCCCCGGAGGGGCGCAGAGGAGCACCATGCAATACTGTAAGGAGGTCATTTTTGAGAGGTTATCCCGTGAACTCGGTAAAGTGGTCGGCGCTGAGCCTCTCGCGTTTAGTCGAGACGTTCTGAACTACTGCCAGAATCTCCTCACGATTCCGATGCGGAGCAATGATCCATCCCACTACACGAAGTTCCAGTAATTTTTGCGTAGTCCCAGTTAGCTCCTCTGCTCCTCTGGTATCCCAGTTAAGAGATCAAGAGATCTTTCTTGGAGTAACTTGCCGTTGTCGTCAGTCCGCCAGGCGAGGTTATTGTTAAGAAGATATGCGTTGAGGCACTGCCCATCGCGAGCTCTATACACTACAGCCATGGTCCGTCCGAACTTGCCCCGCACCTGGCCGGTTCTATCGTAAGCCATGGAGGTGATTACAAGAGGCTCAGCTGTATAAAAAAAATCCTCGACCCTCTTTTTGACCCACATAACTGCTTTTTGCTCCCTAGCTTTTCGTAGCTCAGGTGTGTCGACCCGCTCTAGGCGGACGCGCTCTTTTAATTTCATCGACCAGCCAAGGTCGATCTCAACATCGAGCGTGTCCCCATCAATCACTTGAAGCAAGATGGCGGAGCGGCTGAATCTGTCTTCGGGCATCTCTTTAAAAACGTCGAAATTATTCATGCAATGCATCACTCCGGAAGCTATAAAGACTTAATTCACTTAAAGAGAATGTTGGCTTACGCTTTCCAGAGCGAAACCCTAGAAAATAGAAAGCGCGGGTAACCTATCGGCTATTAGTGCACCGTTTGATACCCCAGCCATAGCGGCACGAGTAACTATAAAAGTGGGATCATCTGGGGAGCTTTTTTTCATTGGTGGGATCTCGATTCAGTAGTAGTTTTAGTGGCGTAGACTCTCTCTCTCCCCACTGCTTTTATCTTGCTCTCCGCTCATCTTCTTACTTCTCTCCTTGTGACTCGTCTTATCTGCTAGTTTTCCTTTATAGCGCTGACTTAAACGATCTCGCTCAATGGCCGCTTTATTCGCCCTTTAAAGAGCTTTGGATCGCACCCCTCCTCCGTTAGTCCCCTCTTCTAATCCAAAGGTATGAGCACGAAGCCAGAGCCCCTGCGTGAGGGCTATTTTATTAATTCCAGTGACGCATCGCTTCCTTAAAGGATATTTCATTAAATGCATAAGCTTCCAGGTCCGCTTTAACCGAGGCTCCCCACTTTGATCCCACTAATTGAGTCTGTATTGGGTCGGCGGATAAGGCCTCCCCAGATGATCCCACTCAGATCCCACTGTGATCCCACCGTAAATCGCCCCGCTAGCGGCCCTCCCCAGATGATCCCACATGAGGATCCCAAATGATCCCACTCCTATTGTTGCCCCTTTACTCACTTCCTAAATCAGAAGCCGTCCTCGATGAAATTGCGGATTCCCCAGAACGTAATTTTCTTGCGAAATATCCGTGCGTCAATGGAGTCGAGCTCTCCAATCTAGCCGATCGAGCGGGTTTGGTTGATGATTCGGAACTCAATCCACCAACGGCTCCTCTAGCTCCACAGTCATGTGATCCAAAGACTATTCAGGCGCTACAGAGTTTCATTGATACATTGCCGGTTAAATTAGGCGACCTCTCCGCGACACTGCCTGAATTGTGCAAAGCTGCCGTGGGGCTCATCTCAAATTTTAAGAAGTAACGCTAGGGAAGGCCATACCCCTCTTTAATGAGATAAGTGGCAAGCGATTCCCCTCCTCCAAGTGTCACGTCTGCTAGCCATCGTCCGAATTTTTCGGTCTTAGTGCTTGGGCGTCCAAGTTTAAGAAAGCTTAACTGTGATAATCTGGATAATCCTTGCGCTTCAGCTAGAACTACTACTATCCTATTTAAACACGGCAACGCGGCGTAAAGTTCAATTAGTTCCATGAAAAAGAAGCACTCTCGGGCATTAAAGCTCATCTACAACGGAAGTATCGACGAAATTGATCATGCGTTGATATACAAGAACTCTTTTGGTCTACTCTCACCAGTCCAGAGACTAGAGGAGGGCTGGAAGATGGTACAGCACGCATGGGAGCTCAAGGGGAGAAACTTAGATGAACTCAGACTTAATCGAACTGTTGCAGTTATTAAAAGACCATAAAGTTCGTTACCTCATCATTGGCGGTCAGGCTGTGATACTCCATTCTGAGCCACGTTTCACCAAAGATACCGATTTGTGGGTGGAGCCAAGTCCCAAAAATGCTGCTCGACTATTCCTTGCTCTGAAAGAGTTCGGAGCTCCTACTTCCTCAATCACCGAAGAAGATCTCGCCACTCCTGGCACTGTCTTTATCTTTGGGCTGCCCCCAAATCGGATTGATATACTAACTCGCGTCAAGGGCGCTCTATTTGGCAAATGTTTTGAGAATCGACTTGGGGTCAAAATAAAAGGAGTGTCGGCGAACTTCATCTCTCTCGATGATCTGATTCGTGTAAAAAGGGCCACCGCACGTCCACAAGATATGATCGACCTTGAGAGATTACTGATGGTCAAACAAATTAATAGAGAATCAGTAAAATCGGTCTCTAAAAGACAAAAGCGCAAATCCTCTCGCAGCAAGTCTTAATATCCTTGAAACCCTTAAGACTCTTGAGTTGAGCGCCAATTCACACTGCGTACACCAATCCCCTACTCCCATCACCTGCTGGGCGGGCGCGCTTACAGAGAGAAAAAAGGGGGAGACAGCAGTTCCGGGGAGAGAGGCGAGCCAGACGCACCGACATTATCGTTGTCGTCGTCGTCGTCGTACCTGTTGACGTTGACACCGTTGTTGTCATTGGTGTTCAGCGCGAACCCAGGGACAGAGCCGCCCTCTTTGCCCAAGCCCTTACGGACCCACCACCGTTTGAGCGCCTTTACGCG